>NZ_WYEU01000002.1:649089-973634 GCF_015143595.1 Sneathiella sp. P13V-1 | reverse complement strand
TGGAGTATCGAACCCCATCCACCACAGGAAAGGTTTCATTGGTTTTTTGCTCATCATTGAGATACCCAAGGGGAATGTTGCCTTTCACAGCGAACCAGCCAAGACTTTCATCTTCGGAGGTTGCGAGGGCGGTTTTTCCCTGGTTCAGCGCGACGCCATTTGGGGAGAATTCAAACTTTGATGTTTTGTCATCTATGTTGCCGCTCGCCACATTGTGACCATGGGCACCGGTCTCTGATGAACCGAACGCGTCAATGATAGTGAGTTTCGGATTTTTCGCGAGCAGCCTGTTTTTCACAGATGTTGAAAAAATTGCGCCGCTGCTTACCATTAATCGCCATGATGAAAGATCGTATTTTTTGCGTTCAATTTCATCAGCAATAGGGCGGGCAAAAGCATCCCCGACGATGGCGATGGTTTTCACCTTTTCCCGTTCTGCCACCTCCATCAACTCAGCGGGATCCATATGGGTCATGTTATCCTGCAGGACAACGGTGTTTCCGTTGTGCCACGCAACGAAAGAGACAATCTGCCCAGTCCCATGCATATAAGGCGGTGCCGCGAGGGAGGAGGAAGACTTTGAGTTTACAGCCTTATCAATAAAGGTTCCGATATCTTCAATCGGGGATCCATCGTCATGGCGGCCTCCCAAAACAGAAGGAAGAAAGTCACATTGACGCCAAAGGACCCCCTTTGGCATGCCTGTCGTTCCGCCTGTGTAAATCACGTACAAATCATCAGGTGAGGGGATGACATCCGGTTTTTCAGAAGAGGAGGAGGTTAGTGCATCTTCATAGGCGATGGCGCCTTCCAACAAAGGAGTGTTTGATCCATCTTCAACTTGAATGAGTAATTTTAGATCAGGAAGCTGATGTCGTATCGCATCGACTTTGTCCGCAAAACATCCATGAAATATGAGCGCCTTTAATCCTGCATCGCGCATGACATAGATCAGTTCTTCTTCCACATATCGATAGTTGATGTTAATCGGCACGGCGCGTGCTTTCAAACACCCCAAGATCCCTTCAGGGTATTCGTTGCAGTTATACATGTACAAACCAACATGATCCTGCCCGGATTGCCAATTCTGAAGATTTTCACGTTCGGCATGAACGGTTATTCCATGATCCAGAAGCAGGTTGGCCAATCTGCGTGTTCGATCGTTGAACTCAGCGAAAGTAATTCGTCGTTTGCCAAAAACGATGGCTTCACGATCGGGGAGGGCGTCCGCGATCGCTTCGTTTAATTCTGCGATGTTTAGTGGCATCTGACCTATCCTTGTAACTTATAGTCAGACATGTTGACCTCATGGGTCATGGACCAGTAATCCACCAATCGCCAAGGTGAATTGACGACAATTCGGCCTTTGTCGTTCTTATACCAGCTGTTCACTCCGGGATGTGTCCAGACCATGCTGTTATGCTCTGCATCTACCTTGTCATTGTAGAGATCATGAACGTCTTCGCGCACTTCGACTTCGGTATATCCGCCGTCAATCATCTGCATCAGCATTTTGGCGATGTATCTGGATTGGCATTCGATATGGAAAATCAAACTACCCCCGTGGGCGAGGTTGGTATTCGGACCATAGAACATAAAGAAATTGGGGAAATCAGGGGCTGTCATGCCCATGTAGGCGCGAGCATCCGTACCCCATTTCTTGTGAATATTGATGCCATCCCGACCAATGATCTCCATTGATCCCAGCATTTCACCTGCTTTAAATCCGGTGGCATAAATGATGACGTCTGCCTGATGGAAGTCGCCCGCCGCATCTACAATGCCGTTGTGGCGAATTTCACTGACACCTTCGGTGACAAGCTCAACATTGTCTTTTTTGAGCATTTCGCACCAGTGATTATCAATCAGCATACGCTTGGCAAATGGTGGGAAGTCAGGCACGACTTTCTTCAATAATTCTTCATCCCCATCCAAAGCGTCAGACAGGTTTTGAATATAGGCTTTGCGGTGACGTGCATTTTCAGCGTTAAGCGAATGGGCTGCATCCGGCCAATTGGGGTCATAATGAAGGGACTCCCAAACGCCATCGCCGTAGCTCCAGAACAGGCGGAAACGATACCAGTTTTGATAAAACGGGATATGTTTCAATAACCATTTCTTACCAGCACTAACCGTCTTATGATAATCGGGTAGCATCCGGATCCAGTGCGGTGTTCTTTGCAAAACGGTGAGTGATTTTACGCTGTCTGCGATCGCTGGGCAGAACTGCATAGCAGACGCCCCAGTACCCACAACCACGACATTTTTGCCTTTCAGATCCACATCTGATTGCCAGTTTGCTGAGTGAAAAGACGGACCTTCAAATTCATCTTTCCCTTTGAAGTCAGGGATACTTGCCCGATTGAGTTGCCCCACAGCACTGATTAAAAAGCGGGAGATGAGATGCCGTTCCGATCCATCTTCATTAGTCAGTGTAATGTTCCAACATTTCCTGCCTTCATCATATGTCGCTGATTTCAGGCTGACCCCAAACTCTGTATTTTCATTAACCCTGTATTTGTCTGCGACCCGCCGAATGTAAGAAATCAGCTCCGGCTGTTTGGAATAATAAGCGGACCAGTCGTAGTTCGGTTCGAACGAGAAAGAGTAGAAATGGTTCGGAGTGTCGACGCCACAATGCGGGTAAGTGTTTTCATACCATGTGCCACCTACTGAGGGGTTCTTTTCAAAGATTGTGTAGGGAATGCCTGCTTTTTGAAGGTGGATTGCGGCGCAAATGCCTGACAGGCCGCCCCCAATAATAACAACATGATTGTCGTTTAAGGTTTCTGCATCTGGTTTTTCATTCTTCCAATTCAGATGCGTTTCAAGGGAGTTGTTAAAACCCATATCTTCAAGAAACATGGGGACATATTCCTTGCCCACAGGTTCCGCCACATAGGCGGATAGCATTTCATGAAGCGTATCTTGATTTGGCAAAGCGGAGACTTCGATATCACCGTTTCGAATTTTCCTAAAAAGTTCAAATGCGCTTTGGCGAATTTCAGCTTGTTGCCCTTCTGAAATATGACGCAACCCTTCCAGGCTTCGGGAAGGTCGCATGTTGCGGGTAAGATCACTTGCGTCGCCCGTAATTTGGGCTATGACAGCAAGTAACGTTGGGATATTGGCATCTTCCAACGCATGTTTTAGGTCATCGTCAGAGGTACCTTTGAGGCTTGTTATTGTCATTTTTTTCCCCTTAGTCTTCACTAGTCAGCTCACTGAGGCGATCTGTCGCCTTTAGAAAATCTTCCATAAATTCATACATGACCGCACGTGTTGAGAGGCGTTTATTCATCATGCCAACGCCTTGCCCAACCCAATAACTTACGAGCTCTCTTGCCCCTTCATGTCCACCGTCAGCGAGCTTATGAATTTTTCGCATGGCTCGTTCTGTGAGCCCAAACTGGTGTGGCATCGGAAGGGGTGTTGGTGCATCTTCTTCTTCCCACGCATCGGTCCACGCACTTCTTAGCTGCCGCGAGAACTTTCCTGTTCTTGATTTTGACCGAATGGTATCACGCGATGAGGCAGCGATCAGTTTTTCTTTGATGACTTCTGATGTCTCGGCCTCAGCTGTGGTAAGCCAAACAGACCCTGTCCAGGCACCCGCAGCACCCATGGACATGCAGGCAGCCATTTGTCGGCCTGTGACTATGCCACCTGCGGCAAGAACCGGTATGTCAGCAATATGAGAAATGGCGTCAACGACTTCTGGGACTAAAACCAAGGTTGAAATGCTGCCGCAATGGCCGCCAGCTTCACCGCCCGCAGCAATAATCAAATCAACACCTGCTTTGGCCTGTTTCACGGCCTGATCTGGCGTACCAACAAGGGCGGCAACCGGAACACCTTCTGCTTTGGACCGTTCCAGCATGTGTTTAGGCGGAACGCCAAGTGCGTTCGCGATTAATGAAATTGGATGCTCAAAGGCAACATCCAACATTGTCGCTGATGCATCATCACGGGCATTGTCGCCAAGGCGCGTCCCACCTTGAAAACGCTCGGTTGTGAACTCTGATGCGTCAATGTTGTGTTTTTCCAGCAATTCGCGCACAAAACTCGCATGAGTTTCCGGCACTTTCAGTTCTGATGGTTTTTCATCTGATTTTGTTTTTTGATTTTTACCGTCAAACACAGCGGGAACAATCAGATCAACGCCATAAGGTTTCCCATCCACATGATCGTCAATCCAGACAAGCTCCTGTTTCAGCTGTTCTGGGGTGAGACCGGCAACACCTAGAACACCCATGCCACCGGCTTTAGACACTTCCACAACCACATCCCGGCAATGGGAAAAGGCAAACAAGGGAAACTCAATTCCTAAATCACTACAAAGCTTTGATTTCATGTTTTATTGCTTCCCTTTATCGGGTTTTTGTTAGTTAGATTGATTAGAAGTCAGAATTGCCATTCTTACAAATTCAAAATAAAGTTTTTGCCATGCATAATATGAATGGCATTCGATATGATTGATTTGAAAAAAATGCGCCATGTGGTGGAAGTTGCGCGGTCTGAAGGAATAACGCTCGCCGCACATAATTTGTCCATCACGCAATCGGCCCTTACCAGAAGTGTTGCAGACGTAGAAGAAGACCTTGGAGTTAAACTGTTTCAGCGACTTCCGAGGGGCGTACGTCTTACTGATGCAGGACGGGATTTCGTCACCACCGCAAAACGTATCCTGGGAGACGCGGAAGATCTTGTGGAAGGCATTCGAGATTATCGAGACCTGAAAGCGGGTAAGTTACGCGTTGGGTTTTCTCCCGGTGCTTTTCAGAAATTCTTCTCTCCTGCCCTTATGGATTTTATCGGTACTCACCCTCAGATACAGGTTGAAATGTATACCGGATCTGCAGAAAATCACGCGCCGCAGTTATTGAGCGGAGAGCTTGATCTTGTTTTTGGGACAGCCCGCCAGTTTCGCAGGTGGCCGGAGCTTGAAATTCTTCATTTAAGGGATTTGCATTGCAAAATGATGATCCGTAAAGATCATCCGCTGACGACACAGAAGAAAGTGAAACCTGAGAATTTAACCAAGTACCCTTGGGTGCAATCCTCCTCCATCGAGGAAATTGATAGTGACCTTACCAGAAGTCTCAATGCACTAGGTGATAAACAGTTTCGTCCTCATTATCTCTGCGACGATTTTGATCTCGTAAGAGATATTGTCCGAAGAACCGACGCGGCGTCTCCGGTCTTTGGCGTTGATCCTGCTTTTACGCATTTGCAAAAGGATTTCGTGTTACTGGATAACATTCTGCAACTGCCAACACATACTTTATCCGCGACGAAAAGTAGGTCACGCCCTTTGACGCCTGTGGCAGAGAGATTCCTGCAAAGAATTAAAAACTATCTGAGTGAAGTGTGATCGGAATTTGAAACACCGTCACCCGTTATAATTACATTATCAGAAGAATTTAGATGCAACAATTTAGAGAATATTAATATTACTAATATATGTGTGAGTCGTATGGATCATTCTATCCATAGGATAAAGGTTGGCGACCTTTCTCTATAACAACGAGCCTCGTATCAGTTCCAGTTCGCTTATCCCTAATTTAATTTATTTATAATTTCGGAGATGCTTCCCCATGAGTATCCAGAACCTGCGAATTTCGCAAAAACTACCACTTCTAATTATTGTCTCGTCTTTGCTGTTGGGCGTGAGCCTAGGTGGCATTAGCTATATACAAAGCGCTTCTACGATTGATTTTGAAGTGACGAAGAAACTTCAAGTAGCGCAACAGGCACGAACTAATGCGCTTGAGAATTATCTGACCAGTATCAAAGAAGATTTGTTGGAAACAGCTTCTAACCCAGCTGTTATTGAGGCGACTAAGCTATTTAACTCTTCTTGGAAATCTTTGTCTGGTGACCAGACAAAGACCCTGCAATCCCTATACATAACTGAAAATTCTTTCCCTACGGGGCAGAAAGAAAAATTGGATTACGCTGCTGATGGATCCTTTTATAGTGATGTCCATAAACGTTACCATCCCTGGTTTCGGCAGAAACTCTATACCAACGAGTACTATGATATTTTCCTGTTCGATTTAGAGGGAAACTTGACCTACAGCGTATTTAAAGAACTTGATTACGCAACCAATCTGGAAACGGGTAAATGGCAAGATAGTGGTCTTGGTGATGTATATCGCGCCGCCAAATCCAAGCTTCAATTGGACCACCAGATATTTATAGATTTTGAACCTTACGCACCCAGTTTTGGTGCCCCTGCGAGTTTTATCGGAATGCCAATTTTAGACGAGAGTACTCCCGTTGGTGTACTCGTGTTTCAAATGCCGATTAGCCGGATTAATACACTAATGCAGGATGCAACGGGACTGGGTGAAAGCGGTGAAAGTTACATTGTCGGTCAGGACTTGCTGATGCGGAGCGACTCTAGATTTTCTGAGAAATCTACCATATTGGCGCGCACAGTAGATACAGAGCCAGCCCGTCTTGCCCTAAAAGGAGAACAAGGAGCAATCATTGCACCGGATTATCGCGGTGTAGATGTGAAATCCATTTATGGCCCACTTGAATTCATGGGGGTTCGTTGGGCCATCCTTTCAGAAATAGATGAGGCAGAATATAGTGCGCCAATAGCAGATGTCAGAAATAATATGCTCGTTTTGGGAATAGCGCTTTTGTTTATTGTTGGCGCGGTTGGTGTGTTTTTCTCTCGTCAGTTAGTCAACGGCCTCATCGCAATAATTGCATCTGCAAAGCAGTTAGCAGATGGAGATACTGAAACGGCTATTCCAATGCAGGAAAAGCAAGATGAAGTTGGCGATATGGCCCGTGCCATAAAGATCTTCCAGGACAATGCGATTGAAATGGCCAGAATGGAAAACGAAAGGCTCAAAAAAGAGGAGGAGGAAAAAGCCCGTCAGGAAGAAGAGAAACTGAAAGTTGCCAAGCAATTAGAAATCGCGGCTGAAAATATGCGGATCAAAATTGCTCTTGATAATTGTGCAGCTTGTGTTCTTTTAACCGATACAAATGGTCAGATTTTATATGCAAACAAGGCTCTCTATTATCTGCTGAGTAAAACACAGATTGAGATTCAAAAATCTTATCCCCGATTTGACATTGGAAATCTTGTTGGCGACTCGGTACAGCCACTTTTACAGGCTGCTAATTTCGAAAACAGCCTGATGAACGCGGCTAGCACCAATCAAAAAGGTCGTTTTGTGTTCGGTAACACTACTTTTGATGTGATTTTTTCTGCAGTAAAGAATGGTGAAGGTGAAGTTATCGGCACGACTTTGGAGTGGGAAGATATTACCGAAGAGCTATCCGTCCGCGAAGAAATTGATGCGATGGTAACAGCGGTTGTTGCGGGTGATTTCACCAAATCCGTGCCTATTGAGGGCAAAGAAGGGTTTATGAAACGCCTGGCTATTGCCATGAATGATCTGAATGACACGGTTGATAGTGTTATTAGTGAAGTCGGTGCTGCTCTCTCAGCTCTTGCAAATGGTGATCTAACCTATCGGATCTCCAAGGAGTATGAGGGGACCTTTAACCAACTGAAATCAGATAGCAATCGGACTGCTGAGCAATTGAATGATATTGTCACTAAGATTATTAGGTCCTCACATTCAATAGGAGCTTCTGCAGAAAAAATAACATCAGGCAGCCGAGGATTAAATCAACGCACAGAGACTCAAGCGGCAAATCTTGAGGAATCTGCTGCTTCAATGGAGGAATTGTCTACGATTGTGAAGCAAAATGCAGAACATGCGCGTAATGCAAATGATCTTTCCATCGAAGCATATCGAGTTGCTGAAAGTGGGGGGCAAGTAGTCGAGAAATCAATGAACGCTATGTCTGATATTGAAGAGTCCTCTAGAAAAGTATTTGAAATAATTGGGGTCATAGATGAGATTGCTTTTCAGACAAATCTGTTGGCCCTTAATGCATCGGTTGAAGCTGCAAGGGCGGGTGAAGCTGGAAAGGGCTTTGCCGTAGTCGCTGCTGAAGTTGGAACACTGGCTCAGCGAACAGCAACGGCAGCGAAAGATGTCAAAACCCTCATTACCCATAGTGAAAAACAAATAAAAGGAGGCGTTTCTCTCACCAATGAGACAGGAGAGTCATTGAAGGAGATTGTTACAGCCATTAAGAAGGCAACAGATATTATTGGAGAAATCTCTGTGGCGAGTGAAGAACAAGCTCAAGGGATACAGGAAACTAATGCGGCCATTTCTGATATGGATCAAATGACACAACAAAATGCTTCATTGGTAATGGAAAGCTTGAATTCTGCAGAAAATTTGAGTGTCGAAGCGCAATCACTAAATGATTTAATAAGTTTCTTCCACTCAGAAGAAACAGGAATTCAGGAACAGGTAAAGTTGCGGCAAGTGATTTAATATAACAATCCATCAGTTCAAAAGGGCGGCCTAACTAGTGTCGCCCTTTATTTATGTTCAATCGACTGAATTGTAGGCCCAGAGGTCAATTGAAAGCAGCGCAGTAGAACTTGACATCTACCGTTGAAGGGATCAACGATAATAAGCGAGCTTATCAATCTAGCAATCAAGAACAATAAGGGTGAGGGGATGAGTGGTGATTTTCAAGATAAGGTGGTTCTGATAACCGGGGGAGCTTCCGGAATTGGTAAGGAAACTGCGCGCCAGTTTTTGGAAGAGGGAGCAAAGGTTGTGATTACGGATTTGAATGTTGGGGCAGGTGAAGAAGTATGCGCCACTTCAAAAAACCCTGACAACATCAGATTTATCCGACAGGACGTGGCAGAGGAAGCAGATTGGGAAAAAGTGTTCGAATTTGTCAGAAGTGAATTTGGAACACTTGATGTCCTCGTCAATAACGCAGGAATTGCCATTTCAACCCCACTTGAGGAAATGTCGTTGGAAGAATGGCGTCTTCAACATGCGGTTAATCTGGATGCCGTTTTCCTTGGTACGCGCTTTGCCATCAAAGAGATGAAAGGGCGCGGTGGTGCCATCGTCAATATCTCATCAGTTGCTGGTGAGGTCGGTATTTTTGCGGCTCCAGCCTATTGTTCCAGTAAGGCCGCTGTCTTGAATTTTACAAAGGCGACAGCCCTTTATTGTGGGCAATACAAGTATAACATTCGCGTCAATGCGATCTTGCCCGGCTATACGGAAACGCCTTTGGTCGAAGAAGTTATGGCCCAACAAGGCTCACCAGGAAGTTTTGGTCATAAGTTGAAGTCATTGCATCCTATTGGTCATTTTGGGGAGCCAGCCGACATTGCTGCTGGCATTTTATTTGCGGCATCAGACAAAGCAAAATTCATGACAGGAAGTGCCATTCCGATCGATGGTGGCTATCTCGCGCAATAGGATAAATTAGCAGGAACAAAAATTTGTGATTGCCAAAAGTGAAAACCTCATCTTAGTATTCTAACGTATGTTAGAATTAATGATTGGATGTGCAATGGCGAGATATTATGACGAGGTGGGTGTCCGGATTATTGAATTTACAGAGCCGGACAAACGTAATCCTGTCGGCACAAACGAATTTCAAGTCTTTGAAGAGGCGCTTAATACGGCGGTGGACAATAAAGAAATCAATGCCGTTCTTATCCGCAGTGAAGGACCAACTTTTTGCGCGGGAAATCGGAAATCAGAATTTGTTACCGACTGGCCTCAAGCCATGCATGGACACGCTTTCAGGTTCTTCAAAGCCCTACATGAATGTGAGTTGCCAATCGTGGCAGCGGTGCAAGGGGGAGCTGTTGGGGGTGGCGCTACAATGTTGCTTCATTGCGATATGGTGATCATGAGCGAGAAAGCATATCTGCAATATCCGTTTATTCAGCTAGGTGTTGTCCCTGAAGGAGCCAGCACGCGTCTTCTGCTCGAAAAATTGGGGCTACAGAGGGCCATGGATATTCTTTTGATGGGGCGCCGCGTAGGCGCGGATGAGGCGGTGTCACTAGGGCTTGCAAGTCAGGTGGTAGACCAAGATGAGCTGGAAAATGCGGTTAAACAGCGACTTGATATCCTCACCCAAAATCCACGTGAGGCAATGATACAAACCAAAAATCTAGTAAAACAAAGCCTGAATAACGGTATTGCCCCGTTGATGGAACAGGAAATTCAACTGATTGGTCATCTCATTGAAAAGCAGCAGGCCGATGATGGCAGTAATGCGTTTGAGACCACCTTTGGCAATAAATCCTGACCCGGCCCGGGTCAAGATTTAGTCAGATGTGTACATCCCGTGGCCGATGAGTTTGATGGCTTTTTCACTAAACTCTTCAACGGTATAATTTTCGATATCATACCATTCGATACTCCAGTTTAGCGCGCCCAGAATAAACTGACGAAGAGGGGTGATTTCAAGTTCTGACCTGAGGTGGCCGCTGTCGCGGGCTTTTCGTAGTAATCTGTCCCATAGTTTCGCGTAGCCGCGCCGCAAATCCTGGTGTTTTTCGCGAATTTCTTCCGGTAATTGACTGTAAAGGCGGATATTTGCCGACACATAGTCACCTTGCAGGAACAACATGCGAAGATGGGTCTGGATAACGGCTTCCAGAATTTCTTTGTCGTTTTTATCGGCGCATTCTTCGATGGTCTCGTTTACGGCGTCACTGATGGCACGAAGGCCGGTATCCAGCACTTCATCCATTATCTCATCCTTGGAGGAGAAGTGGTAATACATGCTACCTGCTTTTAGGCCGGCTTCTTCCGCGATGTCTTTTAGTGTGGTCGCATTATATCCCAGATGTTTAAAGACCTTGGCGGCGGCATTCAGAATGGTGCGGCGAGTGCGTTCCTTTTTTCTAAGCACTGTTTCGTTCGCTGGTTTTTGCTGCATGACAGTTGAAGTACTCACTTTTTCTTTGACCTCGCCTATGCGACCGCTATTCTAATTCAAATTAGATTAATTGTCAGAATAATAACAAGCGCTTCATAACACAGGTAGGGGCCATATGTCACAATTGGACTATTTTTATCCACCAAAAGACATTCAGGAAAACAGCAACCTCTGTGCTTTCCTAAAGGAAAATGGCTTTGAAAGTTATGAGGCGCTCAATGACTTTTCCATTCAGGACCCTGATACTTTCTGGGATATGATCCTTAAATGGCAAGGGATCGTCTTCGAAAAGCCTTATACGAAAATCAGGGATACGAGTGCCGGAATTGAATTTATTGACTGGTGCGTCAATGGGCAGATGAATTTGGTATCGTCATGCCTGGATTGTTATGAAAATACGGATAAATGGGAAAAACCTGCCATTGAGGCCATTGATGAAGCCGGAAATCATCGGGTTTGGACCTATCGCGACTATTACGAACAAAGTTGCCGTGTGGCAAACACTCTCGCTGAACAGGGAATAGGTAAAGGCGATCGGGTTGCCATTTTTATGCCGATGATCCCTGAAATGGCAGCGGCTTTTATGGCCATTGCGAGATTGGGTGCGGTTGCCATTCCTTTATTTTCCGGCTTTGCGGCCCCAGCCATTGCGCTACGTCTGGAAGATGCTGAGGCGAAAGCTGTAGTCACAGCAACATCAACGGTGAGGGCAGGGCGAAAAGTTGAAATGCTGCCGGCCTTGCTGGAAGCTGTAGAAACCTGCCCAACGGTTGCGAGCGTTCTATGTTTGAAACGCGAGGGAGATGATCTGCCTGAGAAGGAAGGTTTATCGGATTGGGCAGTAACTACGTCTTCTCAATCACCAACACGAAAGCCTGTCGCCGTTACTTACAAAGACCCTCTATTTGTTGCCTTTACCTCTGGCACCACGGGAAAGCCAAAAGGAGTGGTGCAAGGGCACCTTGGTATCATTGGAAAGACCATTACAGACTTTTTCTTGTGCCTGGATATGAAGGAAACGGACAGGCATATCTGGATGACTGATATGGGATGGGTTATGGGACCGCTGACGATTTTGTCCTCATCGCTGGCGGGGGCAACTGTCATTCTGGCGGAAGGGGCGCCGACAACGAAAGAAGATCCGTTCCGACTGCTTCGTTTGGTGGATGAGCTGAAAATCAGTCACTTGGGGATTGCGCCAACAGTTGCGCGGCAATTCATGACACTGGATCAATCAAAATTGGCGGGCCTGTCTTTATCATCATTGCGGATTGTGGCCTCAACAGGGGAAGCGTGGACACCAGATGCCTGGTATTGGGCATTGGAGAATATCTGCAAGAGGCGCGCTGTCCCTGTGAATATGTCAGGAGGTACGGAATTGGTCGGAGCTATTCTGACATCTACAGTTTTGCAACCAATTCCACCTTGTGGATTTTCAACACAAAACCTTGGGGTCGGGGCAAAGGTAATGCGTGCCGATGGGACAGAGGCTGATATAGGTGAAGTAGGGGAACTTGTGATGACCGAAGCCCCAATGGGAGTAACTATGGGGCTTTGGAAGGACAATGATCGATATATTCGAACATATTGGTCGACATTTCCGGGCGTTTGGCATCACGGAGACTGGGCGCATAGAAATGAAGATGGCACCTGGCATATTCACGGACGGTCCGACGATACCATCAATGTTGCAGGGAAAAGGGTGGGACCTCCTGAAATTGAAGGGGCGTTGATGGAAAATCCTATCGTTGCAGATGCAGCTGCCATTTCCGTACCTGATGACATCAAAGGGGTTGCTGTGGTTTGCTTCTGCGTCTTGAAAGAAGGAGCTGGCATTAGTGAAGATCTTGTTGTTTCTTTGCGGTCTCTGGTGGCAGAGAAAGTCGGTAAACCCTTCGCACCCAGAGAGATATTATTTGCCCCGGAATTGCCCAAAACACGAAGCATGAAAACCATGCGAAGGGTAATTCGCGCCACTTATCTTGATGAAAATCCGGGAGATCTCTCTTCCTTGTCAAACCCGGACTCAATCGAAAAACTAAAATTAAAGCAATAAGTTAGAATAAAAAACTTACAAATTGGTTTGAGGGTGAGAATCTGTTTGCTTTTTTTCTAATCAAAATTAGAATAATTGGCAAAACAACTAAGAAACGGGAAATGCAGCGGCTGAACCTGTCCTCAATATGTAAAAGGGCATGTTGGAATACTAAAGCTCTCAAGGTGCATGAAAACCCGAAACCAAATAAAAAAACAGGGATGAAACATGGAATTTGAACTTAACGACGAGCTGCGTCAAATCTATCAATATGGGGACAGTCTGGCCCAGAAATTTGATTTTCATTATTGGCTGGAACATGCACGTGCTCACACTTTTCCAACCGAAATGTTCAAGCAAATTGCAGAAGACGGTTTCCTTGGCATGATGGTTCCCGAAGAATATGGCGGTGCAGGCCTTGGGATGCAGGAAATGTCCTTGTTTATGGAAGGGACGGCTAATAACGGCATTCCGCTTTTGATGATGGTGGTAGGGCCTTGTATGGCCATGTCTCATCTGGCATCACATGGTACTGATTTTCATAAAAAAGAAATTCTGCCGGCTGCGTGCCGCGGCGACATGCAGCTTTGTTTTGCGATTACAGAACCGGGCGCCGGTTCCAATTCCATGCAAATCACCACAATCGCTAAACCAAAAGGTGACCGGTTCAGTCTCTCCGGTGAAAAAACCTTTATCACAGGTGCGGATCTTGCTGATTATTGCCTTGTAGTCGCCCGAACAACACCCTTTGGCGATGTGGCACAGAAAACGGACGGGTTTACAATTTTCCTCGTGGATCTCAAGAAAAAGGGTGTTGATATGCAGCGCGTAAAAATCGCTGTGCCAGTACCTGAGCAGCAATGGACACTTTTCTTTGATGAGGTGGATCTTGGGCCGGAAGATGTCGTTGGTGAGGTTGATAAAGGCTTTAATATCCTGTTTGATACGCTAAATCCCGAACGCATCACGGTCGCAGGAATGTGCGCGGGGGTAGGACGGTATGCCCTTGGACGTGCCGTTGAATATGCGTCTGAACGCAAAGTATTTGGTCAACCCATTGGGGCCCATCAGGGATTGCAGCATCCCCTTGCCAAAGCAAAAGCGAATATCGAACTTGCAAGTTTGATGGCCAGAAAGGCTGCCTGGCAATTTGATAAAGGCCTTGCCGCGGGCGAAGCCTCCAACATGGCGAAGTATGCCGCCGCCGAAGCAGGTATTGAGGCAGTGGATGCCGCAATTCAGGCTTTTGGAGGGTCTGCCTACACCGAAGATACTGGCATATTTGAAATGTATCCGATGCTCCGTGTTCTTCGCACAGCGCCGGTAAACAGGGAATTATGTCTCAGTTTCATTGGTGAAAAAGTCATGGGCCTTCCAAGGTCCTATTAAGGAGAGTTTCCATGGCAGAATTCGGAATGACCTATCGCCGTCCTGATTTTAAAAGCAAAATCGGGGCATCCTGTTGGCATGATGTCGAACACTCTTCCCACGTTGATATCTCGCATCTTCAGGAGGAAAAACTGCGGCGACAATTGAAGTATCTTGAGGAAAATTCCGAATTCTACCGCCGAAAGTTTACTGAGGCTGGCATTAAATTTGAAGATATTCAAACACTGAAAGATCTTCAAAAAGTTCCTTTCACCTATAAAACTGAAATACGTGATAGCCTGTCGGAAGCCCCACCATTTGGCCATCATCGCGCTGCAGATATGAGCGATATCATCCAGATGCAAGCCTCATCAGGGACAACAGGAAGTCCGTCCTATGTTGCGATGACAGAGAATGATGTCGTTATGTGGAATGAAATGTCAGCACGATGTTTGTTTGCTGGTGGCATTCGTCCAAATGATCTTGTCCTTCACGGTTTCTCACTCGCCAAGGGTTTTGTCGGCGGTGTTCCATTGACACAGGCAGTTCAATATATGGGGGCTGTAGATGTTCCTATTGGTGCCGATGGCGGCGTTGATAGATTATTGCGCGCCATTGTTGATCTAAAACCCCGTGCCATTATCGGTGCTCCGAACTTCATTCTTCATCTGGCAGAAAAAGCGCCGGAGCTGGTGGGGTGCAAAGCGTCAGATCTTGGTATCGAACGTTTGATCGTAGGCGGGGAGCCGGGCGGCGGGATCCCAGCCTTCCGAAGAAAACTGGAAGAGCTTTGGGGTGCAAAATGCTGCGAGCTTTTAGGGGGAACCGACCTTGGTGTGACTTATTGGTCCGAATGTGATGATCAAAGCGGGATGCATATGCTTTGCCCCGATTATATCATCACGGAACTTTATGACGAAGCCAGTGACAGTATCATTCCTTTTGAAAAAGGCGCAGAAGGGGAACTGATCTACACGGCTATAGGAAGAGAAGCCAGCCCGCTCATGCGGTTTCGCTCAGGTGATCATATTGAAGTTCTGGGCACGGATTGTGCCTGTGGGCGGACCGGTCCAAAAATTCGCTGTACCGGGCGAACCGATGATATGTTGATTGTACGTGGTGCAAATGTGTTTCCTTCCGCCATTCAAAGCATCATTGGCGACATGACACCGGAGACAAATGGCGTCATGCGGGTTTTCGCTGATTTCGAAGGACACACGACACAGGGCAACCTTAAAGTCATTGTTGAACGTGGGGCGGATCAGCCGGCGGAAAAAGATCCAATACTTAAATCTGAAATCGAAACAAGATTGCGTAACGCGTTGGTTTTCAGAGCAGAAGTTATTTTGGTTCCCGCAGATAGTTTCGATAAACCGGGGGCCGCAAAAGTAGCGCTTACCCTCCGCGAAAAGCCGGAGTTTCTATAAATGTCAGTCATCAAATCTAACCTGAATACCGCGGATGAAGCCTTTCAGCTTAACCGTGAAGCGATGAAGGAAAAGCTCGTTGAGCTTTTCAAACTCCGCCATAGTCAAAAACAGGGTGGACCTGAAAGTGTTAGAAAACGGCATCAGGATCGCGGGCGGATGTTGCCTCGCGACCGTGTGGAGGCACTGCTGGATCCCGGCGCTCCTTTCTTAGAATTGGGGGAACTTGCTGGCCTTGATCAATATGATGATGTGCCGCCCGGAGCCAGTCTGATTACGGGTATCGGCGTTGTCTCTGGCAGGCTTTGTATGATTATTGCCAATGACTCCACAGTTAAGGGAGGAACCTATTTTGGCCTCACCTGCAAGAAGCACGTACGTGCCCAGAAAATAGCGTGGAATAACAGGCTACCGGTTATCACGCTTGTGGACAGTGGCGGGGCCTTTTTGCCAGATATGGCGAATATATTCCCGGATGAAGGTCAGTTTGGTTCCATTTTTCATCATCAGGTAGGTATGTCTGGTGATGATATTCCCCAAATCGCGGTGGTGATGGGGCCGTGTACGGCAGGCGGTGCTTACATTCCAGCATTGTGTGATGAAGTTGTCATCGTCCGTGGACAGGGGTTCATGTATCTTGGTGGGCCGGAGCTTACCTATGCAGCGACAGGGGAGCAAGTGGATGCTGAAACGCTTGGTGGTGCCAAAATGCATTGCTCCATTTCCGGGGTGACGGATCACATCGCAGAAAATGATGCCCATGCCCTTTCTATCACCCGCGACATCGTTGGGCATTTAGGGGAGGCTCCAACGTCCCGTAAAACCAGAGATGAAAGCCGTGCGCCCTTATACCCTGAGGAAGAGATTTACGGGATTGTCAGCCGCGATGCCAAAATTCCAACAGATAATCGCGAGATCCTGGCGCGCCTTGTGGATGGCAGTGAGTTTCACGAATTTAAACCCCAATATGGTGACACCTTGATGACCGGTTTTGCCCGTATTCATGGCCATGAAATTGGTATCCTTGCCAATGACGGTGTTCTGTTTACGGAAAGCGCTAACAAAGCGGCCCATTTTATAAACCTTTGTTGTCAGCGCGATATTCCTTTGCTGTTTTTGGTGGATGTCACCGGTTTTATGGTGGGGCGTGAAGCTGAGCAGGCAGGCATTGCCAAAGCCGGTGCCAAGATGATCACCGCTATGTCATCGGCAAGGGTCCCAAAATATACTGTTATCACAGGCGGATCTTACGGTGCCGGATACTTGTCCATGCTCGGTCGCGCGTTTCAACCGGATGCCATGTTTATGTGGCCAAGTGGGCGTTCCGCGATTATGGGACCTGAACAGGCTGCCAGTGTTCTGGCGCAGGTACGCACTAAAATTAATGAACGGGAAGGTAAGACCTGGACGGCGGAGGAAGAGGAAGAATTTAAAAAACCTGTCCGCAAAATCTATGAGGATTTCCAGACAGCCTACAATTTTGCGTCCAATCTATGGGTGGACGGGGTTATTGACCCACTTGAGACCCGGGATGTTATGGCACTGCTTCTAGATGTCGCCGCGCGCCGTCCAAAAGTTGAAACAAATTTCGGTGTGTTCCGGTTCTAGGGGTGATCATGACTATCAAAACTTTACTTATTGCCAATCGCGGCGAAATTGCCTGCCGGATCGCAAGAACCGCTCGTGCATTTGGTATTGAACCAGTTGGTGTACATTCAGATGCAGATGCAACAGCCAAACATGTGAGAGATATTGGTAAATCCATTCATATTGGTGGCAGCGCAGCGTCTGAGAGTTACCTGAATATTGAAAAAGTTCTGGCAGCAGCTAAACAAGCCGGGGCGGATGCCATTCATCCGGGATATGGCTTCCTTTCGGAAAACCCTGAATTTGCCAATGCTGTAGAAGAGGCGGGGCTGATTTTTATGGGGCCGACTGCTGAAACTCTTATTCAGTTTGGCGATAAAGCCCGGGCAAAAGAGGCCGCAATCGCCGCAGGGGTTCCGGTGATCCCGGGAAGTGACAAAGCGTATGATAATCCTGCCGAAATCGAAACGGCTGTAAAAGAACTAGGGCTTCCTGTCTTGTTGAAAGCCTCAGCTGGCGGCGGAGGGCGCGGGCAACGTCTGGTCACGTCAATGCAAACGCTCTCAGACGATATCGAAGCGGCTCTCCGTGAAGCAGAAAGTGCCTTTGGGCGGAGTGATTTGTTGCTGGAGCGTCAGATCACTGGCGCGCGCCATATCGAAATTCAGATCGCGGGGGATGGGGCCGGGAATGTCATTCACCTTTTTGAGAGGGATTGTTCCTTGCAACGTCGCCATCAAAAAGTGATTGAGGAGGCGCCCGCTGCGGGGCTTGATCGTGCATTTCTTTCCAAAATAGCTGATGATGCGGTTCGGTTGGGCAAATCATTAAATTACCGAGGCCTTGGAACCGTTGAATTTCTGGTAAGCGAGGACGAATATTTCTTTCTTGAGGTAAATCCGCGCCTTCAGGTCGAGCATCCAGTGACTGAAGCTGTGACAGGGCTGGATCTAGTCGCTCTGCAGCTTTCTATTGCGATAGGGAAAGGTCTGGACCTTGATCAAAGCGATGTGACCTTGACGGGACATGCCGTTGAAGCCCGGCTATATGCAGAAGATCCAGAAATGCAATTTGCGCCCGCAACGGGTCAAATTTCTGATATTTCTCTATCAAAGGACATTCGGATTGATAGCGGCGTTGAGGCGGGAGACAGTTTCACTCCATTCTATGACCCAATGATTGCGAAGTTGATCGCTCATGGAGTGAACCGCGAAGACGCATTGTCGAAATTATCAGAAGCACTGAAAAATTCCCATATTGATGGGCTGGTCACCAATAAGGATTTCCTTCAATCACTGATTGAAGTCCCTGCGGTTCAAGATCTAGATTTTCACACACGAATGATTGATGAAAGTCTTGATGATATTCTGGCAAATACAGGGGGTCAGAACTTTAAGGTCTTTGCTATCGCTGGCTGCCTTTGGGGATATAAAAATCGCGATGGCAATGGAGGAGATCTCTGGTTAAATGATAAAAGTTTTACGGGGTGGCGCTCCGGCCTTGGTGAAGAAAGTAGGGTCAGCGGAATACCACTTAGCCTGACCTGTGTGGACATAGACAAACAGGTTGTTGTGTCGCCGCTTGATGGCGATGATTGTTATCTGGTTTCTGATGAAAATAAGGACAATCTTGTTCTCAAAATCACCTCCCTTGGTGAAAGCAGGTGGCAGGTTACTATCGGAAATGAAGTTCTTATGGTTTCAACCGAGTTTGCTGAAACATCCCTGTGTCTGAAAATTGGAAGCGCGCTGTATCATATTAATGTTGCTTCGACCCTTGAAAATGCATCTGCGGGTGAGGGGGCAGACAATCAGCTTCTGTCACCTCTGACGGGCGCAATCATCAAAATCTTAAGTTCAGATGGGGATCAGGTTGCTGCCGGTGACACGGTTGTAATTCTGGAATCCATGAAAATGGAGATCTCGGTGAAAGCTCCTTTAAGCGGCAAAGTTGATGGCCTTTGCGTTTCTATTGGCGCCATGGTGGATCGTGGTCAGGTTCTGGCTGAAATTAATCCGGTGTAAGGTAAAAGCATGACTGATTTTCCTAAGTCTGTGGAATTTCGTGAAGAAGGCCCAAGGGAAGGCTTTCAGATTGAAAAGACCATTTACCCGATAGAGCAGCGGATTGAATTGATTAATGCACTCAGCGAAACAGGTTTGAAAACCATCCAGGTTGGGTCTTTTGTAAGCCCAACTTATGTACCGCAGATGGCAGATACAGGAGAGTTGTTCAAGCGCATCAATCGAAAGGAAGGCGTGCACTACACAGCTCTATGGTTGAATGAAAAAGGCTTCAAGAAGGCTGTTTCCATACCGGAAATCGATATGGAACCCAAGCTTCTGTTTTACGCATCAGATGCCTTTGCGCAGCAAAATAACAATTGCCGCGCCTCAGAAATGAGGGAGCGTCAGCGCGATTGGGTTCATCTTTATAAAGAACATGATCTGGTGCCAGACAGTGCGTATGTCATGGCGGCTTTCGGATGTAACATGGAAGGTGATATTTCCACTGAACGGGTTATGGAAGATTTCAAATTCATTATCCGTTTGTCAGAAGAGGAAAATATCCCGATCCCGAACCTTTTCCTCGCGGATACGATGGGGTGGGGAAACCCGGAATCCGTAAAACGTCTCATTGGTGAAGTCCGAAACCTTGCCCCGGATACCAGAATTGGCATGCATATCCACGATACCCGGGGAATGGGGATCGCAAATGTCTATGCGGCGCTTTCCATGGGTGTAGATTTGTTTGAAAGTTCAGTGGCCGGTTTGGGTGGGTGTCCTTTTGCAGGACATGGACACGGAAATGCCGCCGGTAATGTCTGTACAGAAGATGCCGTATTGCTGTGTCATGAACTTGGAATAGAAACAGGAATTGATCTTGAAAAACTAATCAGTGCCTCTCGTCTGGCGGAACAGATCATTGGCCGCAGCCTTATGGGGCGGGTGATGCATTCGGGTGCGTTGGATAGCTTTCGCAGAAAGGTATAGCGGCTTCAATTTTATGGCCAGGACGCGAAAGAATTATCAAGCTCCAATCGTTGGAACTCTGCTCTGAATTTTCCGGGTGATTTGCCGGTAATTCGTTTGAAAAACCGGTTGAAATACGCAGCATCTTTGTAACCCAGCTTAAACGCAATTTCTGAAATCTGATAAGTGGAGTTGATCAAAAGTTCCTCCGCTTCCTGGATCATTTTATGGTGGATTTCTGAAAGCGGTGTACGACCAGTTGCCCGCTGTATGACAGATGTTAGCCTGTCTTTTGAGACTCCGATATGTTTGGCATAAGTCTCTACAGTCCAGTGATCTGTTAAATGCAAATCCAGAAGAGAATTGAAGTTTTGATATATCGTCCGGGGGAAAGATTTGTTTGTTGTTAATTCAGGCTCGGATATTCGCCAGATTTCAATCATGAGCAAGGTTAGACTATACCTGACCAGACTTTGCGATGCAGGCTGATTTGCATACAATTCCTCTGAGATATTACTAGCCAAACTGTGTAGACGGCTTAGTGTTTTCGGGTCGATATTCTTTGAAATATTGACTTTCCCGAGCGCAAGACGAACTTCATTGCCCAGCGCGCCTGCCGGAAGCGCGGCGCCTAGGCTGACTTCCGGTATACTAATTACATTGCCCATCCCACCTGCGTGAACTGTAATACTGGATTTCGTCCCTTGAGGAAGCCAGATCAGACACGGGGATTGGATAATAATGGCATCACTGGTTTGGCAGGTGCCATCCGAAATCATAAAGCAATGGGATCGCCCCCCGCGAAGTTCAAATGTTTGCGCATCGAGTGTACTGATTATTTCATGCGACTCTGTATTGTCAGAGCTTAGATATCGGCTGTTGTTTATCGAATATGGCAGCATATTTCATACTTCTTGAAATTCGGATGTCAGTTCATTAGGCAAAATTGATGGAAATGCCTACCGCTTCCCGTTTCTTTCCTGCAAAAGTACAATTTTTTCCTCTTTTAGTCTATTTTTCTACTCAAGTTCCAAATTTAAGCTCTTTGTGTATTCGGAAAGCAACCCTAACAAGGGGACCTCTGCCAGATCATTGTGATGTTGCAGTTTGCCTTTCGAAACGGGAGGAAAACATGAAGAAATTAAATTTTGGGGCAGCTTTTAAGCTGGCCGCGACGGCTATTGTTGCATCATCATTTTCGATCGTCAGCACCGCAAGTGCGGAAAAAACAGTAAAGATTGGATATGCGGTTTCAAAGACCGGACAGAATTCCGCGGGCGCTAATATTACAACTGTTCCGAATTACAAACTTTGGGTCGATCAGGTTAACAAAGGCGGCGGTCTGAAACTTCCCGGTGGTGAACGCCGTAAAATTGAAGTGATTGAATATGACGACCGTTCATCCTCAGAAGAAGCGGTGAGGGCCGTCGAAAGGCTGGCTGTCCGGGACAAGGTGGATTTCATTCTGCCGCCATGGGGAACCGGTTTTAACCTCGCCATCGCCCCGCTGATGGATAAACATAACTATCCGCAGCTCGCGGTAACTGCGGTAACCGATAAAGCGCCTCAGTTTGCAAAACGCTGGAAAAAAAGTTTCTGGTTCTTAGGCGGTGGTCGGGATTATGCGACGGAACTATCCAACATTCTTAAATCCGCTAAAGATGCAGGAAAAATCAACGGTAAAATTTCTGTTGTTTCCGTTGCTGATGGGTTTGGTATTGATTTGATCAAAGCTGCTCGTCCTGCATTAAAGGATGCAGGGTTTGATCTTGTTTACGATAAGACTTTCCCGATCAAAACGTCAGATTTCAGTTCAATGATCAATGACGCAAAATCCAAAGGTGCAGATACGTTTATTGCTTTCTCTTATCCACCTCACACTTTTGCATTGGTGAAACAGGCGCAAGTTGTCGATTTCAATCCAAAGATCTTCTATTTAGGTGTTGGCGTAGGCTTTCCGGTATTCGAGAAAATTGCTGGAAAAAACATCGATGGCATTATGAGTTTGGGTGGAGTTAATCACAAAAGTGAAGCCTTTCAGAAATACGCCAAAACGCACATGGATCTTCTCGGTAGTCCTCCAGACTATTGGGCAAGTAGCGTAACCTATGCCAGCCTTCAAATGCTTGAACAAGCTATTGGAAGAGTAGGTCTGGACCGCGAAGCGGTTGCCAAGGAAATCTCTAGTGGCAGTTTTGACACCATTCTTGGCAATATCAAACTTAAGGATAACCAGTTGAGAACACTATGGTTTGCAGGCCAGTGGCAAAACAACAAATTCGTGGGTGTCTCTCCGTCTTCAAGAGAGGGTGCCACGGATGTTGTCATTCCTAAAGCCCGCTGGGTAAAGAATTAAGTAGCGTAACGCGTCGAAGGAAGTGTCAGATGTTAATGACTACTCTTATGATCGGGCTGGTTCTTGGGGGGACCTATTCATTGGCCGCATTGGGGATGACCATGCAATATGGCGTCGCCCGGATCATGAATCTAGCCTATGGGGAGTTAATGATAACGGCTTCCTTCGCCACCTTTGTTTTGTTTTCCACGTTTGAGATCAATCCATTACTGGCATTGCCGGCAGTAGCCACAGGCGGCTTTATTTTATCCTATGTCATCTATGGGCTTCTTATGTCGCCTTTGGCAAAGCGGGCAAGTGACGCTGGGGCACTAGAGGTGGACTCAATTCTTGTAACCTTTGGATTGTTGTTCTTGTTGCAAGGTATCTTGCTCGTAATTTTTGGAGCGGATTTTACCAGCTATACTTTTTTAAATACACCGGTTGAAATCTTCGGTGTTGTTTTGGCTGCAAACCGACTGATCGCACTTGTTGCAGCGGTGGTGCTGGGCGGCGGTCTCTATCTGTTTATCAACAACAGTAGATGGGGGCGGAATTTGCGGGCCGTTGCGACAAACCCGGAAAATGCGCCACTTGTCGGTATTGATCTGGAAAGAACAGCCCGAACTGCTTTTGCTGTAGGCGGCATGTTGGCGGCATTGGCCGGTGTCATCGTCTCCATGTTCCAAACCTTTACGGCAACGGCAGGTGTCATTTTCACCATGAAAGCCCTGATCGTCGTGATCATGGGAGGGGTTGGAAATTTCATGGGCGCACTTCTTTCCGGATTGATCCTTGGATTAGTTGAAGCCCTGGTTTCATCATATATAGACCCGGGATTAACGCTGGCCGCTGTGTATCTTATTTTTCTCGTAATATTGCTATGGCGCCCACAGGGGCTCTATGGAAAAGGCTAGTATATCAAATGTTTAAAGTATCTTATTTAGCCTTTGCCTTAATTTCTGGCGGCTTGTTTTCTGCCCCCTATATTCTCGACAGTTATGGTTTGGGGTTGATGGTTGGTATTGCAAGTTACGTTGGCCTGGCAACGGCTTGGTCAATTTTCTCAGGACCTACCAGATATATATCGCTCGCCACTGTCGCGTTCTACGGTATTGGTGCCTATACAATGGCAGTATTGGGAGAGCATTTAGCTTATCCAGCTATCTTGTTGGTATCATTGTTAATAGGTGCGGTTCTTTCATTGATTGTTGGGGTGGCCACCCTTCGTTTGGCAGGCGTCTATTTTGTAATTTTCTCCTTCGGGCTAACTGAATTGGTTGTTCAATTGGTAACCTGGTTCGAAGTGAATGTAACAGGAGAGTTAGGCCGTTACATATTTCTAGAATTGGAAACGCGGCACATTTATTGGATGCTTCTCTCCATCGCGATTTTCACTCTGCTCATTTCATGGGGAATAAAAAGGAGCCGAATAGGTCTCGCCCTTCGTGTTATCGGTGACGATGAAATGGTTGCGAAGCACTCAGGTATTCATATCACAAACATTAAGCTCATTCTGTTTGCATTGAGCGCGTCCATTATGACTTTGATCGGTGCTGTTCAGGCTCCAAGATGGGTATATGTGGAGCCAAGCATTGTCTTTAATCCGGTTGTTTCCTTTTTGACAGTGATTATGGCGTTGTTTGGCGGTTCCAACCGATTATTTGGACCGGTATTTGGCGTCATTCCTCTGTTTTTGCTGTTTGAATGGCTGTCGGCAAACTTCCCGAACCACTATTCCATTATTTTGGGCATTCTATTTATCGGAATTGTTTTTGTCCTGCCAAGAGGTGTGTTGGCATTCTTTGAAGAGAATTATGCAAAAATCTCAAGCCGCATTGGAAGAAATACAGCAGAAGGAGACATCAAATGACACGTCTTCTGAAAGTAGAACATGTTGTAAAGCGGTTTGGCGGTTTGGCTGCAGTAAATGAAGTCTCCTTTGAGATGAACGAAGGTGAAATCATTGGGTTGCTTGGGCCTAACGGTTCAGGAAAGACTACAATGATGAACCTGATATCAGGTGCACTTCCTCTTACGCATGGGCAAATAATATTTGATGATATTGATATCTCAAAAAAGAGATCAGACCAGATCTTCAATTATGGGATTGCTAGGACCTTCCAATTGGTTCGCATTTTGCCAAGCCTCACAATTCTTGAAAATATTCAAACCTCTTTGGCATTTGGCCCAAGGAAAATGTGGGGAAATGAAGCGCAATCTCTCGCATTGGCTATTTTGGAACAAGTAGGGCTTCAAGGACGTGAAAGGGAAAGCGCCAGCTCTCTTACCTACATCGATAGCAAACGGTTGGAACTTGCGAGAGCGTTGGGAGGGCAGCCAAAACTTCTGATGTTGGATGAGTGGTTATCAGGTCTAAACCCGACGGAATTAAACACTGGTATTGAACTCATTCGTTCATTGCAAAAAGAAGGCATAGGTATCTTGATGGTTGAACACATAATTGATGCGGTGAGGGAGCTTTGCCCACGTTGCGTCGTTATGAACTCTGGTGAAAAAATTGCGGACGGTCCCACGGGGGATGTACTGAACGATCCTCATGTTGTCTCTGCGTATCTGGGAGATGACCATGCTTGATGTATCAAACCTGTCTGTCGCATATGGGAAACATCAGGCTCTCAATTCTGTTTCAATACAAGTTGAGAAAGATGAAACAGTTGTTATCCTCGGTTCAAACGGAGCGGGGAAGACTTCTCTAATGAAGGCAATCGCAGGCCTTGTGCCTTCTGATCCGAGCTCAAAAATTGATTTTTTTGGAAACTCCCTGAAGGCAATTCCCAATCATAAAATTGTCGAAACAGGTCTTGCTCTGGTGCCGGAAGGTCGTGGATTGTTTCCGCAACTAAGTGTCCTGGAAAATTTAAAACTTGGGGCGAACCCCAAGAATTCACGTGGCTTGGAAGAAGAAAAACTGGAATTGGTGCACGAACTTTTCCCGAGGGTAAAAGAACGTTCAAGGCAGTTGGTTGGAACCATGTCAGGTGGAGAGCAGCAGATGGTTGCTATTGGGCGGGCATTGATGTCCAACCCAAAATTACTGGTTCTTGATGAACCAAGTTTGGGGCTCGCGCCCATTGTCGTAAGCGAATTGTTTGAAGCACTTGAACGAATAAAGGAAACCGGTGTTTCCATGCTCATTGTAGAGCAAAATGTCAAAATCAGCCTGAAAATTGCCGACCGAGGATATCTCATTGATACAGGGGATATTGTCGGTGAGGGTACAGCAGAAGAGCTACTGAATAGTTCTGATGTCAAAACAGCATTCTTGGGTAGTTCTCACTAGAAAGTTTAAGGAATTTCTATAATGAAACAGTTGGGTCTTCTTATCGGCGGTGAATTTGTTGGATCATCATCGGGAGAGAGTTTTGAACGCCAAAACCCCATAACAGGAGAATTGGCAACCGTTGCAGCCGCTGCCACAATTGATGACGCTGTAAAAGCCGTGAATAGTGCAGCTGCGGCATTTCCAGAATGGTCAAATACAACGCCTAAGGAAAGAAGAAGCATACTGTTAAATGCCTCCCAGGCGCTACTGAACAGAAAAGAAGATTTTGTGGCGGCAATGGCTGATGAAATCGGGGCAACCCGCGCCTGGGCGGAATTTAACGTGGGGTTGGCCGCTGATATGTTGGTGGAAGCGGCCTCAATCACTACTCAGATTACCGGCGAGATTTTGCCTTCTAACAGGAAAGGTAGCCATTCAATGGCAATCCGTCAGCCGGTTGGTGTCGTTCTTTCAATTGCCCCTTGGAACGCACCCGTTATTTTGGGTGTCAGATCCATTGCGGCGCCACTTGCCTGCGGCAATAGCATCGTTATGAAAACGTCTGAGATTTGCCCAAAAACACATATGCTGATCTTGGAATCTCTACAGGAAGGTGGGGTTCCTGCTGGTGTTTTAAACGGCATTTCCAATGCCCCTGCACAAGCTGGTGAAATCGTTGAAAAACTGATTGCACATAACGCTGTTCGCCGCGTGAACTTCACAGGTTCTACGCGAGTAGGGCGCGTCATAGCGGAAACCGCGGGGCGCTATTTGAAGCCGGCACTTCTTGAGCTGGGCGGCAAAGCACCGGCCATTATTCTTGATGATGCCGATCTGGATCACGCAGTAGCGTCCATCGCATTTGGTGCCTATATGAACCAAGGACAGATTTGTATGTCGACAGAGCGCGTCATTGTTGTTGATGAGATTGCAGACAAATTTGTCGAAAAGCTGACAGAGAAGGTGAAAAGCCTGAAAGCTGGAAATCCTTCTGAAGGAAATACACCCCTTGGATCGTTGGTCGATACAACTGCTGCACAACGTGTTGAATCTCTTATTTCGGACGCTGTGTCAAAAGGAGCTGTTCTTCTTGCCGGTGGAGCCAGAGAAGAAACTATTATGGACGCCTGCCTTTTGGATCACGTCAACACGTCCATGCGGATATTTAATGAAGAAGTATTTGGTCCCGTGGCCTGTGTGTTCCGTGTCGGCAGTATTGATGAAGCGGTAAGGATCGCAAACGACACCGAATATGGTTTGTCAGCGGCTGTTTTCGGTAAAGATACAACACGCGCTATGTCAGTCGCCAAGCGCATTGAAAGTGGTATCTGCCATATTAACGGGCCAACTGTTCACGATGAGGCACAAGTACCATTTGGAGGCGTTAAACAGTCGGGATACGGCCGTTTTGGTGGCTCTGCCGGTATAAATGAATTTACTGAGGTTCGATGGGTTACAATTCAGGATGGGGGCCTGCATTATCCAATCTAATCGAACCCAGCTTTGACTCCAGTGAATGCAGCCAACGCATTTGCTGGAGTTCTTTTTTATCTAGGATGCAAAGCGCGCCTTAGTTTTTCTTCTGAAATGCCCAATTGCCGGGCTGCATCTCTGAAATCTGGGGGAGGTGGGCCCAAAGCGCGTCTAAGGTCATTTACATGAATACCCAGTTTGTCTGCCGCTGCATTTAAATCAGGTCGCCCTCCGCCGGGCCCTTGGCGATCTCTACCACGCCCTTGCGGACCTAATGCAACGGGGGTGCCCATAAAGCACCTTGGGACAACAGGGAAAGTTTCCGTCAGGAAGTAAGCGTAGGTTCCGTTTGGAAATTCCTTTGAAATGGTCATGGTCCCATTGCAGGCATCAAGGTCACCATGCCCTTCCACAAATTCCCAGTCGGCGACAAAAGCACCGTCATATTTACCGCCAGGATTATTCCCGCCTGAGAGTCTATTTCCATTTTTCAAGCTGTAAGAGGGTTTGACCTTTTTTATTTGCCCGTTTTTTTGTCCAAACAAGGCATAGATCGGAAAACCATCCATAGCCCAGCCAACGAGTGGAGAATGTTTCCCACTTGAAAACCCGATATTCTTCAAAAGGCCGGTAGGAAGTCCGTGATAGTGATAGGTTCCATTGGGTTGAACATGGGCGTGATGGGCATCAAAACCCAACGGCAAAGCACTCCCTAACGGATCATATTGCCATTTGGAATTGCGGTCCCCATGATACCATTCCGCAGCCTGTGGGTCGAAGAGTACGCCATTTACACCGATCCCAAAAACACCCAGTGTATAAAAACGAGGTGCAGTGCTTTTCTTTGGCTTTAAGGGAAGTGAAAACTCCAGATTTTGTTCACTGATATGATTTGGGTTTCCCTCACCGGGAAAACGCCCGGTTTTGTGCTTTGAAATACCGTTGGCGGATATTACCCTGCGATCCCCCTTAACAGTCACCGTTACTTTACTGGCGGTAATAGGATCAATTTCAGCTTCTCGAAGTTGAATGTCGCCAGCTTCTGTTGCACGGTGATAGCGCGTGGGGGGCGCTTGTGCCTCGCTTATCTGCGGTGCCATTACTGCCATCCCAAAAATACAGGCGATAATATGTTTTTTCACAATAGACTTCCCTAAACCTAATCAGGAAAGTCTATTTAAAAGATGTTGTCTTGTGAAGGGGCAGATCAGAGGTCCACATCCCCTTTCAATAGCCGCTGGGCGATGGTTTTGGTGAGAATTTCGTTGGAACCGTCTGCAATATTAATAATGCGCAAATACTGCCAGGCTTCGGCAAGACCAACTTCATTTGTAAGTCCCATGGCGCCATGGGCTTGCATTGCCCTATCAATGGCTTTTAGGCCGATTTGAACTGAATATGCCTTCGTCATGGAAAGCTCTTTAATGGCTGGATGCCCCTGATCGAGCAGCTTTGTGGAATTTAGACCCATAAGGTGAGCGGCATGAAGTTCTGTGGCGGCTTCTGCGAGGGGAAAGGAAACCCCTTGATATTCCGAAATGGTTTTGCCGAAAGCTTCTCGTGTTTTGGCATATTCTAGGGCCAATTCTACAGACCAGCGACCAAGACCAACTGCACGCGCAGAATTGTAAATTCGTCCAAGTGAGACCCCGTAAAGGGCGGCGGAAAAGCCGTTATTTAACTCACCAACCAACTGCCAGTCTTCAACATGTAGATCTTCAAAGCGAAGTTCTGCTTCATCTCCGCCTATGTGACCAAACAGTTTGACGACTCTTTGCATTTCAAAGCCGGGCGCATCAGTTGGGACAATAAATGCTGAAATACCTCCCTTTTTCTGTACCGCC
Organism: Sneathiella sp. P13V-1; assembly: GCF_015143595.1. Lineage (NCBI taxonomy): Bacteria > Pseudomonadati > Pseudomonadota > Alphaproteobacteria > Sneathiellales > Sneathiellaceae > Sneathiella > Sneathiella sp. P13V-1. The sequence continues at coordinate 944,486 of NZ_WYEU01000002.1, read as the reverse complement.
AAGTTTGGGTCTGTCACTGCAAATATAACGCTGTAATCAGCAATTGGGGCATTTGAAATCCAGATTTTTCTCCCGTCAATCTTCCATCCACCATCGGTTTTCACTGCCCTTGTTTTGATCATGGTCGCATCAGATCCTGCACCAGGTTCCGACAAAGCGAAACACATGGATTTCTCGCCAGACATCAAATCGGGCATAAATTCTTCTCGGGCTTTATCTGTAACTTTTTCAAGCAAGCGACTTGGACCAAATGCCCAGTGGGAGAGAGCGTATAGCATCATCCAGTTATGTGGGCCGCATGTATGAAACAACGCTTGCCAACAAGCATAGTACGCCTGCATGCCAAATCCGCCACCCCCCAAATGTTCCGGCACGCACATATGGTAATAACCAGCTTCGGCAGACGCCATACGAATTTCCCGGATTAAGTCACGGACAGGTTTGGAAAGGCGACCATTTTCGTCGAATTTGCGGCGTGCATCATCAAATAAATCACGATTGGCATCATGCCGTGGCATGACTTCAGATTTGGCGAAGGCGATAATTCCGTCGCGCACCTGACGGATTTCTTCATCGAGTTCAAAAGCAATAGCAGACATATTTCCCCCTTCCGGTTTTTCCGGAGTTTTTGTTGATTAAAACCTAAAGTATGGGGTTCGGTATGTTTTGTCCAGAAGGCTGATGGGAAGCGGTTGGGGGTTATACCCCCAACCAGTTATGTTGTGTTTCCTTATCTGCACGAATTTCCGCGGAAGTTCCGGACCAGACGATTTGTCCTTTTCCGACAATCGCGACTTGATCCGCGAGGCTTGTGGCAAAGCCGAAATTCTGCTCAACAAGGAGAATGGTCATGCCTTCGGATTTAAGTTCCTGTAATTTGTCGTGGATCTGTTTCACGATAATCGGAGCGAGACCTTCTGTAGGCTCATCCAAAATCAACAGCTTTGGGTTCATCAACAAAGCGCGGGCAATTGCCAACATTTGTTGCTCTCCACCAGATAGCTGATTACCACCATTACTGAGGCGTTCGTGGAGACGGGGGAAGAAGTTCAATACCCGATCCATCGTCCATTCCGCGCCCGTTTTTGGCATCAGACGTGCCGCGAGTTCCAGATTTTCTTTCACCGTCAGGGATGGAAAAATGTCTCTGGTTTCAGGGACATAAGCGATACCTTTGCGGGCAAGATTGAAAGGTTTAGTGCCAGTGATGGCCTGTCCTTCCAGTTGAACCGCACCTTCAAAAGCAGGAAGCAATCCCATAATTGATTTCAGGGTTGTTGTTTTACCTGCGCCATTTCGCCCAAGCAGTGCAAATACCTGACCTGACTGCAATGAAAATGAAAGACCCCGAATAATACGAGTTTCGCCATATCCGGTATGAAGAGAATTTACCTCAAGCATCTGTATCCCATCCTCCCAGATAAATCTCTTCTACCAGCGGGCTTTTGCGTGTTTCTTCAGGCGTGCCTTCGAAAACAACTTCCCCGTAATTCAGAACAGTAACCCGATCTGCCACATCCAGTGCCAGATCCATGTCATGCTCAATAATAAGAACGGTCAGATCTTCAGGCAGGGTTTTCAAAAGGGTATGAAAGCCTTTGATCATTTCAGGTCCCACACCAGATGTAGGTTCATCCATCAACAAGACAGACGGATTTGTCGCGAGGGCGATACCCACTTCCAATTGACGCCTGACACCGTATGAAGCGCTGTTGACAGGTGTCTCAAGTAACTGCCTGAGTGATACCTGATCAGAGACATCTTCAATGACCCGGTTAAGTTCGCTATCTTTTAAAGAGTCTCTGGAAATCCAACTGGAACTTCCCTGGGCCGCAGAAACGGCAAGTGCCAGATTTTCGCGAATGGTCAGGTCCTCAAACAAGTTGTTTTTCTGATAGCTTCTGGCCATGCCCATACGAGCCCGCTTTTCCATGGAGATGTTGGTGACATCTTCACCACCTAGCTTGATGGTACCTTTCGTTGGTTCCAATTCGCCAACAAGAAGATTGAACAACGTCGTTTTACCGGCACCGTTCGGTCCCAAAATGACACGCCGTTCACCTTTTTCCAGTGAGAAAGATACGTCGTTTGTTACCTTCAAGGCACCAAATGATTTATACAGATTAGAGGCTTCAAGCATGGCTGTTCACCTCCTTTTTATCTGAGTTTTTCAGAGTTTTTCTATTCTCAATCATATGTTCAATTTGGCCGTAGATACCACGATTGCCCATCAACACGGTAGCAATTAGCACAAGACCAACCACCAGATGCCAGTAGGAGGTGAGGGCACTTACTTCATGTTTGAGGAACACAAACAGGATTGCCCCCCAAATCGGACCAATAAGCGTGCCGAGACCGCCAAGGATGACAACAACCAAGGCTTCACCAGAACCTGTCCAGGCCAACATCTGTGGGGATATAAACATGGTGTGCTGTCCTGCCAGGGTTCCGGCGAGACCTGCAATGGCACCTGAGATGGCAAAGGCACCAGATTTGTATTTCCAGACATCAAGACCAACCGCGCGCATACGGCTTTCATTGGATCGAATGCCAACCAAAGTTCTACCAAAGCCTGAGCTCATGACGCGAGATAGGATAAGATAGACGATCAGGGTGATGACAATAGTGAAAAGCGCAAAGGTCAGGCCATCCTGCATATTGATACCAAGCCAGGAAAGATCGAGCCTCGGCAAGCCAGACATGCCATCGTCCCCACCAAGGGCACGAGCGTCGAAAATCAAAACATAGACCATCTGTCCAAAGGCGAGGGTTGCCATGATGAAAAAGATGCCCGCTGTTTTACTTGTGACAGCGCCAACAGCGAAACCAAACACTGCGCAGGTGAGAATACCAACCAGAATGGAGACTTCCGTTTGCCATCCGAAGAGAGTGGTCAATGTACCGAAGGTATACGCCCCAAGGCCGAAGATCGCACCATGACATAGGGAGACCATTCCCCCGTAACCCGCGACCATATCAAGGCTAAGCGCTAAGATTGCTAGAATGGCGGCCTCGATGACTAGTTCTTGCCCATAAAACCCGGTGAAGTTTGTATAGATGATCGAGATCACCAGCAGCAGAAGAAGGGAAATGGCTTTTGTTTTTGTATTGTAAAACATATTACGCCCCCTTCGCCGGGAATAATCCAGCTGGACGCAAAACCAATATGGCAGCGAGCAAGGCGTATACCACAATCGCGGCTACTTGTGGGGCGATGACGGCGCCAAAGGTCTGAATAAATCCAACAAGCAAGGATCCTGCAATCGCGCCTTTCAAACTACCCAAACCGCCAATAACCACTACGATCAATGTTGGGATCAGAATTTCAATGCCCATTTCCGGCGTCACTGAAAAAACCGGGGCTGCAACAGCACCCGCAAGACCCGCAAGGGCACAACCAAAGCAGAAAACGAAGAAGAAAAGACGTTCTACATTGATACCGAGGCAAGAGGCCATGTCATCATTATCAACACCGGCTCGGATCATGGCGCCGATCTGTGTCTTGGTAAGAACAAAGCCTAACCCCAGCATGACCAAGACACCAAGTCCAATGATGAACAAGCGATAAGTCGGGTAGGTCACATCAAAGAATTCACTACGGCCCGTGAAAAGTGCAGGTTCAGAAACACCAAGGGCGAAATCCCCCCATATCAGCCGGATCAGATCGAGGAAGACAAAAATCAGACCGAAAGTAACAAGCACCTGGTTCATTGGGCCTGCTTTTCTCATGCGCTGAATAAGGCCTAGATAGAGAACCAAACCTGCAGCGGCAACAGCAACTGGTGCGGCTGCAAAGCCTGCCCAATATGATCCTAGGAAGCTGGCAGCAGAAACACCGGCATAAGCGCCAAAAGCATAAAGTGCACCATGGGCCAAGTTCACAAAATGCATCAGCCCGAAAATAACTGTCAAGCCGATGGAAAGAAGGAACAGGAGCATGGAAAGTTGCAGCCCGTTCAGGGTCTGAACTACCCAAAAAGAAATGTCCATTTTCTTATCGCAATTAAATACTGAATTTAAACAAGGAAACAAAAAAGGGGTCCGGGACAGGGGACCGGACCCCGTTCAGTGACGCCAAACTACATTTTGCAGCCGTTTGCTTCATCCTGAACATTTGGAATTGTGCCCAGGATCTTCTGGGTCAGTTTTCCGCCGTTATCGACCGTTTCATAAACATAAATGTTTTGCACCACATTGTTTGTCTTCGGGTCGATTTTCATTGGACCACGAGGGCCTGTGTAGCTGACCTTCGATAAGGCAGCTGTGATAGAAGCAGGATCGTTGGCGCCAGATTTTACAGCTTCAACCAAAGTACGTCCGGCATCATAACCTTGAACAGCAAACTCGGAGGGGGCACGGCCATTTGCTTTAGAGAAAGCACCTACAAATTTGTTGTTTTCAGGAGTGTCCAGTGTTGGTGCATAGTGAAGGGATGTAATCACACCTTTCGCAGCTGGGCCTTGAGCATTCACATAAAGTGAAGAGGTCAGGAAGCCGGCACCATAAAGAGGTTTGTCTTTCTTCAAACCAAACGCGTCATACTGCTTAACGAAAGCAATCGCTTCACCACCAGCATAGAAAGTAAAGACAGCTTCAGCGTCTGTAGCACCGGCGGTTGTCAGGTAAGGGCCAAAGTCTTTGGTTTTACGGAAAGGTGTGTAGGCACCGCCCACTACTTTACCGCCTGCTTTTTCAAATCCTGCTTTGAAGGATTCAATCATCTGGTGACCCGCAGCATAGTCAGGTCCTAAAGTATATACTTTGCGAATACCCTGATCATACATCCACTGACCCATCGGGCGCGTGACCTGAGAGTTAGAGAAGGAAACACGTGTAATATATGGGCTGCATTTTGCGCCCGTTGCCGCGTCATTACCCGCATTTGCAACGATCAGCGGTACTTTTGCACCGTCAACGAAGTCACGTACTGCGCCCAGAACACCTGAAGATACCAGTCCAACCAGAACATCTGCCTTATCTTGTAGAACCAGTTTGCGAGCCTTTGCCAATCCAACTGGTGGCTTAACTTCAGTATCTTCCTTGATGACATTAAATTTGTCTGCCATCCCGGATTCGTTAAGGGCCTGCATAAAGCCATTTTCAATTTCTTTACCCAAAGACGCATATACGCCGCCGTAAGGTAACAATAATCCTACGTCAATTTTTTCTGATGCATTAACAGTGCTTGCAGCCGCGAGTGCTGCGGCGCCCATTAGGGCGGAACCGAACAGTTTTTTCATCTCCAACCTCCCGAGGTCCATCTATGTAGAGCGACATTATTTGTCATCTTCTATTTCATTAGCGTATCCCAATGAGTAAAATATAACAAGCAATATAATGCATATATTTGGAAATATAGATAAGGCATTAAAAACAAAAGAAAATATAAACCTAACGGGCGTTTTGTAGAAAATTTCTAGGTAATATCTTGCACAAAAAGAAACAGATAGGCATAATAGTGCAGAAATAATGGTGCCGTTGATAGAGCGCTAGTTTTATTGCTCTGATTTGAGCGCGGGAGGATAAGGTGAGCGAAAAGAACGGAAATGCCGCCGTCTACTTTGTGGACCGTCATGGGGAGGGGGCGCAGGCTTCCAAAGCCGCATTTATGGAAGCTATAGAAGGTGGTAGAGAGCTGACTTTTGGTGAGTTAGCGGTTCAGTCTGCAAAAATGGCTGATCTATACAATAAGCATGGTATTCAACGAGAAGACCGTGCGGCAATGATTGTGCTGGATTGTATTGAGTTTCCGGTCATTTTCTGGGGCAGTCTGAAAGCGGGTGTTGTGGCGGTGCCGGTTAATACATTGCTGTCGTCGGAGCTATATTCCGTGATCTTGAGAGACAGTCGAGCAAAAGCTTTGTTCGTCTCAGAAGAGCTGCTTCCAGTAGTTGAACCAATCCTGCATGAGGCACCAGATCTGAAAGCCATATTTGTTATTGGTAAATCCTCTGGAAGCCATATGAACTTCTCGAAAGAGATTGCGAGATGTGAGCCTTCAGAAACATTGCCTGTCTCATCCGATGAGTGTGCATTTTGGCTTTATTCGTCAGGATCGACAGGGCAGCCAAAAGGTGTTCGTCATGTCCATGGAAACCTGCAGGCGACGGCTGATACCTATGGCGCCCAAGTGCTGAAAATTAAACCAGAAGATAGCATATTTTCCGCGGCTAAGCTGTTTTTTGCTTATGGTCTCGGGAATGGTATGACATTCCCGATGTCCGTAGGTGCTACGGCGTATCTTTATCCGGGGCGCCCCACGCCGGACACTATCTTTGATATTATGAAGCGTGCACGCCCCAGTATTTTCTGTGGCGTCCCAACATTATATGCCGCCCTTGTTGAGGCAATGAAAAGTGGTGTGCCGGAAGGCTTTGAAAATCTGACACGGTCATTGTCTGCGGGGGAGGCGCTGCCAGCGGAGATTGGTAATCGTTGGAAGGAGCTCACAGGAACAGATATTTTGGATGGCGTTGGATCTACTGAAATGCTGCATATCTTCCTCTCCAATAAGCCAGGTGACGTGGTGTATGGAACTTCAGGAACGGCTGTTCCCGGTTATGAAATTCGCGTTGTTGATGAGGCGGGGGCGGAGGTTGGTCCCGGCGGTATAGGGGAGCTTCTGGTAAATGGTCCTTCATCCGCTGATGGCTATTGGAACCAACGCAACAAAAGCCGCTCTACTTTCGAAGGGCATTGGACGCGAACCGGCGATAAGTATGAAATTCAGCAGGATGGCAGGCTTGTATATTGTGGTCGTACAGACGACATGTTCAAGGTCAGCGGTATCTGGGTGTCGCCTTTTGAAATTGAGCAGGCGCTTGTGTCCCACCCGGATATTCTGGAAGCTGCGGTCGTGCCGGCTGTTGATGAAAATAATCTGGAGAAGCCAAAAGCTTTTGTGGTTCTGAACGAGAGTGCTTCTTCAGATGATCTGGAGGCAAGGCTGAAGGATCATGTAAAGGAAGCTGTAGGTAAGTGGAAATATCCGCGATGGATTGAAATCGTCGATGATCTTCCAAAAACAGCTACCGGTAAAATTCAGCGATATAAACTTCGGGCTTGAGTTGGTCTATGGAGTGGAAAAGTGGAGAAGCTGTGGAGCTTATGGTGGCTGGTGTGCGCTTAGAGGGGGCCTGTTTTGGTCCATCTCCTGACGATGCACCAACACTTCTATTGCTCCATGAGGGTTTGGGGTGCGTGGCGCTTTGGCGCGACTTCCCTCAAAAACTCTCTGAAATAACCGGGTTTGGCGTTTTTACATATTCCCGGCAAGGCTATGGGAAGTCCGACCCTGTCACGTTGCCGCGTCCCTTGAACTATATGAATGTCGAAGCTGATAAAGTGGTTGGACCAGTTATGGATGTAGCTGGACTAAAAAAGGTGATTTTGGTTGGGCATAGTGATGGTGCGTCGATTGCCGCTGCGTATGCGGGAATGAAGGATGATCCCAGATTGAAGGGTGTTGTGTTAATGGCACCGCATTTCTTTGCAGAGGATATCAGTATCAGAGCCATCACTTCTGCTTTGGAGGCCTACAAAACCACTGATTTGCGTCAAAAATTGTCGAAATATCATGCTGATGTGGATGGCGCGTTTCATGGGTGGTGTGATGGCTGGCTGAACCCGGAATTTCGAAATTGGAATATCGAAGCAGACCTCCAAGAAATTGACGTTCCGGTACTCTTTATACAGGGGCGGGAGGATGCATATGGGACTTTGGCACAACTGGAAGCGTTAAAGGGAAATCTGTCATCCCTGCTGGTGGCCGAGATTTATGAAGATTGTGGGCATTCCCCCGCGCTCGAGAAGCAGGAGAGGGTGCTTGAAGATATTGCTACTTTTGTGAAGAGCTTAAAAGTGCATTAAAATGCACAATAAGGTGATATTTTCTAGAAATATCATTAGAATAATTTAAAAAACAAAAGATTTACTCTAGACATTATGCATGAAAGTGCATTATTTTACATCTAGAGATTCAAAGAGGAGGCGCGTTGTGACTAAACGCATCGATTTTCAGGTAGACCCAAGCGCATATCGCCACTGGCGGGTAGAGTATAATGGGGACGTCGCTGACCTCATCATGGATGTTGATGAGAAGGGCGGCCTGTTTGATGGCTATGAGCTGAAACTCAATTCATATGATTTGGGTGTCGATATTGAACTGGCTGACATTGTCCAACGGATGCGCTTTGAGCACCCTGAAGTAAAAGTGGTGGTCATGAAATCCGGCAAGGATAAAGTATTCTGTGCGGGCGCGAATATTCGAATGCTAGGCGGTGCAGCTCATGCTCATAAAGTGAATTTCTGTAAATTCACCAATGAAACACGCAATACATTTGAAGCAGCGATGGAAGATTCCGATCAGATGTACCTTAGCGCTGTTCGCGGTGCCTGTGCTGGTGGCGGGTATGAGCTTGCACTTGCATGTAACTATATCATGCTAACGGACGACGGTTCCTCTTCTGTTGCACTACCAGAAGTACCACTGCTTGCTGTGCTGCCGGGTACTGGTGGTCTAACACGTGTAACCGATAAGCGTAAAGTCCGCCGTGATTTGGCTGATGTATTCTGCACACTCGAAGAAGGTATTCGGGGCAGGAAAGCGAAAGATTGGGGTTTGGTGGACGAAGTTGTCTCTAACTCCAAATTTGATGAAACTGTTGCTGCACGCGCAAAAGAATTTGCTGAAAAATCAGGTCCTTCCAAGGCGGAAAAAGGTATTTCACTCAATCCTTTACAGCGTGAAATTGATGCAAGTGGTAATCTGAATTATTCGTCATTAGAAGTTGAAATTGACCGCGATAACAATCTTGGAACTTTCCATATTTCAGGCCCTAAAGAAGAAGCCCCTAAAGATGTGGCTGCTTTGGTGGAAATGGGGGATCAAAGCTGGATGCTCCGTTTGGCGCGTGAACTGGATGATGCCATTCTTCACATGCGCTTGAATGAATTGGAAGTTGGAACCTGGATTTTTAAAACTCAGGGTGATCCAGAAGCGGTTGCCGCTCATGAAGCGATGCTGCTCGCCAATAAGGATAACTGGCTTGCAAATGAAATCCTGAAATACTGGAAACGTGTCTTGAAGCGGGTGGATGTAACTTCTCGTTCTTTGGTGGCGATGGTTGAGCCAGGCTCTTGCTTTGCTGGTTTCCTGGCTGAACTGCTGTTCTCAGTGGATCGTAGCTACATGGCAGAAGGTGAGTTTGAAGGCGACAATCGCCCGATTGCAACGATCACTCTTACGGATGGCAATTTCGGTCCTTTCCCAATGGGTAATGACCTCACACGTCTTGAAACACGCTTTATTGGCAATCCTGATCAGGTTGGAAAACTTGAAAATGTCAAAGGGGAAGCACTTGAAGCCGAGGATGCGGACGAGTTAGGTCTGGTGACATTTGCCTTTGACGATATTGATTGGGAAGACGAAGTGCGCATCTTCCTTGAAGAACGCGCGAACTTCTCTCCAGATGCCATGACGGGTATGGAAGCAAACTTGAGGTTTGCCGGTCCAGAGACTATGGAAACACGAATTTTCGGGCGCTTGACCGCCTGGCAGAACTGGATTTTCCAACGGCCAAATGCCGTTGGTGAGACCGGTGCGCTGCAACGCTATGGAAGTGGTATTAGAGGTGAATACGACATGCGCCGGGTCTAGTCGGCGCAGACAATAACGATATTCAGGAGAGGTGGAGCGGCTTCTCCCGTACAGGCAGAGGAAGATAAAATGGTAGATCTCATTAACGTCAGTTATGACACGCAAATTCCCAACAATGTTGGACTGTCATCAGACAAACGTGTGCTGAAAGCGCTTGAACGCTGGCACCCGGGTTACATTAACTGGTGGAAAGATCTGGGCCCTGAAGGTTTTCATGAGAGTCAGGTATATCTGCGCACCGCTGTGAGTGTGGATCCCAAAGGTTGGGCGAAGTTCGGTTATGTGAAAATGCCTGAATATCGCTGGGGTGTCCTGCTGGCACCACAAGTGGAAGGTCGTACAATTCCTTGCGGTGAGCATTTCGGCGAACCTGTCTGGCAGGAAGTTCCAGGTGAATACCGTTCCATGCTTCGTCGTCTGATCGTTATTCAGGGCGACACGGAACCTGCCTCTGTTGAACAGCAACGCTATCTTGGTAAAACAGCACCGTCCCTTTATGACATGCGCAACCTGTTCCAGGTAAACGTGGAAGAGGGGCGTCACCTCTGGGCGATGGTTTACTTGCTTCAGAAATATTTCGGTCGTGATGGCCGCGAAGAAGCAAATGATCTGTTGCGCCGTCAATCTGGATCAGAAGAAGCACCGCGCCTGTTGGGTGCCTTCAATGAAGAAACTCCAGATTGGTTGTCATTCTTCATGTTCACTTACTTCACTGATCGTGATGGTAAGATGCAGCTTGAAAGCCTCGCGCAATCCGGCTTCGATCCATTGTCTCGTTCCTGCCGCTTTATGCTGACCGAAGAAGCCCATCATATGTTTGTTGGCGAAACTGGTGTTGGCCGTGTTATTCAGCGCACATGTGATGCCATGAAAGAAGCAGGCATCGACGATCCTTATGATATCGAAGCAGTGCGCAAGTTGGATGTCATTGATCTTCCAACCATTCAGAAGAAACTGAACCTGCACTACACATTGTCTCTGGATCTGTTCGGTTCTGAAGTTTCTACAAATGCGGCCAATGCGTTTAACGCCGGTATCAAAGGACGCTATCAGGAAACAAAAATCGATGATGATCATAAACTGACAAGCTCCACCTATCCGGTGACCCGTTTGGTGGGTGGCCAGATTACATTGGAAGATGTCCCTGCATTGTCTGCGATAAACATGCGTCTGCGTGACGATTACATCAAAGATGCCGCGGGTGGGGTGAAACGTTGGAACGCCATTATCAAAAAAGCCGGCATTGATTTTGAACTTGTGGTGCCTCATCAGGCTTTCCACCGTCAAATTGGTGAGTTTTCAGCGATCAAGGCGAACCCTGAAGGTCAGATCATTTCTGATGAACAATGGGAAGCCCGTAAAGATGAGTGGCTACCATCTAAAGACGATGGTGCCTACATTCAGTCTCTCATGAAGCCATGTCTGGAGCCGGGCCAATTCGCAAGCTGGATTTCTCCACCACGCATTGGTATCGACAATAAACCAGGTGATTTTGCCTATGTGGAAATTCACGACTGATAAATAGCATTTGGGGCCGGTATATCCGGCCTCATTCTACTGGTCTGAGTATAGAAGCGAGATACTATGAGCACACCCGTCAAACAACATGTGATTGATCCAGAAATCTGCATTCGCTGTTACACATGTGAAGAGGCATGTCCTGCGGACGCCATTACTCATAATGATGATAATGTTGTTGTGGATTTTTCAAAGTGCGGCTTTTGCATGGATTGCATTGCACCATGTCCGACCGGATCCATCGACAACTGGCGGGTCGTAGACAAACCTTATACTGTGGAAGAACAGTTCGAATGGCTGGATCTGCCTGAACAGGCTGAGTTTTCTAACCCGGATCAGGGCGGTGATGTAGAAGCCTTGGATTCCGAAGTTGAAAAACTTCTCGCTGCCGCTCACGCGGGCGCAGGCGGAAAGTCAAAAGCTCCAGCATCAGCTTCGAAACCAAGTATCAACCTGTTTAATCTTGGAAACCCTGCCATTGCAACGGTGCAGGGTAATTATCGGTTGACCAAAGATGATGCCGATAATGATGTGCGTCATATTATTCTGGATCTGGGATCAAACCGTTTTCCTGTTTTGGAAGGTCAAAGCGTTGGCATTACGCCGCCCGGCACTGATGAAAATGGAAATCCGTATCTGCCACGGCTTTATTCCGTTTCAAGCCCTCGCGATGGAGAACGGCCCAATACTAATAATCTATCCCTTACAGTAAAGCGGGAGCCGCACGGTGTTTGCTCTAACTTTGTCTGTGATCTGCAAAAAGGGGATGAGGTAAAGCTGACGGGTCCGTTTGGTGCTACTTTCCTGATGCCAGATGATCCGCAAGCAAATCTATTGATGATCTGTACGGGAACGGGCTCAGCGCCTTTCCGAGCCTTCACCATGCGCCGTCAACGCACATCGCCTGAAAGCAGCGCAAGCATGACATTGTTCTTTGGCGCGCGCACACCTGACTCGCTGCCATATTTTGGACCACTCAACAAAATTCCGGATAATGTCCTTCACAAGGAACTGGTCTTTTCCCGGCTTGAGGGGAAGGACAAAGAATATGTGCAGGACCGCATGATTGCGAACGCGGAACGTATTGCTGATCTTCTGAAATCAGAAAATACGTATATCTATGTTTGTGGTCTGAAAGAAATGGAAGAAGGTGTTGAAGATGCCTTTGAAACCATTGCCAGCTCTTCCGGAATTAACTGGAGCGATATCCGGGATGACCTTCGGGATCAGGGTCGTTATCACGTGGAAACTTATTGAGGATCGGCGATGACGAAACAGCCTTTTATTCATCAGATTCGTGTCGGTTGGGCTGATTGTGATCCCGCACAGATTGCCTATACAGGGCGTCTTCCCAATTTTGCTTTGGAAGCCATCGACGCCTGGTGGGAAACACATGTGGGGGATGATTGGTATCGGCTTAATCTGGATCGAAATGTCGGGACACCTTTCGTGCATCTGGATCTGGATTTCCATTCCCCGGTTACGCCACGTCATCCTTTGCTTTGTGAAGTGCAGCTCAAGAAATTGGGGGAAAGTTCCATATCATTTCACGTGATAGGTCGTCAGAATGGCGTGGATTGTTTTAGTGGTAACTTCGTAAATGTTTTTGTTGTCGCGGATGAATTTGTGAAGCGCAAAGCACCTGAAGATATTCGCTCCATTGTGGGGCCGTTGATTGTTGGCTAAAGTCGGTAAGTGTTTTATATATGTAGAGTTTTGACGTTTTAATTTGAGCGGTATGTGACGCAGAAGAGAACTCATGGTGAATGAAATCGCAACATTCGGAAGTAAAGCTCTATCCCCCAATGAGGAGGATGTCGTAGAGGCAGCGAATGGTAACAGCGACTTTCTGGAATTAGTTGGGGATCGTGTAAGATCAGCCCGCGCTAGAAAAAACATTTCCCGCAAAAAACTCTCAGAAATTTCTGGCGTCTCTCAACGCTATTTGGCGCAGCTTGAAACCGGTTCAGGAAACATATCCATTGTCCTTTTGCGCCGTGTTGCAGAAGCTCTTGATTACAAGATTGAATGGCTGGTAGGAGAAGAAGATCCATATTCTTCCAAACTTCTATCCATCATTTCCCTCTATAAACAGGCAACGTCAGAGCAGCGGATGCGCGTTTTGGAGGTTCTGGATCCAGATCATCCCAATTTACGCAGATCTCGCCGTATTGCTTTCATTGGACTGCGCGGGGCAGGGAAGTCTACCATTGGCCGTTTGGTGTCGGAACGAATTGATCTGCCATTTCTGGAGCTCAATGAGGAAATTGAACAAGCCGCAGGTATGCCGGTCAATGAAGTGATCGCCCTTTATGGACAGGAAGGTTATCGCCGTCTGGAGAAGCAATCTGTAGAACGGATCGTTGCCACAAATGATTCAATTATACTAGCAGTCGCCGGCGGTATTGTCTCGGAACCTGAGACTTTCAACTATCTCTTACGTCACTATCATACAATTTGGCTGAAGGCTGAACCAACGGACCATATGACCCGTGTGCGCGGGCAGGGGGATGAACGTCCGATGGCGGGGAACCCCGAAGCCATGGATGAACTTAAAAGCATTCTGACGAGCCGCGAAGCCCTTTACGAGCGTGCAGATATTTCTGTCGACACCTCAGGCCGCACCCTCCAGCAAACAGTCGAAGACGTCCTTGCGGAAATTGCGGACAAATCTATTCTGTCTCAATAGTCATCTGGGTAAGTGCAGGACTACATCACTTTGAAGGTGGCACCAACAAGTGCACAGACCTTTCCGTTTGCCAAAAATTGGCGCGGATAAGCCTGTTCTATTTACTTCAATCTGAGGATGCTATGGCTATCATGGGCAAGCCGTAGTGATTTCCTATTCAATTACTGTTGATGGCTTTAGAGATAAATCGGCCATAGCCCTGAGGCATTAAACGCTGAATCCAGTCCATTATTTTAGCATCTTTTCCAATCAGAATACGCTTATCGCCCTTCAATACGCCGCTCACAATGACTTCTGCAGCTTGTGCCGGGGTTGTCTTAGCTGCCAGATCAAACTTCTTAACGGCATCCTGTTTATTGCCACCTGTCAGATTTTCATCTGCAAAGCGGCAATTTCGGGCGATATCTGTTTTGATACCACCTGGATGAACGCTACTGACCTTGATGTTGCTGCCTTCCATCTCCAACGCCAATGCTTCGGTATATCCGCGGATGGCAAACTTACTTGAATTATAGGCGCTTTGATTGGGAAAGCCTATCAATCCAAAAAGGCTTGAAACATTGATTACATGACCTTCACCGCGATCTTTGAAATGCTGCAGGAAGGCTTTACTTCCATAGACCATACCCCAGAAATTGATATTCATGATCCATTCGAAGTTGGCGTAATCGTTACTGTCTGCAGTGTCGAAAAGGGCAACACCTGCATTATTGAAGATGTAATCTGCTTTGCCAAATTCCTGGACGACATTGTTTGCCCATTCTTCAACCTTTTCCCGATCGCTGACGTCAAGAATGGTTTTATGGCATCCAACATTATATTGAGAAATCAGCGTCTCTGTTTCATCCAGACCCTGTTGGTCAACATCACTGATCGCAACGCTCGCCCCTTCTTTTGCAAGCAACAGGGCTAATGCCCGCCCAATACCGGATCCCGCGCCTGTTACCGCGGCAACTTTGTTTTCAAATCTCATGGGTATGTCTTCTTATTCTGCAGCAGCTTCATGTGGCTGCTTTCTTGTTTCTGTGGATTTCTTGATAAAGACGGATAAATCAGCAGCCATTTCATCTACTTCTTTGAACAAAGCCGAAGCACCAATAAATCCATGATAGAGGTCTTCATATTCCTTGAAGGAAACTTCTGAGCCCAGCTTGGTTAGCTGATCACGAACAATGCCACCATCGTCTCTCAGTGGATCAAAACCGCATGTCAGGATCCAGCTGGGCGGCATGTTTCCGGCAACGGCATTCTCCAATGACTGAAGATATGAAGGATTTAATGTGGTTTCTTCACTTGCGAACTGAGATGAAAACCAATCCAGTAGTTCCTCGTTCAGGACGATATTTTCCTGTTTTAACAATTCGCGAGATGATGTTGTGTCCACCGTCATGCTGGGCGGATAAATCAAACCCAATGCCGTTGGCTTATGTCCAATCTCCCCCTTGGAGGCAACGGAACCCACAACAATTGCCAGGGCAGCACCGGCACTGTCACCTGCGGCAGATATTTTCGTTTCATCAATGCCAAGGCTGTCCGCGTTTTGCTGAAGCCACACCCAGCTGTCGACCGCATCTTGCATGGCGGCAGGGTAGGGGCTTTCAGGGCCTAGGCGATAATCGATCGCGATAACTGCATAACCGCTTTCCCGTGCCAAACGACGGCAGACACCATCATGTGTATCCAGATCGCCAATAACAAATCCACCACCGTGGAAATAGACAATGGCAGGGCTGTTTTCATTCGCTGTTTGGTGTTTGTAAAGGCGGGCGCCAAGGGTGCGCCCTTCCAAATCTACCGAGAAATCACGCACTTCGTTTACGGGAAGTTTTGGCCCATCGAAAAGTTCAACAGACTTGCGATATCCAAAACGAACTTTTTTTGGGGTCCATTTTTCTACTGGAACAGCAAACATTTCCTGAAGGTTCATCAGGGCCTGAGCTCTTGGCTTGATCGTGCGGCCGTCCAGCTCAAGGCATTTGCCTTTCATTTTCTTTTCCCAGTACGCATCACTGGCTTTCATCAGTCGATTTCGCTTGTACAGGAAATATGGGATTTTTAGTAACATGAATACCTCCGCTAGCCCGCCATCTGTTCTGTTGTTTTCTCTTCGATCTTGAAATCGTCGAGTTTTAGTTTTTTCCGCTCTTTTAAGAATTGTCGCGCTGTATGAGGATACAGCGTGTGGATACGCCCATTCTCATCTTTGTACCAGCTATGACAAGAGCCTGCCCAAACGGTGTTTTCCAGATCCTTTTGTATAGTGTCATTTTGACGTGTCAGTACATCTTCTTTTGGTTCTATCAGTTTTGATCTGCCAGAAAGTTTTATGCAGTCCATGATGAACTTAATCTGTGCTTCGATCATGAAAACAACGGATGTGGAACCAACACCTGTGTTAGGGCCGGTGACAAAATAAGCGTTTGGATAACCATTGACCATACAGCCGTTATATGCCGTTGCGTTTTCGGACCATAATTTGTTTAGGGAAACGCCATTGCGACCAACCAGATCAATGGACAGCATTTGTTTTTGCAGGTCAAATCCGGTGGCAAAAATAACAGCGTCAGCTTCAATTTTGGTTCCGTTTTTATCGATGATGCCATCGCTTACAAAATGATCAATACCGTCGGTGTTTACATCCACATTGTCCCGATTAAGCGCAGCGTAAAAATCATCAGATATCAGAATTCGTTTGCAGCCCAAATCATAATCCGGGACAAGTTTTTCCGCCAAAACCGGATCTGTAACAGCGCTTCGGATATATTTTTTTACCTTTCGCTGTATGCGTTCTCTGAAAGCGGATTTCTTTTTGAACATGGGTGACAGGACCAGCTCAAAGCGCCAGAACATCCGCCATCTGGTAAATTTCTGTTTCCAGCTGCTATTTCGAAAGGACGCTTTTTCCTTGTCAGTATATTCCCGGTCCATGCGCGGGAGGACGTAATTGGGAGTCCTTTGGAACATGGTGACTTTCTTGCAGGTTTTCGCAAGCTCTGGAACGGCCTGTACGGCGCTTGCAGCGCTTCCAATAACAACAATATTTTTGTCTTTCAAATCAACATCTGATCGCCATGTCGCCGTGTGAAAAGCGGGACCTTCGTATGTTTCCATACCTTTCAATTGTGGAATGGAAGGGGTGTTCAAGCCACCAGATCCTAGAACCAAATGCCGCCCTCTGATGACGCTTCCGTCTGGCAAAGTAACAGTCCACAAAGACAGGGCATCATCGAAAACAAATTCTTTGATTTCCGTATTGAATTTGATGTGGGGGGTAACCCCATACTCGTTTGAGCATTTTTCAATATAGTCTCTGATTTCGGCCTGAGGACTGTAGACGCGTGACCAGTCAGGATTAGGGGCGAAAGAGAAACAATAAAAATGTGAAGGGACATCACATGCAGCACCAGGGTAAGTGTTTTTGTACCAAGTTCCACCTATCCCATCAGTCTTTTCCAGAATAACAAAATCTTCAATACCGGCTTCAAGTAGTTTGATCCCCATACAAACACCAGAAAATCCGGCCCCCACGACAATGACATCCTGCACTTTTGTTAGGTCCTTTTCCCGGTTCCCAGGAGCTCCACGCTGCGTCTGAAAATTCATAAATTCCCCCAGTTTACTTTTTATTATTCAACATCATTGGCAACATGATAGCAAAATTTAAGTCATTTGTTTTATTTATTTGTGATCTCTGAAAAAAGCAGCCCGTGAGCGGTCTTTACAAGTTCATGAAGCATATCGTTGTTCTTCCATAAGGCCTGTTGCGGATCGCCTGAAGAAAGTGACCTTTCTCTGGTTGCCAGTACATTGAAAACATATTGCTGAAGTAGGAATAGTCTTCGTTCCACAACGGTCTCATCCATATGAGACATGAACTGCCTCAAATGTTCTAAACATCTCAGGTAGGCGGATTTTCGCGTATCTTCTACAGTCCCAAGAACGAGAGAGGGATCACTGCGTGCTGCCATAAGGAATAACCTTACATTACTTAGCGATCGAGGGTCGTCGTCCTCAATGACTGCGCATTCAATAAAAATCCTCAATACTTCAAGAGGTGAGCCTGGGCCGCCTTTTGCTTCTATGGCGTCCAGTAAAACAGTTCTTTTTGTTTCAATGGCTTCAGCAGCATCTTTCAACAGTTCTTTGAGCAGTTGTTCTTTTGTACCGAAATAATAGTGCAGGGAGGCCATGTTCTTTTGCTCCGCTGCGTGAACAATCTCACGAACACTAACCCCATCAATGCCTCGCTCCGCAAATAGCTGTTGGGCGACCAGTTTAAGTTTGTCTTTTGTTTTAATTTTACTCATCAATTTTCACTGTAAACACATAAGCCTTTAAAAAATAGCGACCGGAATTTTCTGTCACAGGTCGCTATTTTACATCACTCCGCCATTTGACTACCGCGAACAATTTTGAGATTTGCTTCATGCTGTTCTCTGTTCAAAACATAGCGCCCGGCGAACACATAAGTTGCGGCATATAGTATAAAAACGAAGGGAATGTAGTAATAGGAAACTTCGGTCATAATACTACCGCTCATCTGTTGTCCGGTTTCGCCTGCGGAACTTAGAAAGACGCCAGATGCAAATATCCCAAGTCCGGATACGATTTTCTTGGAAAAAGAAACGGTCGCGAAATAAAGCCCTTCCAGGCGATGTCCAGCCTGACGTTCCGTATCTTCCACCAAATCCGCCGTCATGGAGGAAAACAGGGATTGCTGCGCCACCATGACCGCAGTTGATACAAGAATATGGGCGAGCAATATGGGTAGAAGAAGTGGATCACCATTGTCGGGCAACCATCCCATAAGCCGCGCAATAATCGTAAGGTTACTTAACAGAAACGCGAGTAGGGTAAGCATTTTCAGAACTGATTTCTTTTCTCTTCCTTTTGAAAGAAAAGGTGTTACAGCCATTGAGATTAGCGCTGCCAATACCATAAAGACCGGGAAGAGAGAGATCTCCTTAGTGGTCATGCCAAAGAAATATGTCGCGTAATAGATCTGTAGCGTAATGATAACGCCAAAGGCCATCATGGAAAACAGGAAGGCCGCAAATAAAGATCTAAAGGATGTATTGGAGAACAGAATTTTGATGTTTCTCAGGAATTTCTGTTTGTTGCCTGTTGTGCTTTGGGCTTGGGGCAAAAAACGGATTAATTTATGGGTTCCAATTGCGGACACCAGCATGGAAATGGTCATGACAACTGCTGCAAGAAACGCGAAATTCTGATAACCCTCTTTGTTCAAGACACCCTTGGCATATTCTTCTGTCGGCACCAGAAAGACAACATAGGCAGCTATTGCAATACACACTCCGCCAAGCCAACCGACCGTAACGCGTTGACTGGCCAGACTGGTGCGTTCGTCATATTCACTGGCCAATTCTGCAATCATCGCTGAGTTTGGTACCTCGAAGAATGTGATCAAGAGACGCACCCCAACCGCCATCGTAACCAGATATACAAATAGCGTCATTTGAGTTGTGTCTGCTGGCGGGTTCCATAGGAAGAAGTAGGTGAGGGCAATTGGAAAGATTGCAGCATACATAAAAGGATGCCTGCGCCCCCATTTGGATTTCCAGTTATCAGATAAGTGCCCGACATAAGGATCACTTAGGGCATCGACGGCAAGGGCTATTAATATTGCTAACCCTGTGTAGAAAGCTGACAACCCCAATACCTGATTATAATAAATCATCAAAAAAGTCGTGAAGCCATTATCTTTCACACCAAAGGCGATTGCTCCTAAGACATAGGCAAATTTTGAACCTCTCCCAGCTTTTCCTGTTTTCATATTACCCTCCCAGAATTATGAAACAGTTTGTCTCCATCCGATCTTTTTTATGTTTTTAAGTCGATCGTTTTAGTATGTTGGCACACAAAATATAATTTAGCAATTCATTATATGAAAATTCAAAAAATATATAATTTACAATGCATTAAGCGTTTTTCCTGATAAATTCATAAGTGAAAACAGAGTTTAAAATCCGCACCTCTAATGCCTTTGAGAATTGCTGAAGCTAAATACGAGATTTCACAATCTTACCTAAATCACAGCAAAATAAGAGCATTGCCGCATCCTATATTTCTCCAAAATTAATAGAGGGGAAATGTCATGCAACGTGCATTGTTATTGAAGTTTTTGGTGATCGGGGGCATCGCATTGTTATTGCTAATCCCCCTGATGTTAATCGGTGCAATTATTGACGAACGGGCAGGGTATCGTGACCAGGTTATGCGTGAAATTGCAGATACTTGGGTTGGCGCACAACGGATTTCTGGCCCCATACTGGTTGTTCCGTATGAACAAGTAAAATTCAAAGAAGTTCGAAAAATTGAAAATGGTAAAGAGCAGCGGATAAAAGAAAAGTTTGTGTATCAAAAGAGAAAATACCTGCTGCCCAGAACTCTCGATATTAAAGGGGATATTATTCCACAAGATCGGTACCGAGGTATCTATAAGGTGTCAGGCTATAGTTCTGATTTGAAAATGAACGGTGCTTTCGATCTCTCTGAACTAAAGGAACTAGGTGACGTTACCTGGAAGGCGCCGTATCTGGTGCTGGGTGTTCAGGATGTAAGAGGTATCAATAAATCTATCAGTGTATCCGTAAATGATCAGGCGTACAGCTTTGAACCGGGGGCAAATCTGTCACTACTAAACGAAGGGGTTCACGCGGAATTTCCAACAGAAATTCTGAAGCAAAAACAGTTGTCCTTCGATATAGATCTTGTGCTGCTGGGAATTGAAAAAATTGTATTTCAGCCTCTGGGGGAGACAACAACACTTCAATTATCCTCTTCATGGCCCCATCCAAGTTTTATGGGGCGTTATCTCCCTGAGTTTAGAGAGGTGTCAGATGAGGGATTTGAAGCCAAATGGGAAACTTCCTATTTTTCCAGCAATATCAAACAGCAGTTCCAGGATTGTGCCCTTTTGGACAAGTGCCATCCATTTAACAGCAATTTTTTAGGCGTCTCTCTTTATCAGGGGGTAGATGTCTATGTGCAGTCTGACCGATCCATCAAATATGCCATATTGTTTGTGGGTCTGACTTTTGTGGCCTTTTTCCTGTTTGAGATTTTAAAAAACCTGAAAATACATGCTGTGCAATATGGGTTAGTTGGTGTTGCGTTATCTCTTTTTTACCTTCTTTTGATTTCTCTATCTGAGCATATCAGTTTTGTGATG
Source organism: Sneathiella sp. P13V-1 (assembly GCF_015143595.1). Classification (NCBI taxonomy): domain Bacteria; kingdom Pseudomonadati; phylum Pseudomonadota; class Alphaproteobacteria; order Sneathiellales; family Sneathiellaceae; genus Sneathiella; species Sneathiella sp. P13V-1. The sequence continues at coordinate 923,429 of NZ_WYEU01000002.1, read as the reverse complement.
GCGTATCTTATTGCGAGCGGTGCCTGTGTCGGGTTGCTCGGTTTCTACGTTTGCTTTGTGCTGAAAAGTCTGCTCAGAGGGACAGTTTTTGCTCTTGTCCTGATTGGCCTTTATGCAGCGCTTTATATGCTGATACGTTCAGAAGATTATGCACTATTGATGGGGACGTTCCTGCTCTTCGGGGTTCTTGCCTTTATCATGGCGATCACTCGCAATATCGACTGGTACAAAATAACGGCAGACCCCCGAAAAGAGAAATAAGCCTTTAAGCTGATTTACTTGGATTTAGACGGAGGGAGAGACATGACATGCCTCCGTCTACTTTCGCCGCCTCTGTGTTCGGGATCTCCACAACGTCAAATCCTGCCTGCCGCACACGATTTGCGGTTTCATCAAATCCTTTTGGCATGATAACGACATCGTTGAAACGAATGGCATTGGCGGCGGCTTCTTCACCCGCGGCCGTTTCAATAATTTTATAACCTTCAAAGCACCCAGAGGCCGCTAAGCGATGGGTCGAAAGGATTGTCGTGTCATCCAACAAACCGCAGTCTGTCTTAAAATGAAGAACTTCTGGTGGTGTTTGAAGTGCGCGCACCTGATACCCCCAATCGGATACAACTTGGCGAAGGGCCTCAATCCCGGCATTATCAGATCGCGCGGATTTACCTACAAGAATTTCTTTTGCTGTTACAAGAATATCGCCGCCCTCAATATGTCCCTGTTCAATAACCCGGATATCATCGAAGAAGGTTTTCAAATTTGGCGCCATCGCCGCAGCTTCTCCCAATCTGCTTGGCGCGCCGGGGCGCATAACAATGGCACCCTCGGGCAAGCAAAGGGCGGTATCTTCAACAAACACGCAGTCTGGAAACTCTTCTAATGCTTCAAGAACAGTGACGCGTGCGCCTGCATTTTCCAACGCCATCACGTAGGCATCATGATGCTGAACAAACAGATCATAGTCGGGATTTCCAACATCCTCCGCACGTAATCCTTCAGTGATTGACTGTGCAGGTTTGCGAGAGATGGCGTGGGTGAAATGTGTGGCGAATGAAGACATATGAAACACTCAAAAGTTAAGGAAATAGCAGCCTAATCAAACTTCAGGAGGGCGGCAAGCCTATTGGTTGCGGAGAAATAGGGAGAACTTAAAAAACACTTATTAGTAATAAATGTTAACCGTATGCAAACACTAAATGTTTAGGTTCAGTGCCGGATGGATCATTTTACCATTGGACACGTTAGTTTGAGTATGTGTACTGTGGCTGTCCCGCCTAAGAATATTTTTTAGTTCTCGTGGTTGTTACATGAATAAGTATGAACAGTTTTTAGTATCGCGCTCCTCCGTTCTTGAGAAAATTGCTCAGGGCGGTGAGTTGTCTGATTGCCTTGAAATGCTGTGTTCTTTGGCAGAGGAAAACGACCCGGGAATGCGATGCAGTATTCTGTTCTATAACGAAGTAGAAAATTGCGTATCTCATGCAGCTGCCCCCAGTTTGCCGGATTATTACATTGAAGCCATTGATGGTTTGGAAGCAGGTGTCGGGATAGGTTCCTGCGGAACTGCTGCGGCCACTGGCAAGTTAGTTATCGTTGAAAATGTCTATGAACATGACTACTGGGCTCCATTTCGCGAACTAGCCAAGAAGGTTGGTTTTTCTGCCTGCTGGTCCCATCCAATTCTTTCAAGAGACAAAAAAGTCATCGGTACGTTTGCGATGTACTATGACGAGGCAAAAAGCCCTTCAGAAGCTGAGATAAAACTCATTGAAGAACAGGCCAACATTGCCAGTCTGGCCATTCAAAATAGACAGGATAGAGAAACACTCGTCGCTTCATTGAGGCGAACAGAAGAGTATTTGAATATTTCAGAGGCCATTATCGTCGAGTTGGATAATAAAGCCTGCGTGGTGCGTATCAGTGACGTTGGCCTGAAATCATTGGGCTTCACAGAGGATGAAATTATCGGCCACAACTGGTTCGAAAATGTCGTTCCAGCAGAACAACAATCTGAAGTCCTTGCCGTGTATGAACGGATAATGTCAGGCGACCTTGAACCTGTTGAATATTATGAAAATGAAATTGTGGACCGCTTTGGCGAAAGGCACATGATTTCTTGGCATAACAGGCTGATACTCGATAAAGATGATAACATCGTGGGGACTTTGAGTTCCGGGCAGGATATTACCAGACGCAAACTGATGGAAAGCCAATTTAGATCTGCCGAGAAGATGAAAGCAATTGGTCAGCTTACCGGCGGTATTGCTCATGATTTCAATAATCTGATGAATGTCGCCATGGGAAATACTGAAATGGCGATGGGATATCTGGATGTTAATTCAGAAGGTTTGAAACATCTCGAAAAAACACTTCAGTCTTTGGAAAAAGGCAAAAATCTCACCACGTCTTTGTTATCTTTTTCAAAATCGGCAGAACTCGAAGTTACCGAAGTATCATTGCGTCCCTTTATGAGCGATTTGAAAGAACGTCTGCTCAGCACATTAGAAGATGACATCACGTGTGAGTATTTGCTCTATGGGGATTTAGCGGCCTGCCTGTTAAACCCGTCAGAGCTGGAAGACTGTCTTTTTAAATTGGTCATGAACGCAAAAGAAGCCATGCCAGAGGGCGGTGTCTTAAAAATTCAGGCCTATAGTTATTCTCCAAACAGAGAAGGGGAATATACGCCAATTTCCAGTGAAGATCTTCATTCAGATCATGCTGTTATTTCAATTTCAGATACTGGTAATGGCATGGATAGTATTGTCCAAAAACATATGTTTGAACCTTTCTACACCACCAAGGAGTTTGGGGCAGGGGCTGGCCTTGGGTTAAGTACAGTTTTTGGCTTCATTAAACGTGTTGACGGTAAGATCAACGTTGCTTCCTCTCCCGGAAAAGGAACAACGGTTGAGTTGTATCTGCCCATCGCCAGTTAGTTACACCTTTCACACACTCATTAGGCAAACAACATATTGTGCTTGATGCTCAATCTGCTACAATATTTGCCAAATAGAATTCTGTAACCGTGCGGAGTGACTGGTTGGCAAATGATGGAAGAGCGTGATTTTGCAAAACTGGTGAAGTTGTTGGAATTATCCACATCAGATGCGGATCATGAAGCCTTGGCCGCCGTTCGGATGTCCCGAAAATTACTGCAAAAACATGGCCTCAGTTATGAAATGGTGATGGAGCAGATGCGCCAAAAATCCACGCAAGTGGCCCAAACGGAAATTACAGAACTCAAAAAGATTGTGTATTCCCAATCCCGGGAAATAAACCAGCTCAAACAGGGTGTCAGATCGGGATTAAATTCAGAGACCGTCTTCAAACCGGGCAACAGGTTCAGCGGATCCATATATCACCTAAAGAAATTCCTGCTCCGCAATTTCGACTTGCAACGGCACGAGCGCGAAATCCTCGAAAACATCACAACCATTTCCCCAAAAAGCAAAGAAGAATTCCTGGTCCTCATCTGCGCCCGCCGACATAAGGTCACCCATAAAATAAATTGAATTTTTTTGGGATAGGTGGAAGGCTTTTGAGCTGAAAAATTCACATTAAAAGTAGGGATACCCGAGCAAAAACTGTACGGGCAAAACTCTATGATTGACACTCAATTTTTGATGGCACTAAAATCTTTTCAATACAATAAATTGGTGAGAGAGTGTGTTGAAACTAATCATCCCCTTCTGCGGCCAACAAGAAGCCGCCAAAGAACTCCGCGAAAAAGTCTTTACGGACAAAAAAATGAAGACATTACAACCTGCGCCAGATGGTCAGGGCAGTGCTTTTGTGGAGTGGTGAGATGTCAATAAGCGGTTTGGTTACTATTCTTGTCGGTATTTTTATATTGCTGATTGCCTCAATGAATGAGTTGATTATCGAGGTAGTAATGACAGGCATACCACTTTCGGTGTCGGAAGTAGTATCTAAGCAAGCGATTAAGACGTGTGAGGGAATCTTTGTGGATAATTGTAAAGATATCCCAAGAGTTTACGCTGTCGCTGGTTTAATTAGTTTTGTGACAACACCTTTTATAAGTACTCTTTTATATTGTGTTTCAAGAGTAATGTTAGGTGCGCGTAGCGCTAATCGTCTGTTTGAAATTCGGCGTATTTTCACTCTTCAAAATTCAATCGGCTATCTGGTGTTTAGTTCTACCATTTTCCTTTGTATGGCTTCAGTCTTTTACATTGCTGTTTTTGAGGGGCACCAAAATCCAGCAGGATTGTTGAGGGACTATATCCAATTTGCGGTTTCACTTTTTGGCAATTATTGGATGATTTTAAATTTGTTCTTACTGGGAGCCGTTTGGTCTCTCTTCTTTTTCTGGCTGACCGAAAGTTATTATCATTTTAGGGCAGAGAAGGTTAATGCCTGAAAAAAATGATAGACAAATTCATCCATTGTTAGTGGGATTTTCAAACCCGTTACATCTATTCTTCCTAGGATACAACTAAATTTCCATGAAACGGGATATGGTGGGAGTGTATGTTAGGCAAGTAACACTGGGAAGGGAGTTCGATAGACTTTTTACATTCATGACAGCAGTTGGCGATTTTGAACTCATCAAGCATTCATATTTTAAGGCGTGTAGGCGAGTAATGGCATTCACAAAGTTTTATATCCAAAGCTACAAAATCGATCCGACTTATTGGCGTTCCGGTGATCACAGTTGGTCCATGGATCTAATCTTCCCCTTCAGCGACCAACAAGAAGCTACCAAAGAACTCCGCGAAAAAGTCTTTGAGGACAATAAAGTGATGATATTACAACCTGCGCCAAATGGTCAGGACATGGCAGTGGTGGAGTGGTGAAATGGTCTTAGCTTTGTATGTGATTTTAATCTTGGGCTATGTGACAGCATTAGGGTTCTCAATTGCCTGGTTGTATTTCGTAAGTGTCGATAGATTTTTAATCAGAAGGCAGAGGCAACCTCAATTTTCTGAAAAACTAAAAAGTAGGTATGGGAAAATTTCTTTAGCCCTTTGGATTGTTTCCTTTATTGCAAGTAATTTTGTCAGAATGCTGACGGAGGCTTAGTTAGGTCAAAAACAAATTGAAGAAATCAAAAGCCGCTGTACCCGCAATATGTATTCTTCCTAGGATACAACATCTCCGATTATGAATAGGGCCTGCTCAACGACACTTGCCCCCAACTCGTTTAATCTTATCATATCCGGTTTATAGAGATCGAACTTTTGCAAAGATTGTTTTCTGTAAACTAACCAGTGAAAGCTTCAATTCCAACACCTTAAGATGCTGGCGAATATTAACATTAGAAAAAAGTTGTGTTTAAGTTTGAAGCGGCGAGCTAAATAAGAAAGAATAGCCTGTCGACTCGAATCAAAAATGACCGTTTCAATAAATTTATGTGACAGTTTTATATTTCAATTTCATTCTAAAGTTTAAGTCGAAAAACAGTTTTTAGAATTTCCAGTGATTAAAAAAATAATAATTTCAATTAGATAGATTTTTCAGATTTCTTCTACTAATAAATTAGTTGACAAAAGCGGTGTCTACTAAAATTTTAGAAGACCGATAAATTCGGAGCATTGAAACACCTAGGGAGGAATAACGATGCGAAAATATTTACTCTCTGCTGTAGCAGCATGTGCTGTTATGGCCGGAGCTACAGCGGCGCATGCAGATAGTGCTGCGGCAAAGAAATGGATCGATAACGAATTTCAGCCATCTACACTTACAAAAGAACAACAGATGTCTGAAATGGAATGGTTCATCAACGCGTCCAAACCATTCTCAGGTATGGAAATTAACGTTCTGTCAGAAGGTATTCCGACACACGGATATGAATCTGAAGTTCTGACAAAAGCGTTTGAAGAAATTACTGGCATTAAAGTCAATCACCAGATCCTCGGTGAAGGTGAAGTTGTGCAGGCTGTTCAAACACAGATGCAGACGAAACGTAACTTGTATGATGCATACGTAAATGACTCCGATTTGATCGGCACACATTCACGCCTGCAGCTTGCTTACAACCTGACAGACTTCATGGCAGGTGATGGTAAAGACGTTACCAACCCAATGTTGGATCTTGATGACTTCATGGGTACTCAGTTCACAACTGGCCCAGACGGAGATCTTTATCAGCTTCCAGATCAGCAATTTGCGAACCTATACTGGTTCCGTAAAGACTGGTTCGATCGCCCTGACCTGAAAAAAGCGTTTAAAGCGAAATATGGTTATGAGCTTGGTGTTCCAGTGAACTGGTCGGCATATGAAGATATTGCTGAATTCTTCTCAAAAGACATCAAGGAAATTGACGGCACTACCATTTACGGTCACATGGACTATGGTAAGCGTGCTCCAGACCTTGGTTGGCGTATGACTGACGCTTGGCTTTCAATGGCTGGTGCTGGTTCCAAAGGTGAGCCGAACGGTGTTCCAATTGATGAATGGGGCATCCGCATGGAAGCCGGCACATGTAATCCAAAAGGTGCTTCCGTTTCCCGTGGTGGTGCAGCAAACGGCCCGGCGGCTGTCTACGCAATCCGTAAGTGGGACGAATGGCTACGTAACTACGCGCCTCCAGGTGCAGCATCTTACGATTTTTATCAGTCGCTGCCAGCATTGGCACAGGGTAATGTTGCCCAGCAGATCTTCTGGTACACAGCTTTCACAGCTGACATGGTGAAACCAAAATCTGAAGGTAACAACACTGTTGATGATAGCGGTAAGCCATTGTGGCGCATGGCGCCATCACCACACGGTCCTTACTGGGAAAAAGGCCAGAAAGTTGGCTATCAAGACGTTGGTTCTTGGACAATCCTGAAATCTACACCATTGGATCGTGCGAAAGCAGCTTGGCTCTATGCGCAGTTCGTTGTGTCTAAAACTGTAGACGTGAAGAAATCCCATGTTGGTTTGACTTTCATTCGTGACAGCTCCGTCAACCATAAGTCATTCTCCGAACGTGCTGAAAAACTTGGTGGTTTGGTTGAATTCTACCGTTCACCTGATCGTGTTGCATGGTCACCAACCGGTATTAACGTTCCTGATTATCCAAAACTGGCTCAGATCTGGTGGCAGCAAATTGGTGACGTGAACTCCGGTGCATTTACACCTCAGGAAGCGATGGATCGTCTTGCTGAAGAAATGGACATCACAATGGCCCGCATGCAGCGCGCTGATGAAAGTGCAAATGTCTATGGTGGTTGTGGTCCACGCTTGAACGAGCCTAAAGATCCGTCTGAATGGCTCGGTAAAGGTGGCGCGAAAGCCAAACTGGCAAATGAAAAGCCACAGGGTGAAACAGTAAACTACGATGCACTCGTAGCCCGCTGGAAGAAATAATATCCTCCCCTGTCAAGCGTTTTCCCTACGCTTACAGAGAGGTTGGGGCTCTTCGGAGCCCCAACAACCTATTTTATCAATTCATTGATTTTACATTTTGTTTAACGTGCTGGGACTGACTGTACTATGGCGCTTGAGTTAAAAGAAGTAACCAAAAAGGTCGGGGTGAATACCCATATCAAACCGACATCTCTGGTGCTTGAGCCGGGATTTTTCAATGTCTTGCTGGGCAAGACAGGTTCCGGAAAAACTTCCCTGATTAAATTGGCTGCCGGATTAGACCCTTTGGCGTCTGGTCAGATAATTATGAACGGCCGCGATATCTCGAAAGTTAGCGCCCAGAAAAGAAATATCAGTCTGGTGCACCAGTTTTTTGTGAATTATCCCCATATGACCGTTTTTGACAATATCGCATCTCCATTGCGTGTTGCCGGTATGGCTAAGTCGGAAATTGAAGGTCGTGTAGAAGAAGCTGCAAATATCCTGCAACTTGGCGCCATGCTCAATCGTCGGCCTGATCAACTTTCCGGTGGGCAGCAGCAAAGATGCGCTTTAGCGCGGGCCATTGCAAAGGAAAGCGATGCCGTATTTTTGGATGAACCGCTTGCCAACCTTGACTACAAACTTCGTGAAGAATTGCGTGAGCAGCTTCCTGAACTGTTTGCGGGACGTGGCGCAGTTGTGGTTTATGCCACTTCAGAACCTGAAGAAGCCCTGCTGCTTGGCGGTAAAACTGCATTGATGGATGACGGGCGCGTTACACAATTTGGTGTGACAGCAGATATTTACAGGTCTCCTGCTAATTTGGCTTCTGCTCAGGTGTTTTCTGACCCGCCAATCAACTACGCCAAAGTAGAGAAAAAAGATAACAAGATCGTTATGGGTAATTTGGCTCAATGGGATGTGGATCAGCATACGGGCAATCTTGCTGATGGAATTTACACCGTTGCGATCAGACCAAACCATGTTCTCCCATTTAAATCGGATCAAGCTAACGTTGCCGTAACAGGAGTAGTCAAGGTGACTGAGCTTAGTGGGTCTGAAAGTAGTGCTCATTTCGAAATGGATGAGGTGACCTGGGTCTCACTAGCCCATGGTGTTCACGAATTCAGTATTGGAACGGAGCATCAATTCTACATGAATAGCTCAAATTGCTTCTATTTTGATACCGATGGCAATGTGGTGGGAGACTGATAATGGCTAAAATCACACTCTCACACCTAAGACATAGTTACGAAGCAAATCCACAAGGACCAGATGATTACGCCTTAAAGGAGATTGACCTGGATTGGGAAGATGGCGGTGCTTATGCGCTTCTTGGTCCTTCTGGCTGTGGCAAGTCTACTTTGCTGAACATTATTTCTGGTTTGCTGGTGCCATCGGAGGGGAAGATCTTATTTGACGATCAAGATGTTACCCAGCTAACACCGGACCAGCGCAATATTGCACAGGTATTCCAGTTCCCGGTGATCTACGACACGATGACTGTCTATGACAATCTTGCCTTCCCACTTCGGAACCGAAAAGTTGATGAGGCGACCGTAGATAAGCGGGTTCGTGAAATTGCGGAAATGCTAGAAGTGGAAGATATTCTGAAAAGACGGGCCTCTGGCTTGTCACCCGATAACAAACAGAAAATCTCTATGGGTCGTGGTTTGGTACGTAATGATGTGAATGTGGTGATGTTTGATGAACCACTTACCGTGATTGACCCGCATCTTAAGTGGAAACTGCGCTCCAAACTGAAAGAGCTGCATCATAACGTAAACGCAACAATGATTTACGTAACCCATGATCAGACAGAAGCTCTGACTTTCGCGGATCGTGTTGTCGTGATGGATCTTGGTCAAATTGTGCAAATCGGCACACCAGTTGAGCTTTTTGAACGTCCTGAACATACATTTGTTGGCCATTTCATCGGTTCACCGGGAATGAACATCATCCCGTGCGAGGTCAAAGAAGGTGTCGCGAAATTCAGGGGTCAGACTGTCGATCTGGAAGGACCTATCGATGCGGGCCAATCAACAGATTGTGCTATAGGCGTACGTCCTGAGTTTGTGTCTTTCGGTCAGTCAGAAATGCAAGGCACCGTTAGAAAAGTTTCAGACGTTGGCCGTCATAAGGTTGTTGAAGTGATGGTTGGTGAACAGAAAATTACCGGCATCGTTGCCGAAGAAGCGCCAAATAAAGGTGAAACTGTTGGCGTTATTTTCCAGCAGGATCAAACCAGACTGTACCGCGACGGTTGGTTAGTAACGAAGAAAGCGGATTAAGATCATGAAAACGTATAATCAAAAAGCCTGGATCTTTGTTCTTCCTGTATTGCTATTGGTCGCTTTTAACGCACTGATCCCAATTATGACCGTAGTGAATTATTCCTTTCAGGAAACCTTCGGTGACAACGTCTTTTTCTGGCAAGGACTGGACTGGTTTGAACAACTCTTAAGATCAGATCGGTTCCATGCGGCACTTGGTCGTCAGTTCCTGTTTACTGGTCTCATTTTGGCAATTGAAGTGCCACTTGGTATTGCGGTGGCACTGGCTATGCCACGCAAGGGGTTTTGGGTGCCGGTTTGTCTAGTGACCATGGCATTGCCGATGTTGATCCCATGGAATGTAGTGGGCGCGATGTGGAACATCTTCACATTGCCTGACATCGGCCTGCTTGGGTATTTCCTAAATCACACACTTGGCATTGACTATAATATGACTCAACAACCAATTGCCGCTTGGATTACCATCATTATGATGGATGTCTGGCATTGGACATCATTGGTCGTTTTGCTGAGCTATGCAGGTCTGGTTTCTATTCCGGATGACTATTATCGTGCCGCCAAGATTGATGGTGCATCTGCATTCGCAGTTTTCCGTTATATCCAGCTTCCAAAAATGAAAACGGTTCTGACAATTGCCATCCTGCTACGTTTTATGGACAGTTTTAACATTTATACAGAACCATTTGTTCTCACGGGTGGTGGTCCGGGTAACTCAACCACGTTGCTTTCCATTGATCTGGTAAAAATTGCATTGGGCCAGTTTGATCTGGGTCCGGCTGCGGCAATGTCACTTATCTATTTTGCCATTACCTTGCTTGTAAGTTGGGTGTTCTATTCAGTTATGACCAACCAAAAAGATGAGGAGGAATAGAATATGTCTAAAAGAAGTATTGTGCCTATCCTATATATTCTGTTCCTGTTGCTGCCGATTTATTGGCTGATAGCGATGAGTTTCAAGACGACCAATGAAATTCTTGCGGGATTTACGCTGTTTCCGCAAACTTGGACGCTTGAAAATTACATCACTATTTTCACGGATCCGACTTGGTATTGGGGATATATTAACTCAATCATCTACGTTTCGATCAATACGGTGATTTCCGTAGGAGTTGCTCTTCCAGCTGCTTATGCGTTTTCGCGATTTAGCTTCCTGGGTGACAGAACCTTGTTCTTCTGGTTGTTGACAAACCGTATGGCGCCTGCTGCCGTGTTTGCACTTCCGTTCTTCCAGCTATATTCATCCGTCAATCTGTTTGATACACATTTGGCTGTGGCGCTCGCACATTGCCTGTTCAATATTCCGCTTGCCGTTTGGATTTTGGAAGGATTTATGAGTGGTGTGCCTAAGGAGCTTGATGAAACGGCTTACGTGGACGGTTACTCATTCGGTCGCTTCTTTACGACAATCTTCATTCCAACAATTAAATCTGGTGTTGGTGTGGCTGCTTTCTTCTGCTTCATGTTCTCATGGGTGGAGTTGCTTCTAGCAAAAACGCTAACAGCTGTTGCAGCAAAACCGATTGCTGCGACCATGACTAAAACAGCTTCCTCCGCGGGGTATGAACTTGGTCTGTTGGCAGCAGCTGGTACATTGACAATTATTCCTGGCGCGATCGTTATTTACTTCGTTCGTAACTACATCGCCAAGGGCTTCGCCATGGGTCGTGTCTAATGAGTATTAAAGTAACTAACAAAATAAAGGAGAGGCCATCATGCTAAGTTGGATGGCTTGGACCTGGCCAACGGCCATTGGTTTTATCGCGTTGTTTTCAGCAATGGCTATTTTAACCGTTTTGGAAATCCGCGCACCGGGGCAAAGCGAACGTAGGGGGGTGCTTGGCCTCAAAACCTCTCGCGGGGATCGTTTGTTTCTGACGCTTTTGGGCTCAGCTTATATCTTTCTTGCGTGGCTAGGGCTTGTTGGCCAGCCTCTTTGGTGGCCACTTGGCCTTGCCATCATCTGGGGAGTTTTCTGCTTCAGAAAAGTCTGAAAAGAGGGTTCTTGTCGATCAACTAATATCTTAGTATAGTAAAAGAAAATAAAAGTTGGTGAGGGAGGAACCGCTCGAGCAATGAAATTCTCATTTGATATGGTGGACATTTTTTAAATGCGACAAAAGAAAGACAACACACTCCTGACTGAAGTTGAGTTGGAATTTATGAATGCAGTCTGGGACTTGGGTAAAGGCACTGTGCGAGAAGTGATGAAAAATCTCTCCCCGCCACGTGAACTTGCTTACACGTCTGCGTCCACAATTATGCGAATTCTTGAGCAGAAAAAGTTTCTTGTTAGCGAGAAAACTGAGAAGTCCTTTGTCTACTCCCCAACTATAGAAAAAGCTGATTATCAGTCTAAATCCTTAGCGCACCTATCTGCAAAGCTGTTTAATAATACACCATCGTCCCTAGTCGCGCGATTAGTCGATGATGAAAAACTGTCAGATGATGCTCTTCAGGAGATTAGAGATTTGCTCGACAAGAGGTTGGGAGAAAAATGACAGTTGAAACCGCACTCGACGTATTCATAGATGCCAACATACTTTTGCTGGTGACGTGTTTGGTTTGGTCAACGGTTTTAGCGATCTCCCCTCGTATTGGGCTGAAAAGTAATTTCCAGTCCCAGCTGTTATTTCTGAATGGCAGCATCGGAGCCATATTCTTAAGTCCCATTGTCGTTTATTTCTTTGGCGGTTGGGCCTCACAAAATTCTCTAAACATTTCGGATATGATTGTCGCCGGTTATCTAAATGGTAACTTCAAAATGGACGCGGAGCAGTTGCAGTCAACCCTTGGGCTCCGTGAAGAAATCGTTCGCGAAATTGTAAATTTAAGCAGTATATCAGCAAAAATATTCGTTGGTTTATTTGCCGCCACTTCGATGTTTTTTGTCCTTCGACTAGTTCTGCAAGGGTATCGTCTTTGGGTCCAACTGAAGAATAGTTATCTTCTGAAACGCTTCCGTTATGTACATATCTTGGTAAGTGATGAGATCTCAATTCCTTATTCAACACGTGGGTTGTTTCAACGTTATATCGTCATTCCTGAAAGCATGCTGACCCATCAATTGGATCTTCAGATTGCGGTAGGCCATGAGTTGCAGCATATCCGTCAAGGCGATGTGGAATGGGAATTCTTTATGGAAATCCTGAAACCGCTTTTCTTCTGGAACCCTGCGTATTATGTCTGGTGCGCACAAGTCAGAATGCTGCGTGAATACGCATGCGACCAGATCATTGTCCGCCGTTCACCTCACGGTATTCGCGCTTATTGTGAGTGCCTATTGCGTGCAAGTCGTTCAAGCACTGAGCAGCATGGTCAACTGCCGACGGTTGCACTGGTGGAGAAAAGCCACTCTGAAAAATCAAAGCGCAGCTTGCTTCGAAAGCGCATCGTTGCAATGACAAGTGATCAGGGTCGGAAGGACTCCAAACTGGTTGCTGCAGCAGTTTCGCTTTCTCTCGTTGGGATCGTCTTTGCGACTTCAATTTTGATGCACAATCCAAAAGACTGGTCACACGATCGTTTGATGCTTTCCACCATCATTAATCTTGAGCGTATGAACTCCCTGAACAAAACAATACCTGTACCTTCTTATGAGGGAAATACAGCGAAATAGAATACGCTTAAAAAATCGGGAATTTAAATAACTGCAGAAAATCGAAACATTTCTGCAGTTATTTTTTTGCGTAAAACTCTTACTGAAAGGGTACATTAGATTCGAAACTTGCCGAACTGATCGTAAAATATAGGATTTATTTTCCCAATATTTCCAGTGTGAACATACAAGGAACATATCCGAATAGCTATTTATCATCAATGTTCTAAAAATATGTTGCTAATGAGAACAAAACATGTACATTGCTTTTATTGCATCCGCAGTGATCCTATGAAATAAGGATGGGGGACCAGATGGTACAAGCAGCATTGAAACTCGTCGAAGCAGGTAGCATGGATAAGAAAAAAGCTCTAGAAGCAGCAATGGGTCAGATTGAACGGGCCTTCGGTAAAGGCTCGGTTATGAAACTGGGTCAGCAGGAAGCCCTGGATATTGAGGCTATCTCTACAGGATCGTTGGGATTGGATATCGCCCTTGGCATTGGTGGATTGCCTAAGGGACGTATTGTTGAAATTTACGGACCGGAAAGCTCTGGTAAAACCACATTGGCGCTGCACGTCGTGGCAGAGGCCCAAAAAGCCGGTGGTACTTGCGCGTTCGTGGATGCGGAACATGCACTTGATCCGGTTTATGCCCGCAAATTGGGTGTGGATATTGACGAGCTGTTGATCTCTCAGCCCGATACCGGGGAACAATCCCTTGAAATTGCCGATACACTTGTGCGCTCTGGCGCCGTGGATGTTCTGATTATTGACAGTGTGGCTGCTCTGGTGCCTCAGGCTGAGTTGGAAGGCGAAATGGGCGATACCCATGTAGGTCTTCAAGCACGTTTGATGAGCCAGGCGCTTCGTAAGCTGACAGGCTCTATCTCACGCTCTAACTGTATGGTGATCTTCATCAACCAGATCCGTATGAAGATCGGTGTGATGTTCGGTAACCCTGAGACAACAACCGGCGGTAACGCCCTGAAATTCTATGCATCCGTTCGTCTTGATATTCGCCGCATCGGTCAGATTAAGAATAAGGAAGATATTGTCGGCAACCAGACCCGTGTGAAAGTGGTAAAAAACAAAGTGGCCCCGCCGTTCAAGGTTGTTGAATTTGACATCATGTATGGCGAAGGCATCTCCAAAATGGGTGAGATCCTGGATCTGGGTGTAAAGGCCGAAATCGTTGAGAAATCCGGATCCTGGTATTCCTACGATAGCCAGCGTATTGGTCAGGGACGAGAACAGGCGAAAACCTTTCTGAAAGAAAACCCGGAAATGACTGCGGAAATTGAAAACAAAATCCGCGCTAATGCCGGTATCCTTGGGGATGAAATGCAAGGCACCCCTGAAGAGGATGAAAGCGAATAAGTCGAATGTAACTTGAAACAAAAACCGGCCCTTCGCGGCCGGTTTTTTTGTCTCGGCTTTTGGGGCAATCTGATGCAGACTAACGAAAATAATAAAAATAAGGGAAAATCTATGTCTCAAGAGATTGTCGAAAAACTTATCGGCGTTTGGGAGTTGCAAGACTGGCGTTCTGTTCGCAATGGTGAGTTTTATAGCTTCCCCATGGGAGAAGACGGAAAAGGCCAGCTTATCTACACTCGCGAAGGAATGATGTCAGGATTTCTGATGCGTGCTGACTTTGGAGATGAACCTGCGCGTAGTGACACGTCAGCTAAAAAGTCACTTTCCTATGGTGGTCGCTTTTATGTGAAGGGCGATGAAGTTTTTCATGAGGTAAGTTTATCGACAATTCCGGAGTGGCTCGGCACCGATCTTATTCGAACCATCATTTGGCAAGGGGATAACCTCTTGTTGAAGACAACGCCACAGAAGGGGCGTGACGGGGCAGAGTATTCAAATGAGCTTCTTTGGAAGAGAAGCGCACCTGTTTATTAAGGGATTTAAGGAAATAGAGCCATGATTGCTGTCATATTTGAAGTAGAGGTCAAACCGGAATATCTAAACTCATATCTGGATGTTGCCGCTACATTAAAAGCTGAGCTTGAGCAGATTGATGGCTTTATTTCCGTAGAGCGTTTCCAGAGCCTGACGCATGAAGGAAAACTTTTATCACTTTCCTTCTTTCGAGATGAGGAGGCAGTCAGAGAATGGCGCAATCTTCCTAGTCATAGGGACGCTCAGAAAAAAGGGCGGCATACCTATTTCAAAGACTACCGCTTGAGAGTGACAGAAGTGCTTCGGGATTACGGCATGTCTGAGCGCAATGAGACACCAGAAGATAGCGTTAAACAAAATGGATAGGTTATTTACGTTTCCTGCGCACCAGAAAGCCCGCTATAGCAATCCCCGCCGCAAATAGGGGAAGACCAGCGGGCAAGGGGACGGAACTGATCACGTCCGGCGTCACCAGATCAAATTTGAAATTCTGGTAAAGCATTCCGCGCGGGTTTAAAGGCAGGTTCGTATTTGAGTCATTGTTGAGGAAAATACGGGACACTTCAAAAGGACCAACGAACTGAACTGTCCCATTTCCTGTCACACCGATTGAACTTAATGGATTATTATTAAGATCAAAAAGGGTGACAAAAACCTCATCCCCTTGATCGTATCCTAAAAAATCGATGGATACGTTTTTGACAGGCGCGTCAAAATTCACCCAAAGATCCCCGAGACAATCCAGAGAACCACCGGCACAGATCGTTCCGTTATTCCCATCTCCAGGGAAACCTGTGTACAAGTGGTAGCCAGAATTGGAGGTGAAAGTCGCCCCGGTAATACTGAGGTTAGATTGGTTGTTGTAACCAAGAGGTGGCGTTTCAACAAGATTAAGAGAGGCCGCATTCACGGTAGTTGAAGCAACTATCGGCGCCAACAACGCCGAAAGAGCAAACCAAACCCGTCTCAATCTGATTTTCATCACCGCATCCCCCTCTGAATACAGAGCTATATTAGTCAGAGCAGGAATTTCGGTAAAATAGTTAATAAATGGTTAAGGTGTGTTCGTTTGGGGGATGTGTCATTTATGCCCACCGGACACAAAAAAAGGCCGGCAAAAACCGGCCTTTTTAAATATGAATGGGAATTTAGCCCAATTCTTTTTGCAGGTTCCGGTCAATCGCTGCCAGGAACTCGTTTGTTGTCAGCCATGACTGATCTGGTCCTACAAGAAGGGCCAGGTCTTTTGTCATTTCGCCGCCTTCAACGGTAGCGACACAAACTTTTTCAAGTGTTTCAGCAAAAACTTTCAACTCATCATTGCCGTCCAGTTTGGCACGGTGCAGAAGTCCACGTGTCCATGCGAAGATAGACGCGATTGGGTTTGTGGAAGTTTCGTTGCCTTTCTGGTGTTCGCGGTAGTGACGTGTCACTGTACCGTGAGCCGCTTCAGCTTCAACTGTCTGTCCGTCTGGTGTCATCAGAACGGATGTCATCAGGCCGAGAGAGCCAAAGCCTTGTGCAACTGTGTCGGACTGTACGTCGCCGTCATAGTTTTTACATGCCCATACAAATTTACCGGACCATTTCATGGCACATGCAACCATGTCGTCGATCAGACGGTGTTCGTATGTGATACCTGCTTTGTCAAATTCTGCTTTAAACTCGTTCTGATAAACTTCTTCGAACAGATCTTTAAAACGACCGTCATATTTTTTCATGATGGTGTTTTTAGTGGAGAGATACACAGGCCAGCCGCGTGCAAGACCGTAGTTCATGCAGGCACGGGCGAAACCACGGATGCTTTCATCCAGGTTGTACATGCCCATAGCAACACCGGCATCAGGGAAATCGAAGATTTCGAATTCCATTTCCTCACCGCCATCGGCAGGTGTGTATTTCATTGTCAGTTTACCAGGACCCGGGATCAGCATGTCCGTTGCACGGTACTGGTCACCAAATGCGTGACGGCCAATAACGATTGGGTCTGTCCAGCCTGGAACCAGACGAGGTACATTGCTACAGATAATAGGTTCACGGAAAACTGTACCACCCAGAATATTACGGATAGTTCCGTTAGGGGAGCGGTACATTTCTTTCAGATCGAACTCTTCAACACGCTGCTCATCAGGTGTGATGGTCGCACATTTAACACCAACGCCATACTGCTTGATGGCATTTGCAGCATCAACAGTGATCTGGTCGTTTGTGGCATCACGTGATTCCATGCCCAGATCGTAATATTTCAGGTCGATATCCAGGTAAGGGAGGATGAGTTTCTTCTTAATGAAGTCCCAGATAATCCGGGTCATTTCGTCACCGTCCAGTTCAACAACTGGATTCTTGACTTGAATCTTTGCCATGTTGAGAGATCCTTCTTCGCCTAACAAATTTGTTCAGTGCGCGCAAAATAGCATTGCTTGCAGAACAAGCAAGTTGTGCTTTGCAAAATGTGACATTTTTTCTCACATTTTTCGAATATCTGCGTCGATTTTTGCGTCGGGAGAGCTTTTAATTGCTGGAAGCACGTCATCAAGGCTTTCTACAACTGTGAAATAGTTCAGCGCACCGGCTTCGACAAAGCCTGCTTTGATCATGTGATGAACCAGATCCATAAACGGTTTCCAGTAATCTTTGTAGTTCACGAGAATGATAGGTTTGTCATGCAATTTAAGCTGACGCCAGGTGATCATTTCAAAGGTTTCATCCAGGGTACCAAGGCCCCCTGGTAGAACGACAAATGCATCAGATTTTTCAAACATCATCTGTTTACGCGTGTGCATGCTGTCCACCACATACAGCTCCGTCAAATCTTCGTGACTAACCTCAATCTCGTGTAGATGTTCGGGAATAATACCGATAACCTTTCCGTTAGCTTCCAGTGTCGCATCGGCCGTGATCCCCATCAGGCCAACATGACCACCTCCATAAACAAGGGTGATGTCATTCTGACCAAGCTGAAGCCCTAGATTGTGCGCAGCTTTTTTAAAGTCTTCATCAGCTGGCATTTTGGAACCGCAGTAGACACAGAGGGAAGTAATGTTCGTCATGAAGAGTTTCGCCTGTTTAGGAAATGGATTTCGGAAATCTATGATACTGATTATGTGCGCTTTTGTCCTGCTGGCGTCAAGCCCTGCATTTGCAGGCAAGGCGGATGTGATCGGGGTGAAACTGACGAAATCAAACGCGGATATGTACCGAATTTCTGTGACAGTTGCGCATGATGATACTGGGTGGGGTCATTACGCGGACCAATGGGATGTATTGGATGAAGCAGGGAAGGTATTGGGCTCCCGTATCTTGATGCACCCTCATGAAAATGAACAGCCTTTCACCCGGTCCATGTCTTTGTCAATTCCGATGGAGGTTAAAAAAATTACGGTGAGGGCGAGGGATAAAAAACATGGTTATGGTGGAAAAACCATGACTGTGAACGTGACGGAATAGCACTGTCACTTTCCTGCCCGAATTTTGTCACTATTTGCTTATTTAGTAGGATAATTAAAACAAAGTGGGATGAGCTAATGAATAAAGTCATAAAATTATTTGTAGCAGGTGGAGTTGCTTTAACCTTGGGGACGGGCATTGTTGCGGCATCCGCCCATGAAGGCAGTACTGGTAACAAAGACGCGGATATGCGTATTGCCAAAATGAAAGAGCTTGGCGCGGGCATGAAAGCCATTGCCGGGTTTGCTAAAGGTGAGGCTGGTTTTTCCCCGGCTTTAGAAGAGCATGCGAAACGGATAGTCGCTATTTCTGAAGAAATGAAAAACCTGTTTCCAGAAGGATCAGGTGGTCCGAAGACAAGATCAAAAGAAGAAATCTGGGCGCAGCCAGAGGCGTTTGCCAAAGCAGCTGAAAATTTCGAGTCTGCTGCAGTCAAATTATATACGGCAGTGATGACGAAAGATCAGGCAACCATAGGTGCAGCACTCGGTGCAACTGGTAAAACATGTGGTGGATGCCACAAACCTTTCCGGACACCTGAGCACTAATATCTATGAAACTGTTAAAAGGCATACTGTTTTCGGTATTGATGGGAATGGTGTGCCTTTTTTCATTTTCTTCACTTTTACAAGCTGCGGAAGGTGAATATCTGACTGCGATTGCCGGATGCAAAGGCTGCCATACAAAAGAAGAGGGAGCTACACCCTTTGCAGGCGGGCACGCTCTCAAGACACCGTTTGGAGTCTTCTACACACCAAATATTACGCCAGACGAAGAAAACGGTATTGGGAACTGGACAGAAGATCAATTTGTTCAGGCTGTTAAACACGGTATTCGGCCTGACGGTTCATACTACTTTCCATCTTTTCCCTATCCCAGCTACGCCAAAATGACAGATGAAGATGCCAAAAAAATATTTGGATTTCTGAAAACAGTTGCACCGTCTGATATCGCGAACAAAGAGCATGAAATAAGCGCTCCTTTTTCATGGCGCTGGCTTCAAGCTTTCTGGCGTGTTTTATTCTTCGATGACACGCCTATAGATCCAGAAGAGCGGGGCAAATACCTTACCCACGCTTTGGGGCATTGCAGTGAGTGCCATACACCCAGAAACCAGATGGGTGGATTTATACAAGACCGTTTTATGGCGGGCTCCTTGAAATCAGAACCCGCCGGGAAAGTTCCTAATATCACACCTCATGCCGATGGTATTGGCGAATGGTCTCGCGGTGATCTGATCAGTTTCTTCGAAAGCGGGATGAAGCCGAACTTTGATGATGTGCAAGGGGAAATGGGGATCGTCATCAGTCAAGGCACATCAAGGCTTTCCCTTGAAGATCGTGCAGCGATGGCCGATTACCTTCTTTCCTTACCTGCAATAGCGACACCAAAAGACTAAAATCCAATATTAACTCTGTGATCGCTCGCCAATTGGTTGCGTCTCAACCGGCAACAGGTCATACTGCCTCAAAACAGGGTTAATGGAGATAGTGACGTGCGGGTCTTTGCAATACTTGTTATTCTGTTGGGGTTGGCTGTGGGGGCCTTCTTCCTGTTCTTCAATGATCCGGAAAAATCTGTTCCAAGTGACGCGACAACTTCCACAACACAAAAACCCGCATCCGGCGGTCCAGCTTCTACAAAACGGGCGGAAAGCACCCTTGCACCGGAAGAAAAAGCAGCCGAACAAAGCAATAATCAGAAACCTTCTGTGAAAGAAACAGAGGCGAAACCTTCGAAACCTATTGTTATCGAGAAACCTAAAGTTCTGGAAAAACAGGAAACTAAAACTGGCATCGCTGCTATGGCGAACCCAAGTTTTGACGTGGTGCGTGTTGATGAGAATTGCGGGTTACTTGTTGCCGGTCGCGCGGAGCCTACGTCCGTTGTGTCAATCTTCGCCAATGAGACAAAACTGGGAGAAGCGGTCACTTCGTCGCGTGGGGAGTGGGTGTTCCTTGCTGACAAACCATTAGCATCCGGGGCCCAGCAGATCAACGCGACAGCCATCAATCCAGACGGTAAAAAAGTTGAAACTCCAAGAATGGTCATCATGCAGGTTCCAGATTGCACGAAAGTGATCGAAAAACGTGATCCTGCCATTGCTGTGTTGGCCCCAAAACCGGAAGATGGAAAAGAAACCGATATTTCCGAACGTGTGAGCAAGTTACTGCAACTCCCTGAACCAAAAGGGGATGTTTCAAAAGCAGAGGACTTGGCAGTAGGAAGTATTGATTATGACGAGAAGGGAAATGTCGCCCTTTCCGGTCAGGGTAAACCGGGCAATCAGGTAGATGTCTATCTGGATAACAAACATATCGGTTCGTCCCAAGTTGACGAAAATGGAGATTGGAAATTAAGCCCTGAAAATGACGTTCCGACAGGCAAGTATAACCTGCGTGTGGACCAATCGAATAAGGACGACAAAGTAATTTCCCGTGTTGAACTCCCGTTTAAAAGGGAAGCGGCAGAAGATGTGATCCTTGCCAAGGGCGGACTGGAAATTCGCGCCGTTGTTCAGCCAGGCAACAGCTTATGGCGCATCGCCCGTCGTATGTATGGGGATGGTTTGCAATACACCCTTATTTATCAGGCAAATGAAAGTCAGATCCGTGACCCGGATTTGATTTATCCGGGACAGATTTTCAGAATTCCAGAAAGTCAGTAGGGCTACTCTTCGGATTTTGGTTTGGCGGGTGTGTCGATGAAGTTAATGACTTCGTCGCTCCGCTCTACAAGTGGTTTCCAGCCAATATCGCGGGCAAGCTCCAGATAAGGGCGGATATGGAAGAGAAGCTGAGTAGTTGAGGCTATCATCTGAATGCCGCTCAACTCTCCGCTTAAGATATCATCAACCATCAGATAAATATGCTGGCGCTTGGGCTCCAGCACAAAACGGGCGTGATCTTTTTCAGGCTGCCAGCGAACCAGTTTCATCAGCCGTTCACGGAAGGCCGGATCTTCAGCAGAAAAAGGGAGCGGGCCTATATCACCAAGCAATAACAATCGGTGGTCTTCACCACTCTTACTCAAATGGCCGGAAAAGGTGACATTTTGCCACCTGAACCTGAAAGTCAATGGTGCAGTGGGGGCGATCCAGACAAGTTTTTCCCCGCCCTCTGCGATCAGGGCGTCAAATCCTTGGCTGTTGGGTACATCAGATGAGACGGTCATCACTTAACTTCAAATATCACTATATGTATAGGAATGATATGGTAAGACTATGGTCGCAAGTGGTTAAGAACTAGTAACCATTTTGCGCAAAATAAAAAAGAATAGGGGCTAGAAGAAGAAATGCAGAACATGAGTTTCGACAGCCATAGCCATTCTGATCAACGGAACCATCTTTCCACCGCTTGGACGTTAATGGGGTTTCTTTGGGCAAAAGGGCGCGGAGATCTTAAAATCCGCATTTGCATTGCGATGGCCTTGTTGATTTCTGCGGAAATTATGGCGGTTCTCACCCCCTATATTCTTAAATACCTGGTCGATTATCTGTCCGGTGAAGAAAATACTGTTGAGGCTTGGGCCTTTATTCCGGTTGGTCTTGTGATGGCTTATGGGTTCGCGCGTCTTTTCCAGCAGACCTTTGGCGAACTCCGGGATGCTATTTTTGCTAAAGTCGGTCAGAACGCTATTCGTCAGGTGGCTCTTCAAACCTTCAGGCATTTACACAAACTGTCACTTCGCTTTCACTTGGACCGTCAGACGGGTGGTCTTAGCAGAGTAATTGAGCGCGGCACGAAAGGGATTGATTTCCTGCTTCGTTTCATGTTGTTCAATATTGTCCCGACACTCCTGAAAATCATCTTTATTTGCGGGATTATGTGGGTCGAGTATGGCTTCCTGATGTCTTTAGTGACTGCTGTAACCTTGGTTGGTTACATCTATTTCACTTTGGCTGTCACTGAATGGCGTCTGAAATATCGTCGGACCATGAATGAAAAGGACAGTGAGGCCAATACAAAAGCAATCGACAGTTTGCTGAATTTTGAAACCGTAAAATATTTCGGTAATGAAGAACATGAGAGCCGTCGTTTTGATAAGGCGATCGCCGGTTATGAAAGTGCAGCGATCCGTAGTCAAACGACACTCGCATATCTCAACGTTGGTCAAGGTTTCATTATCGCTCTGGGTCTTGTCGCGGTGATGTTAATTTCAGCCAACGGCGTTGCGAATGGCAGTATGACTGTGGGTGATTTTGTTGCGGCGCATGCGTTCCTCATGTTGCTGATCCAACCGCTCAATTTCCTAGGCTTCGTTTATCGCGAGATCAAGCAAAGCCTTGTTGATATGGAGAAGATGTTTGAGCTTATCAGTGTAGGGCGTGAGATTGATGATGACCCAAATGCCCAACCTCTGAAAGACGGTAAGGGGGAAATTGTCTTTGATAAAGTGTCATTTGGGTATGACGACAAACGACAAATCCTTCACGATATTTCATTTACGGTAAAACCAGGTTCGAAAGTTGCCATTGTTGGGCCATCTGGAGCCGGCAAATCCACCATTTCCCGTATTTTATTCCGCTTTTATGACGTGAACGAAGGTTCTGTTACCATTGATGGTGAGGATATCCGGGAGGTTCAGCAAGCAAGCCTTAGGCAGGCCATAGGCATTGTCCCACAGGATACAGTTTTGTTTAACGACACCATTGCTTATAATGTCGGGTATGGACGCCCAGACGCTACGGACGAGGAAATCAAAGAAGCTGCGCAACTGGCAAGTATTGATACCTTCATCGAAAAGCTGCCCGATGGGTTTGATACTATGGTGGGGGAGCGTGGCTTGAAACTCTCAGGTGGTGAGAAACAACGCGTGGCCATAGCCCGCACGATCCTCAAGCGCCCACGAATTTTGCTGTTTGATGAGGCAACTTCCGCCCTTGATACACGAACAGAACGTGACATTCAGCAAAGTCTGAAAGAAGTTTCCAAGGGTCGCACAACCCTTGTAATTGCACACCGTTTGTCGACAGTGGTTGATGCAGATGAAATTCTTGTTCTTGATAAGGGGCGCATTGTGGAGCAGGGGACGCACACCCGATTGTTGGAGTTAAACGGACAGTACGCAGAAATGTGGGCCCGTCAGCAGGAAGTTGCAGATTATCAAGAAAAACTGGCGAAGGTGCTGGATTAGTCCTAAATTAAGATAAGTAGTCTTATTGGTTCTTTTTCCGAATGAATTGGGATATAGCCTTGTCCCCGGAAGAAAAATGAGAAAGTTGTCTTGATATGGATACATTGAAAACAGTCTTGGTGCCGATTAATAAAGAAGGCCATCTGTTTATTGCTATCTTTGCAATCGTGGCATTGGCGCTGTTTTTACTAACTGGCCCGTTTTTGGGCTGGGTTGGTATTATTCTCACCGCTTGGTGTGTCTATTTTTTCCGCGATCCTGACCGGCATGTTCCAACACGCGATGGGGTGATTGTTAGCCCTGCTGACGGTGTTGTTCAACTCGTTGAACGTGCCGTTCCTCCAGAAGAGCTGGGTTTGGGTAATGATCCAATGCTTCGTGTCAGTGTTTTTCTGAATGTCTTTAATGTACACGTGAACCGTATTCCGCTCGGGGGTAAGGTCATTAAATCAGTGTACCGACCTGGTAAATTTCTAAACGCGGCAATGGATAAAGCCTCTGAGGAAAATGAACGCCAGGCTGTTCATGTGCGCACAGAAGATGGCAAAGATATTGTCTTTGTGCAAATTGCAGGGCTGGTCGCGCGACGAATTGTCTGTAATCTTAACGAAGGGCAGGATGTAAAAACCGGCGAGCGGTTCGGAATGATCCGTTTTGGAAGCCGTACAGATATCTATTTGCCTGATGGTGTTGAGCCACTCGTAGGGGTTGGTCAGATTATGATTGGCGGAGAAACGATCCTCGCTGATTTGAGCGCTAAAAATGAAACTGCAGTTGCGGTGGAGGTTCGATAAATGGCTTTGGGGCGTCGTAAATTGAGGGAGCTACCGATTAACTCCCTCATTCCTAATATGCTGACAACGCTGGCTCTTTGTGCCGGTTTGACATCTGTAAAATTTGCTCTTGAAGGTAAATGGGAACCTGCTGTTATCGCTATTTTGAGTGCCGGTGTTCTGGACGGTCTCGATGGCCGAATGGCAAGGCTTTTAAAAGGGAGCTCAAAGTTCGGAGCCGAATTGGACTCGCTATCTGATTTTGTTAGCTTCGGTGTTGCGCCAGCTCTTGTCCTTTATCTTTGGACCCTGAATTCAGGCCTCGGAGGAATAGGGTGGATTATTGCCCTTATTTTCACTGTGTCCTGTGGTCTCCGTCTGGCACGCTTTAATTCAATGCTGGAAGAAGATACACCAGATTGGGAAGGCAAATACTTTACGGGTATCGCTGCGCCGGCTGGAGCAGCGATTTCATTGCTGTTTATGGTGGTTAGTTTTTACTCTGACGCTGAGATATTCAAATCAGCTTTTTTGAACGCAGCGTGGCTTCTATTTATGGCCTTCCTGATGGCGAGCCGTATTCCAACTTTCTCCATTAAACGTATCCGCATTCCACGGGGTTATATCATCATGTTCCTGATGCTTGTTGCAGGCACGGTTGCGGTGATGACAATTTATCCGTGGCACGTGCTGACAGGTATCGCGCTTCTCTATCTTGGAACAATTCCTTTTGCCATCGGCACCCATCGCCGCCTTGCACGGGAAGAAGCCGCTAAGAAAGCAAAAGCTGCGGCTGAGAATGTGGTGGAAGTTGATACTGGAAAAGAAATCAGCAATTAATTTTATTTCTGTTTGGAACTAAAAAAGGCAGCCAGTAGGCTGCCTTTTTTGTTGTCTATTCAGCAGGTGTTCCTGCCGCTTTGATCTTCATCTGGATCTTCTGTTGCTTCTTCTCTTTGCGCCGGGCGAAGAAGTCGCTGACATTCGCACCCACCATCAACAGGCAAGGCGTAACGATCAGTGTCAGTGCCGTTGCAAAAGTAAGACCGAAGGCAACAGCAGTTGAAAGCTGTACCCACCACTGAGATGACGGAGCACCCGTTGTGATTTCGCGTGTGATGAAGTCAATATTCACCTGCATCGCCATAGGCAGCAGACCGAAGATCGTGGTTACCGTAGTCAGCATCACGGGACGCAAACGCTGTGCGCCTGTTCGCATGATCGCTTCCATCGCATTCATACCCTGACGCCTCAAGTGCGCGAAGGTATCAATAAGCACGATGTTATTGTTCACCACAATACCCGCAAGCGAGATAACACCAATACCCGTCATCACGATGCCAAATGGTTGTCCGGTGATTAGAAGTCCCACAAACACGCCAATGGTTGACAGGATCACAGCGGATAGGATCAAGAAGGCATGGTAAAAGCTGTTAAACTGAGTGACCAGAATAATTGCCATAGCGAACATGGCGACAGCAAAGGCTTTACCCAAGAAGGCTTGTGCTTTCTTCTGCTCTTCATCTTCACCTTTAAAGCGGTAAGAAACAGCAGGATCCAGGTTAGCTTCTTCGACTAGCCATTTTTCAATCTCGCGCACTTTTGCATCGACCAAAACGCCTTCTTTAACATTGGCTTTAATGGTCATAACGCGGCGACCGTCTACACGGTTGATCGTTCCCACTTTTTGCTGTGGTGTCCGCGTTGCGAAGTTCGAGATTGGAACCATACCGTGATTGGTACTGACCCGAAGGTTATCCAACTGCTCAAGGCTGCGGTATTCTTCCGGGTATCTAAGGCGAATTTCAACTTCGTCATCGACTTCCTGCGGCCGATATTCGTGTGCTTTAATACCATTTGTCACCAGCTGAATTGTTTTACCAACAGTGGTCACATCGGCACCGAAGCGACCTGCTTGCGCGCGGTCCACAGAAATTTCCCATTCGATACCTGGAATGCTGCGGCTATCTTCCAGATCAAGAAGGTCAGCCACATTGTTGTCCAGATACGCACGAATTTTTGCAACTTCCGGTGCCAGTTTTTCCGCAAAGCGGGAGGAAAGCTCAATCTGAACATCTTTACCGGTCGGCGGACCATTATCAGGTACCCGTGTCTCTACAGAAATACCAGCGATGTGGTTCGTCATGGAACGGATGTCATCAAAGACGATAGCTGCTGGACGACGTTCATCCCATTCTTTGAACTCCATCTGAATAACGCCAATAACGTCTTCAGAAATATCCTGACCGTCGGACCCACCACCTGTTTTCGCATAAATGGAGCTGAAATCATCCAGTTTCAGAACTTCCAGTTCAACTTGTTGAACCAGTTCATCTTTCTCGATTGTGGACATATTACCCCGCGCATGGACATAGACGAGCGCCATCTCAGGTTCAACCTCAGGGAAGAACTCTACGCCATTGCCGTGCGTGGAATAGTATAGCTGAACACCGATCAAGATGCCAAAAGCTGCAAGAACAATCAGAAAAGGGAACCTAAGCGCAACTCCGAGTGTGCGAACGTAAACACCTGTTGCGCCGCCAACTGTACGTATATCACCGGTTTCAGCCGCTGCCAAAGCAGAGAGGGTTTTGGGGTTCATGGAACCCGCCTTACCAAATACAGAACCAAGTGTTGGCACAAAAACGAGAGCCATCAGCAAGGAACCCGTCAGAGTCACGATCAGGGTGATCGGCAAGAATTTCATAAATTCACCAACCACACCCGGCCAAAACAGTAAAGGCATAAATACTGCCAATGTAGTCGCCGTTGAAGCGATGATAGGCCACGCCATACGTTTTGCTGCAAGGCCATAAGCCTCAACTTTATCGTACCCTTCCGCCATTTTCCTGTCGGCAAATTCCGTTACTACGATGGCACCATCCACTAGCATACCAACGGCTAGAATAAGCCCGAAAAGCACAACGATATTGATGGTAAAACCGAACAGATACAGATAAAGAATACCGATCAGGAATGAGCCGGGGATAGACAGACCTACGAGACCTGCGGTCCTGAGACCAAGGGCGCTAATCACAACGATCATCACCAGAATAATTGCACTGATGATGTTGTTTTGAAGATCCGCCAGCATCGTCCGGATATCAGTTGATTTATCCTGACTGAACGTGACTTCCAGGCCTTCTGGCCAGACTTTCTGTTCTTCCGCGACAAGTGCTTTTACGTCTTCAATGGTTTCAATGATGTTTTCACCAAGACGCTTCTTGATCTCCAGCACAACAGCTTGCTTGCCATCAAGGCGCGCATAGCTTTCTGCGTCCTTAAAGGTACGGCGGATATCGGTGACATCTCCCAGGGTGACAACACCTTCGCCGGATACTTTAAGGGGAATAGAGAACACATCTTTGGCGGTCTCAAACAATCCTGGAACCTTGATTGAGAAACGGCCTTTCCCTGTATCCATTGCGCCTGCGGCAACAAGTTTGTTGTTTAGCTGTACCGCATTGATCAAGTCGGTATTGGAAATCTGGTAGCTTTCAAGTTTCACCGGGTCGATGATAACTTCAAGAACTTCTTCGCGGTCACCACCAATATCGGCGGCCAGTACACCCGGAAGACCTTCAATGTCGTCCTGCAGATCTTTGGCAATACGAATGAGGGAGCGAATTGGCATTTCACCAGAAAGTGTCACTACCAGAACAGGGAAGAGGCCCACATTCACTTCGTGAACAGATGGATCATCTGTTTCATCCGGAAGCTCGTTCTTGGCAATGTCCACTTTTTCGCGCACATCATCCAAAGCGGTATCTGCATCAAAGCCGGCTTCAAATTCCATCAGAACAGACGCATGGCCTTCACCCGCGGTGGAACGCATCTCTTTAACGCCCTCGATCCCGCGAAGCTCGATCTCCATGGGCCTTACCAACAAACGTTCCGCGTCTTCTGGAGAAATCCCTTCATGGGTCATGGACACATAGATAATCGGTATATTAATATCCGGATCAGCTTCTTTTGCGATGTCAAAATAGGCTACCGTACCCGCGAGCAGGATCAGAACTAGTGTCGTGATTACTGTGCGGGAGCGATGGATCGCCGCATCAATAATGGCGTTCATTATTTCACCTCAGCGGTATGAGTTTGCGGACGAACCTTTTCACCTTCACGCACAAATTCCTGACCGACTTCAATCAGGCGAATTTGATCGGGAAGACCTGCAACCCACGCACCTTCGTTCGAATCTGTAAGGATCTGAACTGGGTAAAACTCAACAATATCCTGATCATTAACCGAGCGGACACCCAGATCACCTTCGTCATTCAATGTCAGGATCGCCGGAGAAATCTGATGCGCCATGATTTTGTCAGTTTTAAAGGTGATCTCGGCTGTAACACCCGAACGCAAGCTGTAATCAGGGTTCGGAACTTTCAGTTCAACACGGAAAGTACGTGTGGCAGCATCTGATTGTTTGCTGACATAGCGCACATTTCCTTGAACTACTTCACCTGTGATGAGCTTGGCAAAACCAGAGTCACCTACCTTGATTTTGTTGACATAAACTTCTGCGATTTGTCCGGTGACAAGGAAGGGATCTTCATCCATCAGAGTTACAACAGTGGAACCATCTTTAATGTAGGCGCCGATTTCAGCCTGACGTTCTTCGATCACCCCATCGAAAGGCGCTGTGATCACAAGATCTTCCAAACCGATACGCACTGTTTCCGCTTGCGCAAGGGCACTGTCTAACTGCGCCTTAGATGCTGCCAAGGTTGTTTTGGCGCTAAAGCCCTTCTTACTGAGAGACTTGGAGGCGTTGTATTCGATTTGACGCTGACGGATAAGGGCTTCGGCTTCCGCAAGTCGCGCTTTACGATCTTTCACCGCAAAGCGGATCAACACGTCACCCTTTTTAACCCTTTGTCCTTTCTCAACTTCTACAGCAACCACACGGCCTGGTGTTTCAGCTTTCAGATCAACAGAACGAATTGTTTCTGTTTTGCCGCGCACAACAATTTCCTGCTCGCGTTCACGCGCAGAATATGTACGAACAAGAACCTGCTGAGGTTCTTTTTCATTTGCCACGGGCTCCGCTGGTGATGAGGTCGTTTTGCTGCTTTCGCCTTGTGCAGCGGCAGCAATGACCTGACCTTCTGTTAGATTTTCAGCCTGTGGATCCTGGAATTGTCCCGACACAATCCATGCTGTCACGCCAACGGCGATGATTACGGCGAGTATTACTGAGCGATTCACTTTATGCACCCCTTATGAATTGCATTCATGCAATCTTGCTGACCCGTTCATCAGGGCAGCTTTCGAGCATGTGTCGGTTTCTATTAATGTAGTCAATGGCGGCTTCACGGACATGAACTCCGAAGCCACAAAGGAATTTTTCGGATGGTGTTTGCTTCCTATCACAATCTTCGGACAGAAGATGAATTTTCTGTTGATAGTTGGAGACAATACTATCCAGTACTTTGGTAAGATGATCTTTTGGCAACAGATGCGCGTACATCAGAGTTGTAAGTGCTTCAGACCTGAAATGATCTTCACCGGGCATCCGAAGAATATAATCTTCAAAGGTTTTCCGCCCGAGATCAGTTATGGAGTAGATTTTCTTGTCTGGGCGTTTGCTTTGTACTTCTTCACGAAGGGTAACAAGACCTTCCTCCGCCAATTTATTCAGTGATGGATAAATTGAGCCATATCCCGCATCGTAGAGCAGGCTAAGTCTTTCCTGAAACGCTTTCTTGATCTCGTACCCGGTGGCATCACCAAAGGTCAGAAAACCAAGGCAGAGAATACGCACATTCATTTAACTGCATCCAATATCTGCAATCCAAATGGTTAGATCGCAGGCCCATATATCGGCTTGATATAACGGTGCGATATAATAGGTGCAAGATGCAGGAAGTCTGTGACAGCAATCACGAGAATGTTAGGGGAACGTGTATTAAGCACACATAAATGTGCGCTGCGTCATAAATGTCAGATATGCCAGTCTTTATGTGTGGCTTTCAAATCAAACGGAGTGTCACAAGTGACATATTGCAACTGTTTGAAAATTTGATTCTGAATGGACTGTGTATTGAACGCGAGCGTTTTCGGTGCTGTGCTACCCATTACAGCCATTAAAACGAAAAGATATAGGCCTGTTAAGCCTGCAAGTAATTTGAAATACATCGCCATTCCCCTTTTGCTGATAATCACATCATGGGGAAGGAGTTTGGTTAAAGAAGGGACACATTAGGGCATTTATGAGGCATTTAGCCTTTTTCTGCTTCTCTTCTGCGACCGCGTAATTCTTTAATCACAGCAATTTTTTCTTTATTTCCCATGAGCGCCCATCCACCAATTTCATGGCGGGTCCGGTAGCAGCCAAGACAATACTGATTATCAAGATCCATTGTACACACACCGGTGCAGGGTGAGGGGACATCATTGTTCATTTTTTTTGTTATGATTTTGTGGTCCATACTACTCAACTTAAGTCTTTAACAAGGTTTCCAAGGCATTGAAGGGCAGCAGAACACAGAGATGCCGGCTTTTATGTTCTCTAACGGCGTCAAAATGTTCCAACTTCTCCCAGTTTTCCGGGAACTCCTCCGCCCCTTTGGCTAAAATCTCCTGAACGACAGATTTTATTTTTTGTAGTTCATCAAGATTCAATCCAACTGCATTTTCCGCAAGCAACGATGCAGACGCCTGACACAGAAGACAGGCACGGTTTTCCTGTGCAAGTTCCGTTATTGTCCCATCGTCAAGACGTACCTGTATGGTAATGCGATCACCACAAGTTGGATTATCTAATGTAATTTCAGCATCTGGATTTTCAAGCTTTCCGGCACCAGTGGCTGCAGCGGCAAGGCGCATCAGGTTCTTTTGATAGAGTTCTTCAATCACTACTATACCTCTACTCGCTGATCAGCTTTTCTTATCCAATGCAGCTTTTAGCATTTGCGGAGTATCTATATCGGTAAAAATGGCATCGCTGTCAAATTCGACACCGTGGACCAAATGGTCGTTTTCACTGATGATTGCTTTTGCGCCCATGTCGCCGCTGATTTTTTCCACTTCATCGGCAAACTGTGAAGAGAGCAGTACGGGATTACCCCTTTTGCCTTTAAATGTCGGGACGATAATGGCCCGGCCTTCAACAGGATCAAAAGCATCAATCATCTGCTGGAATTGATC
Source organism: Sneathiella sp. P13V-1 (assembly GCF_015143595.1). Lineage (NCBI taxonomy): Bacteria > Pseudomonadati > Pseudomonadota > Alphaproteobacteria > Sneathiellales > Sneathiellaceae > Sneathiella > Sneathiella sp. P13V-1. The sequence goes on along the minus strand of NZ_WYEU01000002.1, from coordinate 891,820 downwards.
TGGTGTCACAAAGGGCATATCACCAAGGCAAACAATAATCCCTTCATACTTATCCTGAAGAGCTTTCATTCCGGCCTTCAATGATGTGGATAAACCTTCCGCATAGTCTGGGTTTTCAATCATCTGAATGGGCATATCCCAAACCAGACTTTTGATCTGATCGGCTTCGTGGCCGGTAACCATGGAAATTTGCTCAACGCCTGTATTTGCCAGATTTTCTGCCACGTGCCGCAAAATGGGTTTGTCATCAATCAGGGCCAACAGCTTATTTTCAGGGCCCATCCGCCTTGATTGACCGGCAGCGAGAATAAGAGCAGCAATTTTTGGTTTTTCTTTTTCAGTTTCAGGCAATTGTTTTCCTCTGGGTTGAGGACGTCCGGGAATTTCTTTTAACAATCCGCCTTCGCCCATTCGCATGATGTCTTTGGCCTTAACAGGGATCTCCGCCAGAAGTCGCTGTAACACCCAATCAAATCCGTTGAGTTTTGGCGATCGTGTACATCCCGGCATGCCGACAACAGTTGTATCCCCAATTTTACCAAGGAGAAGGAGGTTTCCCGGGTCCACAGGCATGCCGAAATGTTCAACGTCACCACCGCTGTTTTTGATCGCGGTTGGGATGACATCCCGCTCATCAGTGATAGCTGACGCCCCGAAAATAAGAATGATCTCAGCCCCATCTCGAACAAGGCTGTTTATCTCAGTTCCCAGGTCATCTTCATGATGACTGCAGGTTGCCGTTCGCCAAAGATGATTGCCACACGCCTCTAATCTGTTTTCAAGAACAACCGTAGATTTGGTTATCAGCTTGTCTGGCGTATTGGGAAGCAGGGTGGAGATGAGCCCAATTTTCTTTTTCTTAAACGGGTGAACCTGAATAAGAGGTGTTTTCTTCTTTTTCGCTTTCTTTTCAGCCTTATCCAGAAATTTCTGTTTTGTCGAAAAAGGAATGATTTTGATAGTGGCAAGCATCTGACCTGATGTCACCATATCCATATTGTTTACTGTTGCAATGGTAATGGATGGATCAATTTTATTTATCTTTTTCAATAGCTTGCTATTGATCTCTACAACACCATCTGATTTTGAGGTGATGTTGGAGCGACCTGTGAAGGGAGGACGTACGTCCACTTCCGCACCGGCTGAAATCACCGCAATTTTGTAAGCGGCATCGTTCTCGTCCACATCATCGTCTTCAAGTCTGGCCGCGAGGACGGTTTGTTCACCCGCTGCTTTAATTGCCTCTAGATGTTCTTTAGTAAGGACAGTCCCTTTTTTTAAAATGCCACACTCGCCTGCTTCAACAGCGTGAGCAAGGAAAGCCCCTTCAGCATCTTCAAGATCCAGTCGATCAAAGATCATCTGTTGATCCTTTACGCAAGATTGCTGTGATTTCCGCCATGATAGATATGGCAATTTCAGCAGGGGATTGTGCCCCGATATTCAGGCCAACCGGGCCATTAATCCGCGCCAAATCATCTTCGGTAAAACCTTTGTTAGTCAGGCGTTGATGGCGTTTAGCATTGGTGCGGGTGCTTCCCAAGGCACCGATGTAGAAGACATCTGATTTTAATGCCGCTTCCAATGCCGGATCATCCAGTTTTGCATCATGTGTAAGCGTCACGATAGCAGTGCGGCGATCAGGGGCTAGTTCATCCATAGCCTCATCTGGCCAGCGGTCATCCAGATGGACATCGGGAAACCGGAAAGTGGAGCCAAAGCTGCGGCGTGGATCAATAACCGTGACGTCATAGCCTGAGGCTGCAGCCATAGGGGCAAGCTTTTGTGCAATATGCACAGCGCCAACAATGAACATGCGCAAAGACGGGTTATGGATGTTTAAGAACCACTTGTCTTCACCATCTTCAAATTCAGTTGGCTTATCCCGGCGGAGTGCTTCACGAGCAGCTTCAAGAAGCGGATTGATCTCATCCGTTTCAAACGGAAATAAAAGTTGTGAGTTGCCATCATCAACGTGGGTTGCGACGACAACCTGACGCTTGGCTTCTTTCGCCTCAGCCAGTTCTTTAAGTAATTGCAAGTCCATGAGGCACTCTAATTCACAGTTTCAACGAAAATTCGGATTTTGCCACCGCAGGCAAGGCCCACTTCCCACGCTTCATCATTGGTCACACCAAATTCCAGCATCTTATGTCCGCCTTCTTCCATGAGGGTGATCGCCTCTTGAATAACGGCACCTTCAACGCAACCACCACTGACGGAACCCACCATTTGACCGTCATTATCAATGGCGAGTTGACTGCCAATGGGACGAGGGGCAGATCCCCAGGTTTGGACAACTGTAGCTAGGGCAACCCGTTTGCCGGCTTCTTTCCAGCTAAGGGCTTGAGCCAAAACATCATCTTTGACTGCTTTATCGAGCATATTATTCATGCGATCAGTCTCCTTGTGTTGTCGGTATTCGTGTCAGGTTGGGACAAAATCTCAGAAAGGTCCGATAGACTTTGTAGATTGTGCACGGTACGGAAAATATCTACATGGGGCAGGATGGCTTTAATGCCCCGGGCTTTAGGTTCGAACCCATCATAGCGAAGCAGGGGATTAAGCCAGATAAGTTGACGGCAGGATTTGTGTAACCGTTCCATCTCAGGTCCCAGAATGTCTGCTTGATCCCGGTCCAGGCCATCAGAAATAAAGAGTACAACAGCACCTTGCCCCAAAACCCGGCGAGACCAGTATTTGTTGAACTCTTCAATAGTGCTGCCGATACGGGTGCCGCCAGACCAGTCTTCGACTTTTTCACTAACCGCGTCCAAAGCCTCGTCCACATCGCGGTAACGCATATATCTTGTGATATTGGTAAGCCGCGTTCCGAAAACAAATGTATGAACTCGGTCCCGGTCATTAGTGATGGCGTGGAGAAAATGAAGCAGCATACGGCTATATTGGGACATGGAGCCGGAAATGTCGCACATGATCACCAAGGGCGGGTGTTTCTTAATGTTGGTTCGATAGCGAAGTGGGATAGTGGCACCGCCTGAACGTAGCGCGGCTCGTAATGTTCGGCGCATATCAATACGGTTGCCAGAACTCCGCGCAACAAGACGACGGGTTCTCACTTCACGAATAGGCAGCTTTAGGGATTGCATAGCCTTTTTGGCTTCTTCCAATTCCTCTGTGCTCATATCCTCGAAGTCTTTTTCCTGCAAAAGCTCACTTTCTGACGTGGTGAGTTCTGCATTTATCTCAACTTCTTCATTTTCCTGATCATTATCGCTATCTGGTGCCTCATCAGGAGCAAGGGCCTGAGACAGTCGTTTTGAAATCTCGTCTTCATCGCCTGAAACTTTATCGAGATAAGTGGTGGGAAGCATCATATCCATCATCTTCTTCAAGATGTCCGGGTTTTTCCAGAAGATATGAAAAGCCTGATCAAAAAGAGGCCACTGATCATGACGATTGACGAAAACCGAATGAAGGGTCCAATAGAAATCATCCCGCCGTTGAAGGCCTGCACATTCGACGGCACGCAATGCTTCAATCACGCGGCCGGGGCCAACGGGAAGGCCTGCGCGCCTTAACGTTCGTGCAAAATGCAGGATATTTTCAGCAAAGGTTCCCGCTTCGTTGGCTGTCTCAACGGGATCAGCCTGCGGTGTCACCGGAACTCTCCAGTTCCTGATTGATCTGGGTCAGAATTTCAGCTGCTTCTGATCCCTGCATCTTGGCAATATCATCCTGATATTTCAGGAGCACCCCAAGTGTGTCATTGATAACCGCCGGATCCAAAGAGATTGTGTTCAGCTCGGTCAGGGCATTGGTCCAGTCAAGACTTTCTGCAATGCCGGGGAGCTTAAACAAGGACGGATCCTCACGCAGTTTCTGAACGAAGGCGACAATCTGTGCCGTTAAGCGTTCATCTGCGCCCGGGATCTTACGGCGAATGATGTCTTTTTCACGCTCCGCATCCGGATAATCAACCCAATGATAGAGACAACGCCGTTTAAGGGCGTCGTGAATTTCACGGGTCCGGTTTGACGTAATAATAACTATCGGTGGTTCAGCCGCTTTAATTGTGCCAAGTTCCGGGATCGTAATCTGAAAATCTGACAGCACTTCCAGCAGATAGGCCTCAAAAGGCTCGTCCGTACGGTCTAGCTCATCAATCAGCAGAACAGGTGCGCCTTTACCTGTATCTTCAAGCGCCTGAAGAAGAGGGCGCTTAATCAGGAACTCATCTGAGAAAATATTTTGGCCGAGGGTTTTCTTGTCAGTCGTCTCTGTTGCTTCTGAGAGGCGAATTTCAATCATTTGCCGTGCATAGTTCCATTCATACACAGCGGAAGAAACATCCAGCCCTTCATAACATTGCAAACGGATGAGAGGGCGGTCCAATTGATCTGCCAACACTTTTGCAATTTCAGTTTTACCAACACCCGCTTCACCTTCCAAAAACAGGGGGCGCCCCATTTTTAACGACAGAAACAACACGGTCGCAAGACTTCGATCTGCAACATAGTTTGCTTCTTTAAGGAGAGTTTCAACCGCATCAATGGAAGAGGGAAGAGTTGAAGGCATTCTATCTACTCGTTGGGTTATTTGGGCTTATATAAATTATGGTTTTCAGCCCTCACATCAACAGGCGCCCCACCTTTGTGTGTCACAGGCTACAGAATTGGGGAAAAGCCAAAACTTTTCCCCGAATTTTTGCTTAAGATGCCGCATCCACGGCACGTGCTGCCATGACACTGATCAAATGCGCACGATATTCAGATGATGCGTGAATATCTGAGTTCAGATCATCAGCTGCTGTAGAAATACCGCTGATGGCATCTGATGAGAAGTTGCCTGAAAGTGCTGCTTCCATGTCGCCCTGACGGAAAACACAAGGTCCGGCGCCTGTCACGGCAACCCGTGCACCACCAGCTGTCTTTGCCACAAATACACCGACCAACGCAAAACGTGACGCTGGGTTCGGGAATTTGGCATAGGCTGCTTTTTCTGGAATTGGGAAGGAAACTTTCGTGACCAATTCACCGTCTTCCAAAGCCGTTTCAAACAGATCCACAAAGAAATCATCAGCAGGAATGCTGCGTTTGTTTGTGTGAACTGTTGCACCAAGTGCCATCAGTGAAGATGGATAGCATGCCGCCGGGTCATTATTGGCAATGGAGCCGCCAATTGTGCCGCGGTTACGAACCTGCGCGTCACCGATGTTGGATGCCATATCTGCAAGGGCAGGGATCGCATTTCTAACATCTGCGGAAGTCGCAACAGCTGCGTGGGTTGTCATTGCGCCGATAGTAACTTCACCACCAGAGACCGTAATTCCCACCAGATCTGAAATCCCGCCAAGATCAACAAGTTTATCAACCTGCGCCAAACGAAGTTTCAAGGTTGGCAGGAAGGATTGTCCTCCTGCCAGATACTTATCATCCTCGCCAACAGCGGCTGCGGCTGCGTCAATGCCCGAAGGGCGTTCATAGTCAAAACTGTACATTGTTTTTTATCTCCCTTCTTATGCGCTTTGCGCTGCACGCCAGACTTTCTCTGGTGTCGCAGGCATGTCGATTTCCTTACCCAATGCATCAGTGATCGCATTCATCAGTGCTGCAGGGGCTGCTATGGCACCAGCTTCACCGCACCCTTTCACACCAAGCGGGTTGCTTGGGCATGGGGTGTTTGTTGCTTCCACTTTGAAGTTAGGCAGGTTATCTGCTCGTGGCATACAGTAATCCATGTAAGAGCCTGTCAATAGCTGGCCACTGTCATCATCATAGACAACTCCTTCTAGCAGCGCCTGTCCGATACCCTGGGCAACACCGCCATGAACCTGACCTTCAACGATCATTGGATTGATCACGTTACCGAAATCGTCAGCTGCGGCCCAATCGACCACCTCAACAATACCGGTTGCCGGATCAATTTCCACTTCAGCAATATGCGTTCCTGCTGGGAACGTAAAGTTAAGCGGATCGTAGAAAGCATTTTCAGCTAGGCCTGGCTCCAGATCTTCCGGATAGTTGTGCGGAACATAAGCCGCAAAAGCCAACTCACCGATTGTCATCTGTTTGTCGGTACCCGCGATGGAATAAACACCTTGATTGTGTTCAATATCATCTGCAGATGCTTCCATCAGATGGGCAGCGATCTTCTTGGCTTTATCAACGATTTTATCAGCAGCCTTCACAATAGCGGAACCACCAACAGCCAGAGAACGGGAACCGTAAGTACCCATACCAAATGGTACCTTGGTTGTATCACCGTGAACCACTTCGATGGATTCATATGGAACACCAAGTTTATCGGCGACCAGCTGGGCAAAGGTTGTCTCATGACCCTGACCATGGCTGTGGCTACCTGTAAAGACAGTCACGGAACCTGTTGGATTGAAACGAACTTCTGCGCTTTCCCAAAGGCCAACACCAGCACCCAAAGAGCCAACAGCCGCAGATGGCGCGATACCGCAAGCTTCAATATAAGCAGCTGAGCCGATACCGCGGAGTTTACCGCGTGAGGCGCTTTCTGCTTTACGAGCCTGGAAACCTGCATAATCAATCATGTCTTTTGCAAGGTTCATGGTCTGAGGATAATCACCGCTGTCATATGTCATGATAACCGGTGTTTCATAAGGATAGGCATCAGGTGCGATGAAGTTCTTCATGCGCAATTCTGTTGGATCCATATTCATGTCGCGCGCGGCACGTTCCATCATGCGTTCCACAACATATGTGGCTTCTGGACGGCCCGCACCACGGTAGGCATCAACCGGAGTGGTGTTTGTGAACATCGCCTGAACTTCCGCATAAATGCATGGCATTTTATACTGACCATTCAGCAACGTTGCATATAGATATGTTGGCACGGCAGAAGCAAATGTGGACAGATACGCGCCCATATTGGCAAGGGTTGAAACGCGGAAGCCAAGAATATTACCGTCTGCGTCAAACGCCATTTCAGCATGAGTTGCATGGTCACGCCCATGGGCGTCCGTCAGGAAGGCTTCTGAACGGTCGGCAGTCCATTTAATTGGACGACCAACACGTTTTGAGGCCCAAATTGTTGTGGTTTCTTCCGCATAAACGAAGATTTTACTTCCGAAACCGCCGCCAACATCTGGAGCAATGACTCGAAGTTTGTTTTCAGGCGCTATATTCACAAATGCAGACAGGATCAGACGTGCCACATGGGGGTTCTGACTAGTCGTGTAGAGTGTATATTCTCCAGTCCCTCTATCATATTCGCCAAGGGCCGCACGCGGTTCCATCGGATTTGGGGCGAGACGGTTATTGATCAAATCCATCTTCGTGATGTGGGCTGCATTTGCAAAGGCCGCATCAACCGCTTCTTTATCACCCAATTCCCAGTCATAACACTGGTTGCCCGGTGCCTCAGGGTGGATTTGCGCGCCACTGGCAGCTTTACGCACATCTGTGACAGATTGAAGCTCTTCATAGTCAACTTCGATCAGTTCGGCGGCATCTTTTGCTGCCTGAAGGCTTTCAGCCACAACAAATGCAACCTGATCACCTACGTGTTTTACGCTGTCTGTTGCAAGGCACGGGTGAGGAGGGGCCGCATGGGGGGTGCCATCTTTGTTACTAATGCCCCAGCCACAAATCAAACCACCCACAGCATCGGCTGCCATATCGGCACCTGTGAAGATGTCTACAACACCAGGGGCTGCTTTCGCTGCGGTCAGATCGATTGAGTTGATTTTCGCAAACGCATGAGGCGAGCGAAGGAAATAGCCATAACACTGGCCAGCTTTATTGATATCATCCAGGTAATTGCCGTTACCTGTAATAAAACGTTGGTCTTCTTTACGTACGACAGATGCGCCGATCCCGTTTTCTACTGACATTTATCACCCTCCCATTTTCTCCGATGCAGCTTTCACTGATTTGACAATATTGTGGTAGCCGGTACAGCGGCAGATATTGCCTTCCAGTTCGTGACGGATTGTGTCCTCGGAAGGGTTCGGGTTGCGGTTGACCAGATCAACAGCGCTCATGATCATGCCCGGCGTGCAGAAACCACACTGCAGACCATGATTCTCTCTGAAAGCTTCCTGCATAGGGTGAAGTTTGTCCCCATTTGCAAGGCCTTCAATAGTCGTAACGTCCGCACCGTCAGCCTGAACTGCCAGCATTGTACATGATTTCATGCTGCTGCCGTTCACATGGACAGTACAGGCACCACACTGGCTGGTATCACAGCCAACATGTGTACCGGTAAGACGCAAATTTTCACGGATAAACTGAACTAAAAGTGTATTTGGTTCCACATCTGCGGTGACACTTTTTCCGTTTACCGTCATCGTAACGGTTGTCATTTGGTATCCTCCCTAGCTCCAAATTTTTCATCTTCGCGATGTCCGGGAATGTTCCAGCCCCTTAACTTTATTTTTGGGAACATTACCCGTCTGTTTTTTAGTGTCCTCATCTTTGACCTTATGGTCAAGACAAAGAAAAATGAATTACACTAATTCTAAGAATTTCCCTGCGTCAAAAAATACAGGATAGCGGCGACAACAATAGCCACGGGAATAAGAATGGATGGCTTCATCCAACCTGCAGGTTGTTCAGGTTCTTGTGGTTCAGGTGTCGCGGACTGAGTTGGTGCCACATTTTCTGCCTGTGCCGGTTCCGGCGTCGTTTCTGCTGCGGCAGATGTTTCTGTTTCTACCGCGGGTGCTTCTTCTGCGGCACCCGTGCTGACTAGCTCATTGAAGTTTGTGAAAAACTCACCAGCCAGTTTCTTTGCAGTGCTGTCAATCAGACGGGAGCCGATTTGCGCCATTTTTCCGCCCACAGATGCTTTCACATCATATTTTAAAAGCGTTCCACCATCAGCTTCAGTCAAAGACACATCGGCACCACCTTTACCAAAACCAGCAGCGCCGCCTTTACCTTCACCAGTGATGGTGTACCCATTAGGTGCGTCAATATTGCTCAAGCTTACCGCTCCCTTAAAAGTGGCTTTTACAGGGCCAACCTTGACTTTAACCTTGGCGGTGAAGGATGTGTCGCTGTCTTTTTCGATTTCTTCACATCCGGGAATGGCTTGTTTTAGAATTTCAGGATCGTTCAACGCCTCCCACACTTTTTCCTTTGGGGCATTGATCAATTCTTCGCCGTGCATTTCCATGCGAGACACCTCTCCATTTGTTTTAATCGAATTTAACCGCTCATTCCAAATGCCGCAAGGGCCTGCACGAGGTTCTGTTTCACCATATGGAATTTGAACGTTATATTGTGATTAAGAGCACATTAACCATTACATTCTACTTTAGCCTAAGCATTATTTTCAGGGAAGTCATCATGCGTCCAGCAATACGTTCCACATTTGACATTGTCGCCTGGTATAAAAACCGGGCTTCCAGCGATGAAGTCATCTTAATGCCGTCCGCATTGCTGAAAATGCTGTACCTTTCTCAGGCAGTTTATGTGGCCGAAAATGACATGGCGAAAATGATGCCAGCGACGTTTCTTGCAACTGACGTTGGACCGATCGAACCGGATCTATACCTCAGCATGGATTATGTGGAACTGGAAGATCCTGTGACACCTGACGATGATGTGGAAGATGTTCTACTGGCCGTATGGGATATTCTTGTATCAGAAGGGGAAGAGGGGATTGATACAATTCTGTCCTTGGATAATGCGATCAACAATGCTCGCGAAAAATCCCGCAATAGTGAAATCGACATTGCGGAGATGGCAAAGGCCTATCCAGCAGGTATTGCGTCTATTCGTGATAAGGGAAGCGTGAACCGTTTCCCGGATGGAAGTTCCTTTAAAAACGAACATCCAAGTTTGGATGCTGCACCAACGGCTGATCAGGAAGTTATGTTCACAGCAGACGGACGTTCAGTAACCCGCTGGGCACCAAAGCGCAAAATCTCCACAAAGAAATAATTATTTCTTTTTCATTTTTGAAAAACGCTTTTTAAGGTCTGCGCAGTAATCTTCCTGCGTTTTTCCAACGCTGTCCGTTATCCAATAAATATCGTAATTGTCGTAGATATTGGCTTCTTCCTGTCCCTTTTCTCCAAAGCCAATGACAACAATCTTACCTTCCTTGCCTGCAAGATGACGGGGAACAGCGCGGTCTTTGAGAACGTGTCCATTCCCAGCAATTAAGAAGCGGCGGTTGCTATCACCTTCACCAGTCAACATTTGCTGTGCCATGAACGCATCTTTTTGCATCTGAACCGTTGTCATAGGTTTGATGGCCTGTTCAGGTAATAAACCACAATGCCCTTCGCGGATGTCATCCTGTAAATCACTTTTCGCGCTGTCTGATAAGGCATCATTGTTGAAACTGGTTTTCTTCAATTCTTTGATAGGCAGGCTACCATATCTGATTTCTGCGCCTTTATCTCGGGCGGTCCCAAAAAGGGGTGCGTAATAGTTCCAATCCGGCCAGCCGGATTTCTCCCAAACCAGTGCTTTTTCAAATGCACTCAGTTCTGTTTTACCAGCGTTGAAATCATCAATCGCTTTGCTTTGCGTTGATTTCAACATTTCAAAAACGACGACATCACCTTTATTTAAATTCTGCTTCAGGATTGCTGCTTGAACTTTGTGATGCTCAGGATTGTCGTGCTTTTCCCCAATGAGAACGAAGTCCGCTTTTTGAATGCGATCTCCGATATCACTGAGTTTCACACTGTTATCAATTGAAGCAGATAGTTTGTCATCCGGGTGTGTACATCCAGCTGCAACAAGCGACAATCCTATCATGGATGCCATGAAAATCTGCTTCATTTTGAAACCTCTAGTAAACCAGAAGAAGGGTGATACCGAATAAGAGCAACACAATGGAGACAGCGGTGCCAGATGCGGTCGTTCTCGACATCGCACCAAGTCCAGCATGGGTTTCCCGGCTTTTCTCGATAATCCAACTGATAACAGCTTGTGACGTTTCCAGAATCCACACATAGGCCGTGTTAATGGCAGTGCCCAAAAGAATAGCAAATTTTTTCAACGGTCGACGATAGATCCAGTCAAAATCAAGGGTGCGTGTATCTTGTGGTTTTGGATAGTGGCCGAACTTCAGGCAACCTGCGAAGACAACAGCTGCAAAGACAATCAGTTGAAGCTGAGTAACCACATGGCTTGCGGTGTAGACGTGATAATCCATTTCATACGGCAACAAGGCAAAGAAGGCAGTCGGGAAAACACCAATGCCAATTGCAAGAACTGCCAAAAACCCCATGGCCAGCAGCATATGAGTTGGCGCTTCTTTAAGTTTCATATCGCCGCCGGATTTGAAGAAACCCAATACCGGAATTTTAAGGCCCACATTGTCAATAACAGCAACGGCACCGAACAACATTACCAGCCAAAGAATGACCATCTTGCCATCAAGAGCGGCCGACAGGATCAGGCTTTTAGATGCGAACGCCGCAGTGAGTGGGAATGCCATAATGACCAGCGCGCCGATGACGGCAAAAGCTGTTGTAAGTGGCATCCCTTTATAGACATTACCAAGCTCTGTGATCTTGGCTGTACCGGAGCGGTAAAGCACAGCGCCCGTCGCCATAAACAGAAGACAAGTATAGAGAATACTAACAGTTGCATGTGCTGCGACACCGTTTAGGGCAAGTTCAGTGCCAATACCAACCCCAATGACCATGAAACCTTGCTGGCTATTCATGGAATAGGCGATGGTTCTGCGAAGATCATTTTCAAGCGTGGCATGGAAGATGGGGAAGACCACCATAATACCACCAATGATCAACAGAAGATCTTCACCCGCAAACACACGTGCCAAGGCATAAACAGCCAACTTCGTCGTGAAGGCGGATAGAATAACGGTGCCAAAGACGGTGGCTTCGGGGTAGGCGTCCTGTATCCAGTTATGAAGCAAAGGAAAGGCTGTTTTAATGCCGAAGGCTATCAGGAATAACCAACTGGCAAGAGAATCTAGCTCCATGGGGCCAACGGCCATACTACCGGTCTCATAGGCGTAAAGCACAATACCGGCGAGCAACACAACACCACTTGTCACCTGAATGATCAGATAGCGGATACCAGCTTTATACGCCCGTTCGTTACGGCTTGCAAAAATCAGGAATGCAGAAGAGATCGCCGTTAGTTCCCAATAGGAGAAGAGGGAGATCAAATCCCCTGCAAAGACGGCAGCAATGGCGGCACCTGCATAAATGAGTGTGGCAACCTGTTGCTGTGTGTCTTTAACGTGCAGTCCATATAGAAGCCCCGCAAAAGCCGCGATATGGAAGATCGTACCAAATACACGGGCAAGGGCATCAATCTTGGTCAAGACTAAAGAGAAGCCCAAAATTTCAACTTCGCCAAAACTGCCAAGACCAAGCGACCAAGTGTAGTAGAGACCTACGACAGGCAAGGCGAGCAAATACAAGTTGCGAATAAAACCACTTGTGAAAGGGACAATCAGCGCCCCCAAAATAAGGATCAGGCCGGGGTTCAGACCATCAATCATAATAGTCCTCCCGCACTGTCAGGAAGTGGGAAAACATGCGACCAATTGTCAAAACCGCCATCATGCCAATGGCTGCGTACAAACCGTAAAACACAGGAACTTCTTCTGCTTTCGTGTAAGGATGTGTCTCATAGAGGATGCCAAGCAGGGACAGGATGTCAGGCAGAGCCATAACAGCCGCCAAAGCAATCAGCCAATAGAACAGGCGATCCTTATTCTCGTCTTTTTCAAACCAGTAGGTTTTGTTTTCTTTATCAGACATTTCTACAAATCCTTATGGCGTCAGAATAGGCAGCAAGAATTGGTAAATAGGATCTATGAAGAAGAATAGAACCAGACATCCAAATGCTGTCACAACAGGCGGCGCCACACACAGAAGCGGAGCTTCCTGAATACTTGCGCGGGTAATGAAAGATTGCTCCTGACCAATTGGGGTTTCGGGATCTGATTTTCCAAGTGGTGGATAGAAGAACCCGCGAACAACAATCGGCATCAAATAAGCAATATTGAGAAGTGAACTGATCAGCAGCACAGCAAGTACGACAAGCTGCTCCGCTTCCACAGCGCCCAGCATGATATAGAATTTCGCCCAGCTTCCCCCCAAAGGCGGAATACCAATAATACTGAGACTTCCGATGAAGAAGGCAAAGAAGGTAAATGGCATCTGGCGGCCAAGTCCACGCATATCGGAAATTTCAGTTTTCTTCGTCGCTGTATAGATCGCACCCGCACAGAAGAAGAGGGTGATTTTACCAAAAGCGTGCATCACAATTTGCATCGCGCCGCCTGCCATCGCCATTGGTGTCACCAAAGATGCCGCAAGAACAATATATGCAAGCTGACTGATGGTGGAATAAGCAAGCCGGGCTTTTAGATTATCCTTGGTAAGCGCAACTGTTGACGCTGCGAGCAGCGTAAAGGCTGCAAGCCACATCAGAATTTCAGTTGCTACCTGTCCGTTCAGGAAATCGATACCGAAAATATAGATCACAACTTTCAGAACCGAAAATACGCCTGCTTTCACAACGGCAACGGCGTGCAACAATGCACTCACTGGTGTTGGGGCCACCATGGCAGAAGGCAACCAACGATGAATTGGCATCAAAGCGGCTTTACCAATACCATACATGAAGAGGAACAACAGAATAGCCGTGACCAATGGTGTGGCATGACCCGCCAGAATACCGCCCGGTGTGAAATCTGTTGTGCCTGTTAGGACCCATGTCCAGATGATAGCTGGCAAGAACAGGCCAATAGACGTACCAAGCAAAATACCAAGATAGATACGCCCGCCTTTCAACGCGGCGTCATTACCTTTATGGGTCACCAACGGATAGGTGGAAAGGCTGAGAACCTCGTAGAAAATGAACAACGTCAGTAAGTTCTCAGCGAAAGCAATACCCATAGCTGCGGAAATGGCTATTCCGAAGCAGATGTAAAAACGGGTCTGCTTGGGCTCTCTGTTTCCACGCATGTAACCTATGGAATAGATCGAGTTGATGATCCACAAGGTGGAGGCCACCATCGCGAAGATCATACCCAGTGGTTCAATTTTGAAGGCGATTTCCAAACCGGGTAGATTGGAAATTAACGAATACTCAGGTGCTCCGCCATTCAAAACAACCTGTAATAGGCTGATAACATTCAAGAATAGCGCACCCGCAGTCACCAGGGTTACTGTTTCACGAATGTTAGGCGCAGAACCTGCGAGGGCAATGCCAACACTGCCAATTAGTGGAATGACGAGCGCAAGTGCGACTTGAAGATCAGGTGTCAGCATTATTTTGCTCCTCCCATCAGGAAGGATGCTGCGCTTTCAGCAAATCCGATATTCAGACTCGTTTCAATACCGAAATAGAAGCTCGCAAGAATAACAATCCAACATGGAACAACCAGTGACAAAGGTGCTTCTTTACGCGCTGTACCCTCAGGGGCAGGGCGGAAATACATAATCTCTACAACTCGCCAAATATAAATCACTGCAAACAGTGAGGAGATGAGCATAGCAATGACCAAGCCGTATCCAACGAAGTCTCCACGCTCCAAAGCGGCCTGAACCAGATACCATTTACTGATAAAGCCCGGTGTGAGCGGAACACCGATGAGAGCCAGTCCACCCAAGACAAATCCGAACGACGTGATTGGCATTCGCTGCCCAATACCAGCAAGATCCTTGATGTACGTGCTGCCTGCCACAAAGAACATGGCCCCAACAGACAGGAACAGACCTGTCTTTACAATAGCGTGGTTGAACATATGAACGATACCGGCAACCAGACCTGCTTCGCTGGCAAGGGCAATACCAACTGTCATATATCCAAGCTGCGCCACACTGGAATAGGCTAGCAATCGTTTCAGGTTGTCTTGGAAGATAGCCACAACTGACATGGATAAGAATGCAGCGATGCCAAGAGGCAGTAGCATGGATGTCAGCGGGAACTCCCCAAAACTGAAATCTGCGCCAAAAACAGTGTAGATAAAGCGGATCAGAAGATAGACAGATACCTTGGTTGCGGTACCCGCGAAGAAGGCTGTGATAATGCTTGGCGCATATGTGTAGCCATTTGGTAGCCAAATATGGAACGGGAACATAGCCAATTTGATGGCAATACCCACCAGCAAAAACGCAACTGCGGCCCTTAAGGGTGTCGTTCCAGAAATTCGGTCAAACTGCGATGCGATATCGGCAATGTTCAGTGTACCCGTCATGGCATAAAGGAGGCCCACACCGATCAGAATGAACGTCGCACCGATTGTGCCCATGATAAGGTACTGAAACGCAGCCGTGAGCGCGCGCTTATCGGTTTTTTCGCCCATGGAGATCAACACATATGAAGACAGGGATGTGATCTCCAGGAAAACGAAGATGTTAAAGGCATCACCAGTGATGGTAATTCCCATCATACCTGCCAGAGCCAATAGATACGCACCGAAGAACATACCCAAGCGACTGGCTGCGACCTCATTCAAAATGCTTTCACGGGCATAAAACAGAACGGCGGTGCTAATGCCGCTGATGATCAGCATGACAAAAGCGCTTAGCGGATCAACGACATATTCAATACCCCAAGGAGGCGGCCATCCCCCAAGTTCGTATGAAATGGGACCATGTGTATTAACATGAATGAGTAGATCAATGCTTAGCCAGAACGATGCGGCACTTAAAATAGTGGCAAGGGCCCATGGCAAAACAGGGCCACGGAACACGGCACTGATAGGGGCACCCATCAGCGGAATAAGAATAGCTAAAACGGGGGCTTGGGAAAACAAGGCGCTCATTTACTTGTCTTCCTCCTGTAGAAGAATTTCATCTTCATCAATCGTACCGAAACTTTCCTTAATACGAACAATCAACGCAAGGCCAAGGGCAGTCGTTGCAACCCCCACCACAATGGCCGTCAGAATCAAAACATGAGGAAGAGGATTGGAATAGATCACACCATCTCCCTCTAGCAAGATCGGTGCGGTACCGTCCTCAATTTTTCCAAGGGATATATAGAAAAGGAAAACGGCGATCTGGAAAATAGACAAGCCAATCATCTTCTTGATGAGGTTCGATCGGCTCATAACCGTGTACAAACCAATCATCAAAAGGATAACGAAGATCCAATAATTAAAATGATCAAAAAACATATTCTCTGCCGCCCCGATCAATGTCCGTTACTATCTTCGATTTCGTCAGGACGACCCGCAAAACCGAAGAAAATGGCGAGCATGGCAGCTGTCACTGTTATGCCGACACCAAGCTCAACAAGCAAAATACCTAGATGCTGGCCTGCTACAGGCGTTGATCCTAGTACGTTGTAATCTAGGAAATTTGCGCCCATTAACATGCTGACAACACCGACCCCTCCATAAAGCAGGACACCGGCGGCCAGAAGAAATTCAACAAATCGTGCTGAAATGAGCTGTTTTAGATTATCCAATCCAAAGACCAGGGAATAAAGGATGAAACCAGCTGCAAAGATTACGCCGGCCTGAAAACCGCCCCCCGGTCCAAAATCGCCATGGAACTGTACATACAAACCAAAAAGCAAAATAAAGGGGATCAGCAGTTTCGAGACCACATGGGGCACGATGTCGTGTAGACTGCCTTTCTGATCGGGATTAGTTGGGTTTTCTATCGGCTCTTCTTCACGTCGTGTGTGTCTCTGTCGTAAGATCATCAGAACCGCGATCCCAGCAGTGAAAATAACAGTAACCTCACCGAAGGTATCAAAGCCACGATAACTAGCCAGAACTGAGGTCACCATATTGGGAACACCAATTTCATTGGGGCTTACATTAATAAAGCGATCTGTTAGGCGACTTGTTTGAACCGGCGTATCAGGGCTACCAATGACCGGAAGGTCCAAAGTTGCATAGATCAACAGTCCGCCGACTGCCAATGAAACCAGCAAGGGCAATGGGGATTTCTTGGACCTTGTTTTTTCCTTTGATCCCACCATCGCCAGAGTGCCAAGGTATAGTACTGTGCTGATCCCGGCGCCCACGGCAGCCTCGGTGAAGGCAACATCGACTGCGTCCAATGTGACAAAGATAAGCGCCACAATCAGGCTAACCGCGCCGAGCAACATCGTAGCAACAAACAGGTTGCTCACATATAAAACCCCCAATGTTCCAGCTATTAGAAGGAGCATCAGGAAAATGTCTGTAAATTCTTCCATTAACGATCTCCTTCTTCTGATTTGTTTTCGTTTTTAGTTTCAGAAGTGGAAAACCCATCCATGCGCGGTTTCAAGCCGGCGACAAAAGTGGCCTGCGCAAGGGCATAAGTTGCTGTCGGGCTTGTAAAAAACAGAAATGCGACAATGAAAAATAATTTTACTGTAACGAGCGTAAAGCCACTTTGTAGCGCTAAACCACCCAATATCAAGAAAGAAGCAAGGGTATCTGCCATACCACCCGCGTGAATGCGGGAATAAAGATCAGGAAATCTAAGAAGTCCTAACCCGGTAATGAAAACAAAGAAACAACCGCCTAAGATGGCTGCCCATGTGAGTATATCAAGTATCAAATCCATAACTACTTATCCCCTCCTGATCTAGTACGGGAGAGGCCGGTTTTCAGGCTTCCAAATTTGAAGTATTTGAGAACAGCAAGAGTGCCGATAAAATTCATTAACGCGTAAACAATGGCGAGATCCAAAAAGTCTGGGCGTCCGTTCATAAAGCCCACAACAGCAATCAAAAGTACTGTTTTGGTCCCAATTGCGTTTACGGACAAAATACGGTCGTAAGCGGTGGGGCCCAGTAATGCACGACCAAGGGCCATGGCAATGCTGACCAGAATGGCAATGGCGGCTACTACGTAAATAATCATGCTTCCCTCATCACCCGGGTAACGCGTTGATCCATTTCTCCAGATTTAACGCCGTCTGCGGTACCTTGTGTTAGCGCGTGAACAAGGACCGTATCGTCATCCAAATCGACAGTAACTGTCCCGGGTGTCAGGGTAATCGAGTTTGCGTAAATTACTTTTCCCAGATCACTTTTCTGGCTGACTTTACTTTTAAACATACTTGGCTGGAGATATTTGCCAGGGAACAGGACACATTTAGCGACATCAATATTTGATTTCACAATTTCCCAGAAAAGCCAAAACCAGTAACTGACTATTCCGGGGTTTAAGTGTATCGGATGCCCTTCATGGTCAATCACATCCATACGCCGCGCAATGATTGCAACAAGTATACAAGACGCTATGCCAAAACCAATTAATAGCGGTGTGTAAATACCTGAAAATAATAGCCATACGGCAAAAGTAACCAAAATCAGACTTATTAGTCTCACTTCTCTCCACCCTGTTAAATCGTCGACTTTCCCTTTGATCGCACTGTGTATGCCATGAGAGGCGCCTTCTCGCAAGAAGATAGCACCTAAAAGCAGTGTCGTTCACAATATGACTATTTGACTATTCGGAGATATAGGCGTTTCATAAGACAGTACAATTGACGAACTAATCTTTTTTCAGAAATAGTTTATTATTTAGATTAGGTCCGATGGGAGAACTATTGCGTTTGATTTCTATTTGGATTAGATTTACATTAAAATTAACTTAACCTAATATTAGGGATAATATATAGTTAATTGGTACTACGTCTTGGGGGAGACGAACTTATGACGGGAGTGGGAGTATCCAAATGTCAGCAAAAGTGGACGCAATGCAGGATAAGGCTGCTGATAATGTAACCTATCTTGCAGGCGAAGAGAGTTTCGAGTTAAAGGGGCGAGTGAAGTGGTTTAACACAACAAAGGGATTCGGTTTTCTGGTCCCTGAGGAAGGAAATGGCGATATTTTCTTCCATCTATCTTGCCTTCGGGAAAGCGGTCATGAATTTGTGGCAGAGGGGGTCACGCTGAGCTGTCAGGTTGTGCGTCGTGACAAAGGGCTGCAAGCGATAAAGATTTTAGATATTGATACTTCAACCGCGGTACCTTTCTTGCCAAGCCCCATTGAACCCAGCAATATCGCAAAACATCCCGTTCTAAAGGGACAAGGGGATTTTGTGGATGTGGCTGTAAAGTGGTTTGATCCTATTAAAGGATATGGGTTTGTCACCCGCGGTGAAGATACACAGGATATCTTTATTCATATGGAGACAATTCGAAATGAAGGCTTCTTACCTGTACAGGCAGGTCAATCCCTGAAAGTGCGAATTGCAGATAGTGACAAAGGTCCGCAGGTTGCCGAAATAGAAAAACCTGATTAATTGCTCTGTTACTGAAACGGCCTCTGACTTGTTCAGAGGCCGTTTCTTTTTGCTTATTTTACTTCGATCGCGTAATCGGCAACCGGTAAGGCTTTTTTGATAAGTCCTGATTTTTCCAGGAATTTTGCAAAGCGATCATAGCGGTTAGTGTCCAAGGCTGCTGGGCGCATTGCAAGGCGCGGAAGAGTATCTTTCCATGCGCGACGGTTTAGCTCATCATCCAGTTCTTTGTTGTTTTTAATAAACAACTCCCATGACGCTTTGGGGTGGTTCAGGATGTACTGTGTTGCTTCTTCAAGGCTATCCAGAAACGGACGGAAGCGCGCATCATCAAGGTTTTTGTTGTTTGCCACAATGATCAGCTCATCATATGACGGAACACCTTCTTCTTCAGGATAGAAGGCTCGTCCTGGATAGCCTTCGATATCCATCTGGTTCAGTTCAAAGTTCCTGAACGCCCCAATAACAGCGTCGACTTTCCCCGCAAGAAGCGACGGTGACAGGCTGAAATTCACGTTGATCAGTTCAATATCTGAAAGGGCCAGTCCTTCTTTTTCAAGCATGGCTTTCAGAAGGGCATCCTCGAACCCGCCAACAGAGAAACCAACTTTCTTTCCCTTCAGGTCTTTAATGGATTTAATCGGGCTGTTGTCCAATACAACAAGGCTATTAAGCGGTGTCGCGACGAGGGTGCCGATACGTTTAAGTGGCAGGCCTTCACCAACTTGAACATGAAGCTGAGGTTGGTAGGAGATTGCAAGTGGAGCTTTACCCGCAGCCACCAATTTAGGCGGATCGTTTGGGTCTGCAGGAGCAATAAGTTCAACCTCCAGACCGTTCTTTTTAAAGATGCCGGCTTCTTTGGCAACAATCAGAGGTGCATGGTCCGGATTTACAAACCAATCCAATAATACAGTGAGTTTCTCAGCTGCATTGGCAGGACTGGAAATAAGAAGGGCTGAGAGACAAGCCGCGGCGAGTGCGGTCTTGGATTTCAGAAGTTTAATCATGAAAGGGTTTCCTGTTCAGTTTCCCAGTTGAGATAGCGTTTGACGATAAAATTAATAATGTAAAACAATGATATAGAGATAATTGTGAGAGTAATAAGTGCAGCAAAAAGAAGATCAGTTTGCATGCGCCCATTAGCGTGAAGCATCAGATACCCAAGACCTGAAGACGATCCTACCCATTCGCCCACAACAGCACCGATAGGAGCAACAGCGGTTGCCACGCGAATGCCAGAGGCAAGTGACGGCAAAGCGAAAGGGATCTTGATATAACGATACAGTCTAATGACGTTTAAGGCAGCGGAGGCTTCCCCACTGGCCTGCATGATGTGGGCAATTTCCTTCCAATCGCTGGAGGTGCGATTAAGGCCATCCAGAAATCCAACAGTAACCGGGAAATAGATGATCAGGGTCGCCATGACGACTTTTGACGTCATGCCGTAATCAAACCACAAAACTAAAAGCGGTGCGATGGCAAAGACAGGAACAGCTTGGCTCGCAATCAACAAAGGTAAAACCCAACGTTTGATGCCAGGGTGCAAAGATACTATCAATGCAGAAATCATCCCAGCAAGTATTCCAAAAAATAAACCTAGCAGGATTTCAACAAGTGTTGTGGTGGCATGAGGCAGAATAATGTGGAATTTCTGCCAAAGTGTTGTGAAGACGAGAACGGGGCTCGGCAAGATGAATTTTGGAAGCTCAGTTGCCCAAGCAATAAATGCCCAGATTAAAATCAACCCTCCAAATGTGATCGATATGCGAAGTGCCTTTCCCATAATCAGGTCTTCTCCATACCAATGATAGAGAGGATTTCTGCATAGGCCTGTTGTAGATCGGCGTCGCTAACCTCCCTCGGTGTTGTTTCTGATAACCCATCTATTTTGAATAGCTTCGGATTACGCCCAGCGAGTACCAGGACCTGATGTCCCATTCGTAGTGCTTCAAGTGGATCGTGGGTGATCATTAATACGGTTCGCCCAGAGAGTTTCTTAGCTGTCAGATTTTGTAAATCATGTCTGGAGATGGCATCCAAAGCAGAGAAAGGCTCGTCCAGCAGAACGAGAGGGGCATCTTCCATTAATGTTCTGGCCAAAGCTACGCGCTGTCGCATGCCGCCTGATAATTCATCAGGCTTTTTACTTATTGCATCCGATAAACCAACGTCATTCAGCAGTTCTTTTGCTTTGGCAAGATTTGCAATCTTTCCCCTTAATTTCTCTCCAATAATGACATTTTGTAGACAATCCGACCATGGAAGAAGGAGGTCTTTTTGCGCCATATAGGCAACGCGCCCCTTAAGAGGAAGGTCATCAGAAGTCTCAATCTTGTATTCAGCAATCCCCTCAAGAGAATTGCTCAGGATACGAAGGATAGAGCTTTTGCCAACACCGCTTGGGCCTAACAGGCATGTGAATTTCCCTGCAGGTAAATCCAGAGAAATATCTTTAAGGATGGTGGTCTGGTCGAAACTGAGCGAGTTCAGCCGCAAGAGAACTTCCAGCGGTTTTGCTGGCAGGTCACCCTCTGTTGCCATAGACAAGCGGCGTGATGTATCTTCAACAACCATGATGCTCTCGTTCCTACGCAGGTACTAACCTGATCAGGTACAGGGGTCGTTCCGTTCAGAACCTCTCAGCCACCATGGCTCCCCCCGAGGAGTTGGTTCAATATAAGGATACAAATTCTGATGGCAAAGTATTTATTGCAGAATTATGGCTCTCTTTTTTTGGGTATTCTGTTCGCATGTTTTTTCTTTTCATCCTCGGCCACAGCTGAAAACGGTAGGGTGGTTGTATCTGGTGAGAATAGAGAGGTTACCGTCCATGTTGAGCTTGCCAAATCACCAGAGGAAAGATCCGAAGGGCTTATGTATCGGACAGAACTTGCCGAAGGGTCTGGGATGCTATTCGATTTCGAAAAACCGACAATTGTTTATTTCTGGATGAAGAATACGCTGATCCCCTTGGATATGGTTTTTGCGGATACCGAAGGGATAGTTGTTAAGATACATGAAAATGCTATACCTCACGATTTGACAACGATCACGTCAGGAACTCCGGTTAGATGGGTGTTGGAGGTTCCGGGGGGCTTCGCCGGAAAAAAGGGGATGCAGGTTGGAGACATTTTGACCTATCATTCCCTGCGAGATTGATATTCAGGATAACAAGAATGAAAAAGACTGAAACCCCAATGGATAATATTCCAGAAGGATATGTTCAAGGTGATGGGCGAGGAGAGTTTACCATACGAAATGGCCCCTTTTATGAAAAAAGAGTGGGTTCTGAAATCATCCGGGGCTTTCGAGTTGATGATCGCCATCTAAATGGTCTCAATTTTGTTCATGGGGGCATGTTGATGACTTTTATGGATTCGGCGCTTGCCAGAACAATCTTCCATGCTTCTGATAAACGAGGCGTCACTCTCAAAATGAATTCTGAGTTTCTTCTTCCTGCCCGAAAAGGGGATTGGATTGAGGCACATTGCGAACTGGTAAGAGAGACTCGAAGTCTCGCATTTGCACGCGGAGAATTAAGGGTTGGCCACCGTGCAATATTTAAGGCAGATGCGATATTCAATTTCCTGAGGCCCAGAAAATAGCCGTTCTTGGATGAAAACGAAAAAAATTTGAATTTTTTTTTAAAATCGCTTGCAGGGTTACGAACTATGGTTTAAATCATGCGCCACGCCACCGACGGGGCATAGCACAGCCTGGTAGTGCGCTCGCTTTGGGAGCGAGAGGTCGCAAGTTCGAATCTTGCTGCCCCGACCATCAAAAAGCCTTTCAAGTCATAAACTTGAGAGGCTTTTTTGATTCTGTCGTCTATTTTTTTCCACCCCGAGCCTAAATGGTGACTTTTCTTTGACGCAATTGGATTTTAAGATAAATCCAATCTTCACTGGGAGGTGGACATTCATGAAAAGCACGAAGTCATTAATAGGGAAGTTAAAGACAGGCGTGGCAGCTCTTTCAGTTGTTACAGGGGCGCTCGCTTTTACATCTGGGGTTACACTGGCGTCATCCATTTCTGGAATGGCCCCGGCAAGCCCTCAGCCAACCGCAGAAAATTTAAAGCCAGGCTTGGCAGTGAAATACTATGGCGTGAAACTCAATAGTATTCGCCAGTTCGAAGAGTGGATGGAATATGAAAAGGGCAAAGATGGCCCCCCAATTCCTATGCTAAATTATCAGGTCGGCACTGGGGACGTGCTGACATCCGGGGCGAATGATTTAGTGGGAGCCGATATCACAGGTTTTATCAATTTCGAAAGAACTGGCAATTATACTGTCATGGTACACTCTAATGATGGTGTACGTGTAACAATTGGCGGAAAACTCGTTCATGAAGACCCTGATGTTCACGCAGATCGGTTTTCAGATGAAATAACGCTTGAGATTTCTGAGCCGGGCTGGTATCCGGTGCGTATTCTCTACTTTGAGAAGAAGAATACGTCCACGCTGGAACTATACTGGGATCCGCCTGGACCGGAAGAAATTGATTATGTGCCGGCGACGGCATTTGCGCATATTGGGAAATAACAGGTATGAGCTTGAAAGCTAAAATTTACAGACCTGCAAAAAATGCCATGCAATCTGGCCGCGGCCGGATGAAGAAATGGCGTTTGGATTATACACCGGGTAGCGCCCGCTTTGCAGATCCTTTGATGGGTTGGACAGGCTCCCGTGATACTTCCGCACAGGTTTCCCTGAACTTTGATGACAAAGAAAGTGCTATCGCGTTCTGCGAGAAAAACGGTATTCCGTTTAATGTGCAGGAGCCAAAAGAGCGCAAACTGAACATCAAAGCTTACGCTGATAATTTTGCTTTTAGCCGCGTCCGCGGTTAAAGGTTACTCATAAAGGTCCCGTAGCTCAGCTGGATAGAGCAACAGACTTCTAATCTGTAGGTCGTACGTTCGAGTCGTACCGGGATCGCCAGAATAAAGGGCAGTAGATTTTCTACTGCCCTTTTCTTTTTCTAGGAAAGAAAACCTATTTTTTGAGCTTGCTGGAGTTTTTGTCGAACTTCTTGTTTGTTTTCTCAATCATGGAATCTTGTTTAGTTGTCGCTTTTTCCATGGTTTTCGCTTTTTTGTCCTCATCTTCAGTTCGCGAGGCTTTGTCACTGCTTCGATCATACTGATCTTGCGCTTTTTCCGTTTTCCTGTCGCGCTCTCCTTCTAGTTTCTCGAGCATACGGTCACTTTTACCGTCTCTCACCTCTTTGCTTTTACTGAGGCCATCTACTTTGCTCTTGGCTTTGTCGCTTTTTGCCAAAGCATAGCCCTGTTGTAAGCCGGGATTAATTATTGCTGGCCCAACGGCGTATAAGAAGAAACTGATCAGGAATAAAAACGTGAACTTCATAGAAAACCTCATACAAAATGTCTCTACAGGAAGGGTAGGATATTTAAACACAAAGGCAAATTTCTCGGGGTGAATTTTCATAAATTAAATTTTGTTATGACAGAAATCTGATTCTATCGGATTTAAAAATAAATATATTCGCAATATCTTCCAGGCAGGCACTAATACTTGTGAAAGGAAACGTGTATGCCCTTGGTCAATATCTCACTCATTGAAGGTAAATCAGACAGTTATCGCCGTTCTGTTATGGATAACATCTATTTAGCGATGCGTGAGACTTTTAATGTTCCTGAAGATGATCAATTCATGACTGTAAATGAACTGTCAGCAGCCAACTTTAGCTATAACGGCAAGTATCTGAATGTACAAAGAAGTCAGGATTTGATCTATATACAGATCTTTGCGATGAACACCCGCAATAAGGATCAGAAGAAAGCACTATTTCAAAAAATTGTTGAACGGCTTCGGCTGGATCCTGGCGTGCGCTCAGAAGACATCCTCATCAATATCGTTGAGGCTCAACCCGAAAACTGGTCTATGGGCAATGGCTTAGCGCAATACGCGCTGGCTGATTGAAGCGATCCTTTGTTGCTGGGTCGTTTTAATCACGCACAACAGCTTTGAAAGCCGCAGATAGAACGTCAATCGCTTGCCGGGAACGCTGATCAACAACCCGCGTATGTAGCGTAATCGGCAGGCGAGGCAATTCGGGAAGGCCAAGTTCCTGCCCAACATCTTTGGCACCCATAGGCAACATGCGTGCGGGAAGTGCTGAAATGCCAAGGCCTGCGATGACGGCCGCAGATACAGCAGGTATGCCGCCGCCAACAAAAGTTTCGGTCCACTTGATGCCGTCCTCATCCAGAAGTAAACCGGCCATATGCCTCACACCACAAGGTTCTGGCATTGTTGCAAGTGGAAGAGGATCTCCAGCCTTCATTTTCCAATTTGGTGCCGCAAACCAGCTGTATTTTTCATAGGCTATTACTTCACTGTCTGTGCGATCTTTGTTGAACCTTACCAAAACGGTATCCAGTTCCCGCTGATCAAAAGAGCGTAACAAATCGGCGGAAGAGGCGATGCGGATTTCAATCAACAATTTTGGGTCATGTGTGTTTATTCTGGAAATGAGTGACGGCAGCTCTGGACCTGCGACATGATCACTAATGCCGATTGCTAGCTTGATCTTGGTGTTATTTGATATTTGAAGGGCATCTTCATGGGCTACAAGCAGATCTTTCGCTTTATCGAGAAAAATGGACCCCTTTTCTGTCAGGCTGACGCGGCGTGGGGTTCGCTCCAAGAGTTTATAGCCTAATCGCTCCTCTAGGCGTTTTAGTTTAAGGCTCACTCCAGATTGGGTCGTCCGCATGGCTTTGGCCGTATGGGTAAAGCTGCCCAGTTCAGCGACATGAACAAATGCCTGTACTGCATCTATATCGAGGGTGCGATTTGACATTTACATTCCTTGTTATTGAGGTGTTTATACATAACATAATGTAATTTATAAAAACTAAACAAGGTTGATTTTAAGCTGCCAATCAACTCTTACTTTTTCGTCACAAATTCCATAAACGCCGTAAGGGTAGGGTGGTTGGCGCGAAACTGGGGGTAGGTAAGGTAAAAAGGACAAGGTATGGGGGAGATGTTCGGAAAAGCAGGAACAAGAGCGCCAGAGTTTAGCTCAGGTTCCACGACGCTTCTGATGGCAACTGTAACGCCAATTCCCTGAATAGCCGCCTCAATCGCGGACAAAAGACTATCGAATTCCATGTCCGCAATGTGCTGACTTTGGGGTTTGGGGATTTTTGCATGTTCATACCAGTTACCCCAATCGTAGTTTCGCGTTCGGCAGTGTATGCGCGTATAACGGCCATTTACACATTGCTTGAGATAAGAAGGACTGCATACAGGGAATAAAGTATCGTTGTGGATTTTCTCCCAAATCAAGGTTGTGTCGTTGGGAGGGACCACGCGGATGGAGGCGTCAATTCCATCAGCACCATGACCAGGTGGGGTCATCGTGTTCCTGACTTCAATCTTCATATTGGGATAACGTTTTGAAAATTCGGCCCACACTGGGATGAGCCACCTTTGGGCAACGGATGGAAAAGCAGCGATGGTCAGTTTTCGCTCCCATTCGCCTCTTATTTCTGATGTTGCAACAGCAATTTCATCTAAGGCACCAGTGATACGTCCCAGATATTTTTGCCCGTGCGATGTGAGAGTGACGTGACTGGCTCCACGGTTAAAAAGAGGTACTTCCAGATATTCTTCCAGTGACTTCACAAGCCTGCTGACCGCAGCTGGTGTTACGTGTAACTCCAGTGCTGCTGCAGCGAAGCTTTGATGTCTTGCAGCGGCTTCAAAACTCTTAAGCTGATTGAGTGGGGGAAGTTCTCTTTTCATTATTCCTCACATTATCTAACCCAGCATAACATTTTCTAATGCATGCGCAAATATAAGTCGTTTGCTGTAGAACGAATGTCTGGATAGCATGCTGCGCAAGTTACCTATCTTCAGAACAAAAAGAACTGGATAACGGTCATGAACAGAATAGTTCGCAGCAAAAACCTGCTAGCACCTCCCATAAAGATGGACAAAGCATTTGATGATGCTGATGGCATCATGAACCTCATTCGAAAAGGGGCACCCTATAAGACTCTAGCGGCAGTCCATAAGAATGATGAACAATTGGCTGGTGGCTGGTTCCGTAATTTTTGGGCGTTAGGTGGGAATGTGGTTTTTGAGGGCGCAGAGCCGTTCTTTCACAATGAACGCTTTATCGAAGCCGCCAAGTCATCATTTCAAGCGGAAGTTATTCGCCCTGTCGCCATGATGACAAACCTGAACCTACCGACACCCGAAGCGCCTTTTCATTTGGACCTGCCGTTCTTCCGCGGGGCTCAGAACAAGGAAGTTCCAAGCTGGATGCTGGCACCTATGGGGTATTCGGGCCTGTTTCACGAATGGGCAATTCCTGTAGCATCGGCCATTACATGGTTTTACGACGGAATTGGCGGTGAATTTGAATATTGGCCAGACGGACTTGGGCAACCGTCGAGAACAGAATCTCCGCCATACTTTAATCGCTGTGTGTTGGCGGATAACGAATATATGTATCATCGCGTTGGCGGGATTGGTCCTGCAGAACAGCGCCAGAATTATGATGATGTTGGCTATGACGCGATCCTGCAACTCAATGAAAAAGATCAATGGGAACTGATCGACGATGGAAAGCTGCGGGAGGTTTTTGACTTCGGACAGGTCCGGGTGTCCGTATTGTGGAAAGCTCATTGTTTTAAAAACGAGGCTGAAGCCGCGTCATATGATGATCACACACATGATTTAACACCACAGTTGGTCGCTGATATTTTCTGCGCGGAAATGAAACGCCGCGGCATTTCTTATCAGGAGCCAGGCGATTTTTATGAAGACAAGGTTTGGAAAGAGAAAATCTTGTCTGTGTTCCAGCCTCCGGAAGGCGGACAGAATTATTAATGCAATTCCCAGAGGGGGGAGACGGCGGGAAGTTTAGTCCAGGGGAGGCAACTTCCCGCCATGCATCTCACTCTTCATACTTTTTTCAAAGATTTTGGTTTAATTCCTGTCATTTGACCTTATGTTATGCCGAAAGGGGTGCGTTTTTAAGGTTGAAACGATGACAACGAAAAAACGCGAAATTCTTGGTTATCTGAAAGGTGTCGAGGCTTCAGATGGCGATGGTGTCAAACTTCGGCGATATATTGGCGGTCCGGAACTTGATAATCTGGATCCGTTTCTTCTGCTTGATGTGTTCGGTACGGACCAACCGCAGGATTACATCGGGGGTTTTCCTTCACATCCTCATCGCGGGTTTGAAACCGTTACTTATCTTTTGGCGGGCCGTATGCGACACAAGGATAACGCAGGCCATGAAGGCGTGATTATCCCGGGGGGTGTACAGTGGATGACAGCTGGCCGTGGAATTATCCATTCTGAAATGCCGGAACAGGAAGAGGGGCTCTTAAAAGGGTTCCAGCTTTGGGTGAATTTGCCTTCTACACATAAAATGATGGACCCGGGATATCAGGAATTTCCACCTGAAAGCATCCCCGTCATCAATGTTGATGGTGTGAATGTCAGATTGGTGGCGGGTGAATTATCCTCGGGTGATGTTGGGCCGGTGACCAACGAGATTACCACACCTCAGTTTATGGATATTGAACTTGAAGAAGGCCAAGACTTCACGCAAGCGGTAGATGAAGATCATCATGCTTTTGTTTTTGGTATTGAAGGCATCACAACGGTTGGCGAAAGAGAAATCCATCAAGGTGACCTCGCTGTCTTGAATTATGGCGACGAAGTTACTGTGAAGGCCGAAGACGGACCTTCTCGTTGCCTTTTTGTCTCTGGTAAGCAGATCAAGGAAGATATCGTCAGGGGTGGGCCTTTCGTCATGAACACAAGATCGGAAGTGCTTCAAGCCTTTGATGATTATCAGGCAGGCCGTTTTTAAGTCTTTTTGACAAGAAATATGGTGAAGCGTCATCACGCTTCACCAAGCTGAAAAACGCTGTTTTGGTATTTCTCTCTATCCCTATATTATTGTAATGCTTATCTAAACTGATATATTTGCACTATCTTAAGTGTGGGGGCGAAAGGTAGTTGATGAATGGGTGTTTTGTTTAAGTTTATTCTAGGGTGCTTGGCGTCACTACTAGTGAGCGCTAATGCCTATGCGGATTGCTTAAACCTGGCTGCAGATTCGAGCTTTGAAAACTATCCCTCACTAGCCTCTCAACTAGAGAAACAGTTATCCAAAAACGGCATTTGCGCTAAAATTTTGTACATTCCAGGAAAACGTGGAACGAAAATGCTTCTCAGTCACGATATTGACGGAGAAGTTGGGCGGATCAGCTATTATAAAAGACGGGTAGGCAGCAGCGCCATTAAGGTTCCAACTCCACTTTTCACGACAAATGGAATGTTTGTCAGCCGCGTCCCAGATTTGAAAAAATATCAGGATTATAAGGGGAAAATAGGAATTCTGCGGGGTTGGGTTTGGATGGATGAAGCTGTAAAAAATTTCGTCCCTCGAAATATAGTAGCTGTAGATAATATAGATACTCTTCACTCAATATTTCGAAAAAAACGCGTTGATGCCATTTTACTGCCAGAAGGAATGGTGAATGCTTTTAAGCTGGAAAAAGAAAAAACAATCCTGTTGGCGTCTAAATTAACCTACCATGTATGGCTTTCCAGCAAGAATAGAAATCTGGTGGCTCCATTTGACAAGGCTATCAGAGAGTTTCTTGAAGACGGAGGGCAATTCTTACCAGCTTCGACAGGATAGTCATAAATAGGTGTTTTACTAAGCTGCCCGGCTTGGTATTGTGTCTCCATAGGATTTCATAAAAAGAAGCAATAAGATCCAGCAGGAGCGCAAGGGATAATCATGAAAAGCTATCAGTTTGAAGAGTATGGTCAGCCACTCGTAGAAAACACAAAAGAAGCCCCAGCAGTGAGCGGTAAACAGGTGTTGATGAAAATCTCCGCCTGCGGTGTGTGCCACAGTGACATTCACATATGGGAAGGACATTTTGACCTTGGTGGCGGCAAACATCTTGATGTTAAGGGTAAACGCCCACTTCCCTTTACTCTAGGTCATGAGATCGTGGGTGAGGTTGTTGCTGTTGGAGATGACGTCTCCGGTGTAAACATTGGCGATAAGCGCGTTGTTTATCCTTGGATCGGCTGTGACGAATGCCATATCTGCGAAGCGGGTAATGGTCACCTGTGCAACCGGCCACAGGCCCTCGGCATTGATGTGGATGGCGGTTACAGCGACCACCTTGTTGTTCCTGATGCAAAATACCTGTTGGATTATGAAGGCATCGACAAAGAATCCGCTTGTACCTACACATGCTCAGGCCTGACCGCCTACAGCGCTCTTAAAAAGGTTAAATCCAGAACAGATAATGGATCTTTGCTGATTATCGGTTGCGGTGGTGTTGGTATGGCTGGATTGGCCATTGCCAGATCCGTTACCAACGCAAAAATATATGTTGCTGACATTGATCCTGAAAAACGTCAAATGGGTCTTGATGCGGGCGCAGACGCTGCTTTTGATCCAAATGACCGCGATCAATTCAAAGAACTGATGCGTCTGACCAACGGTGGTGTGAACGGTGCCATTGATTTTGTTGGCGCAGAAAGCAGCGCAAAATTCGGCTCAAGCGTACTGGCAAAAGGCGGTAAATTGGTAATCGTTGGCCTGTTTGGTGGCGGGTTCTCTATGCCGCTTCCAATGTTCCCGATTAAAGCGATCGCAATCGAAGGTACATTCGTGGGCAGCCTAGAGGAGATGCACGAATTGATGGATCTTGCCAAGCAAGGAAAGTTGCAGACACTGAACTTGGATCACCGCCCAATGTGTGAGGCAGATCAAGCGCTTAATGATCTTCGTGAAGGTAAAGTTATGGGACGTGTGGTTCTCAAAAACTGATCGTTCGAAAATACCAAAGAAAAAACCTCCCATTTGGGAGGTTTTTTTATTAGTGAATGGGGCCTTTGATTTCCATATCAATCAGCTCCTGAACTACTCTCAAGAGATGTAGGCAAGCATTCAGCTCTTCAGTCGCGCCCTTTTTCCTGAGGGACTGCGCTTCTTCGTCCAGAAGGTTGATCGCGTTTTCACCTTGTTGCATGATCATAAAATGCGCCGTGCTGTATAGGTCCAGCATAGAATCCGGTTGAAATTCAATTACATTCATCATCACACAACTCCGTTCGCCTGTTTTAGCGATAAAGCCAATTTATATGAATGCTAACAGCCAGAAGTTAAAATTTTCGTAATTTTAAGGATTTAGCTGATTTCCCTTATTGAAAGGGAAGTTCCACTGCATCAGTCATGAATTTCATGAACGGATCAGCCTTGCGGTATGTCTCTTCAACAACATCTAATAATTCTTCGCTAAACAGGATGTCGTGTGGACATTTTCGCATAAGGAAAAAAGTTTTGCGACGAAGATCTTCGATATTGGGGTGATCTTTTGCATATCCCTTAGGGGTCGTCTTCAGGCCATCCCCGTGGATACCATCAAACATATCCAGAATTTCTGGTGCCGTCCTGATTTCATTCCACCTGTCCGAGTTTTCATTAATAGCGGCCCTGATCAGCGCAAGTTTTGGGGCAGGGGGCATCCAGATACCACAGCCCATTCGGACCCCTTCTAAATCCACATGAAGATAATAGCCTGGCGCGTGGGCGTCTTTACCTGCCTGATGGCGGAACTGACACGCCAGATGTTCCTTGTAGGGTTTTTTGTCTTTAGAAAACCGAACATCCCTGTGGATACGAAAAACGGATCCGCCATTTGGGCGCGGATCCGCAATATATCGAGGGGCTATATCGTCAAGGCGTTCTGCAAAATCCTGAATGAAGTCGCACATCGGTAAAAGCGCGACCTCTCGATATCTGGGCTTATTTTCCTGAAACCATTCGCGAGTGTTATTTTCTTTTAGCTCTTCATAAAATTTCAGAAGATCTTTGGAAAAACCGTTGAATGTTCCGCTCATTTTATCGCCTATCTGTTAGAGGTTTCGGCGATCAATTACCCTTTTCGCCTTGCCAACTGAACGCTCTACTTCACCTGGATCACACAAGATTACTTTTGTTGAAACACCAAGAACACCCTTAATGCGTTTCTGAAGATATCCAGCCGCGCTATCATCTGCAGGGGCAACAGGATCTTTTTCAACGCGGATGGTCAACTCATCCAGAATTCCTTCACGTGTTACTTCCAACACATAATGAGCAGTTAAACCTTCCGTTGCAACGACTAGATCTTCAACATGGCTAGGGAAGAGGTTCACGCCGCGGATAATCAACATATCATCCACACGGCCTGTAATTTTTTCAATCCGGCGCATGGAACGCGCTGTTCCCGGGAGCAAGCGTGTCAGGTCACCTGTACGATAACGAATAACCGGGAAAGCTTCTTTGGTAAGAGATGTGAAGACAAGCTCACCTTTTTCACCGTCTGGCAGAACATCACCCGTTTCCGGATCAATGATTTCCGGGTAGAAATGATCTTCCCAAATAGTCAGACCATCTTTTGTTTCCAGACATTCACTGGCAACACCGGGTCCCATAACCTCTGACAGGCCATAGATATCCAAGGCGTCAATATCAAACGCGCTTTCGATTTGGTCGCGCATGCCTTCACTCCATGGCTCTGCCCCAAAAATACCAGCTTTGAGGGAAGAGGAACGTGGATCAATGCCTTGGCGATGAAATTCTTCGGCCAAGGCCATCATGTAAGATGGGGTGACCATGATAATTTCAGGTTGGAAATCCTGAATGATCTGAACCTGGCGTTCAGTTTGACCGCCCGACATGGGGACGACGGTACATCCAAGGCGTTCCGCACCATAATGGGCGCCAAGGCCACCTGTAAATAAGCCATATCCATATGTCACATGAACCATATGGTCGCGTGTGCCACCTGCCGCCCGGATAGAGCGTGCAACAAGGTCAGCCCAGTTATCAATATCACTTTGGGTGTAACCAACAACAGTTGCACGGCCTGTCGTTCCAGAGGAAGCATGGAGACGAACCACTTCAGAGCGAGGAACTGCAAACAATCCAAAAGGATAGTTGTCGCGAAGATCCTGCTTTTTACAGAAAGGCATCTTACTTAGATCTTCCAGTGTCTTGATGTCAGATGGATGAACACCATTTTCATCAAAACGTTCTTTGAACATGGCAACATTTTCGTAAGCGTGGTTCACAGACCATTGCAAACGTTCCAGTTGCAATGCCGAGATTTCGTCCCGGCTTGCATATTCAATAGGATCCAGATCGTCTTTCTTTGGTGGGGTTAAACGGCTCATACTTCCTCCCAAACTCTTTCTAAGGCTCTTTGTTAGGCCTTTTCAATAATCATGGCGATGCCTTGCCCCACACCAATACACATGGTGCAGAGGGCGTAGCGACCGCCATTTCTTTGCAGTTGATAAGTTGCCGTCGTCGCAAGACGTGCGCCTGACATACCCAATGGGTGGCCAAGTGCAATCGCACCGCCTTGTGGATTGACCCTAGGGTCATCGTCAGCAATTCCAAGTTCACGTGTTACAGCAAGTCCTTGTGCTGCAAACGCTTCATTAAGTTCAATGACATCCATGTCATCAATGGAAAGACCTGCAAGTTTCAGAACTTTCTGTGATGCTGGAGCAGGGCCGATGCCCATGATGCGCGGTGGCACGCCTGCAACCGCAGTTGCAATAACGCGGGCTTTAGGTGTCAATGAATAATCTTTAATGGCCTGTTCAGATGCCAGCAGCAGTGCACACGCACCATCGTTCACACCAGAAGCGTTACCCGCAGTAACAGTACCATCAGGACGGACAATCGGACGAAGAGCGGCCAGTTTTTCGATGGTGGTCGCACGTGGATGCTCATCCTTATCGACAATGATGGCATCGCCTTTGCGCTGCGGGATTGTTACCGCAGTAATTTCTTCTGCCAGATTTCCGTTTGCTTGTGCCGCGGCGGCTTTTTCCTGACTACGTAAAGCGAACAGATCCTGATCTTCACGGTTGACACCATAGTCATCTGCAACATTTTCAGCGGTTTCTGGCATACTGTCAGTGCCATACTGTTCCTTCATCAGTTTGTTGACAAAGCGCCAGCCGATTGTTGTGTCATAAATTTCTGCATTGCGGCTGAAAGCGGATGTGGCCTTGCCCATCACAAATGGCGCGCGGCTCATGCTTTCAACACCGCCTGAGATTGTTAGTTCAGCTTCACCAGTCATGATCTGACGGGCAGCACCCGCGGTCGCATCAAGACCGGAGCCACAAAGGCGGTTTACTGTTGCACCCGGAACGTCTGTTGGCAGACCTGCGAGTAGGGAGCTCATCCGGGCCACGTTACGGTTATCTTCACCAGCCTGATTGGCATTACCGTAAAGAACGTCGTCAACTTTTGACCAATCGACATTTGCGTTACGCTCCATCAGAGCTTTCAACGGCACCGCACCCAAGTCATCTGTGCGCACCTGAGAAAGAGAGCCGCCATAACGGCCAATAGGAGTACGAATTGCATCGCAAATAAATACGTTTTTCATTTTTCTTCTTCTTTTGCTTCAAGGCCAGGGATCCGCTGACCTTTAATTGTGTGAGAATTCCCACGGAAAGAGGCAACCAAATTGCCGTCCTGATCCGTGACCGATATATCATATAAACCCGTCCGTTTGGTACGGTTGATTTCAACGGCTTTGGCAATCATACGCGTGCCATTTGGAACAGCTTTCAGGTAGTTAATCTGTGCGGCACCGGCTACGGTATTTTGATTGCAGGCATTGCACGCAAAGGCGAAGGCCGTATCTGCCAATGTAAAGATATATCCACCATGACACGTTTTATGGCCATTTAGCATAACATCTGTCACCAACATGGACATTGTTGCTGTCCCTGGTCCAATTTCATCCAGGGTAATTCCAAGGTGCTGCGAGGCCAGATCATCTGCATACATGGCCTCGGACACCTTTTCTGCCAGTTCCTGCGCAGAAAGGTACGTTATTTCAGTCACTATTACTTACCTGTGAAATTCGGGGCGCGTTTTTGAGCGAAAGCCAGAACACCTTCTTTGAAGTCATCTGTGTTTGAAGCGGCTTCCTGCAGATCAACTTCAAGATCAAGCTGATCATCCATTGTATTAGTCACGCCTGCACGAATAGCTTTTTTGATCATGCCAAGACCTTTAGTAGGGCCTTTTGCAAATCTTGCTGCTAATTCGGTAGCTTCTGTCATAAGAGCATCATCTTCACAGACTTTCCAAATCAGACCCATATCTTCAGCCTGTTCCGCTGGGATCTTATCGCCAAGTAGGGCCATGCCCATTGCTTTGGCCATGCCAACCTTGCGTGGCAGGAAGTAGGTACCACCCGCATCAGGTACAAGACCGATATGGCAGAAGGCCTGAAGGAAATATGCAGACTTGGCAGCAAGACAGATATCAGCAGCTAACGCCAAAGAAACGCTTGCACCTGCGGCTGGCCCATTTACTGCACTGATAACCGGCTTTTCCAAGCTCGTCAGGAATCGAATAAGTGGATTGTAGTTTTTGCTAAGCGCCTCACGAACATCAAGGCCGTCACCATCTGAAAGATCAGCACCGGCACCAAATGCACGGCCTTCGCCAGTGATCAGAACAGCGCGGACATCATCACCTTCCAATTTTGGCATAATGTCCCGAAGCTCGTCGAACATCTTCCCATTGAAAGTATTCATCTTTTCAGGACGATTTAGAGTAATTTTTGCAACACCCTGATCGATTTCGAATTTGATTGTTTCAAAACTCATATGGATTGCTCCCTCCATCTTTATTTTTATCTAGCATTAATTAGGATCAATGTAATACAAAAAAATTCAAAAAATATGAAAAAATGTATCGCATCGAAGAAGATCAAAAAAAATCAGCTACCGGATGGTAACTGATTTTAATGTTGTTTCGAAGTCTGATTATGGCTGATTACGCAGATATCTGCATTGAACTATTAAATGTTTTAACCTGGTTTCTGCCAGCAGCCTTAGCACAATAAAGTGCCTGATCAGCACGGGAGACGAAGTCATTAATGCTTTCCTTCGGATCGAACTGTGCAACGCCGAATGACATGGTGATTTTCCCGACATTTGTACCAGTATTCCGTTTCACTAGTTTCTTGCTTGAAACGCTTTCACGTAATTCATCGGCGAGGCGAATGGCTTTATTGATATTTGTCTCTGGCAGGATAATGCCAAATTCTTCACCGCCGTAACGCGCTGCTATACCAATTTCATTGATGCCATTATGTAAGGTTTGCGCTACCAGCTTTAGAACCTGATCACCAAAAAGGTGTCCGTGGTCGTCGTTGAATTTCTTAAAGTGATCAATATCAGACATTACAAGACACATGCTTGTGTCGCCGTTTTTGCTTCGTTCACTATATTCTTCCAAAACCATATCAAACCGCTTGCGATTGGCAATTCCGGTGAGGGAGTCTGTTAGATTTTCATGCTCAATTGTTTCGAGTTTTTCCCGAAGAATATCGATTTCTGCAGAAGCCTGATTGAGGCTTTCATTTAGTATCTTAGATTGAGCAGACATTTGGCGCGTTTCATTAATTACGCGAGCGACCATATGCTGCATTTCATCTACGCTGGATCCTTCTGCACTTCCTGCAAAATTTTCCAAAGTTTCTTCGTAGTTTGTCAGGCCATTACTTGAACAGCGAATTTCCCGAAGCAGCGTTTCCATGGATTGCTGCATGAGGCGATTGGTTTCGCGGATCTGTTTGCTTTCTTTCTCATGCGAGAAGAATTCATTGTAGATCTGCTGCGCGACTTCATCATTAAACTTGCCACGCTCCGCGATCAATCGATTAACGACTTCCTTGATTTCAGGGTTTTCGTCGCTGAGATA
Organism: Sneathiella sp. P13V-1; assembly: GCF_015143595.1. Classification (NCBI taxonomy): domain Bacteria; kingdom Pseudomonadati; phylum Pseudomonadota; class Alphaproteobacteria; order Sneathiellales; family Sneathiellaceae; genus Sneathiella; species Sneathiella sp. P13V-1. The sequence goes on along the minus strand of NZ_WYEU01000002.1, from coordinate 854,852 downwards.
CTCAAACCAGATAGTAAAATTCTGTGGGATCTTCTTGATCTTTCGATCCTCTAGAAGCGCCATCGTTTTCTGTGCATTCAGGGCGGCTTTTTTAAAGCTGTATGTAACACCCATTTGATTTTCCTTCATCACGCAAAGAAAGGCATTTGCCCATTTAAGTAACAGTGACAAGGGGTTTCCCCTCGTTTTCCGAGGCACAAGAAAACAGGAAATTATTACCAGTGAGTTAATTTATATATTCTAATGTTACAAATAATTACATTTGTAATGTAGTGTATCTGTTGGAATTAAGACTTTAGGCACATTAGAATAAGTATACTAATTGCATGTTATTTCAAATTTAGTGGATATTCCTAAAATCCTGAAATTGGTTTATATCAACTTAACGGTATGATTGTGAATCTTTTTCACGTTGCCTAAGGCTATGAAAAACATAATGAAAAAAATTTGCTGAACGCCGGAACCCAAGTTGGCAACTAACATTCTAGATTATTCTACCATCGGTGTATTCGAATATGGTCGTAGGGCGAAAAAGAAATCATAGGAAAGACGGATTAACTCTTATTTCCTTATAGTGACCTTTATGAATTTTTTTTGACGTCATCACATTTTACTACTGATGAGCCATTATTTGTAACGATCTGAATGTCAGAAAGAGAATCAAATGTAACAATTTAACCCATTGAGCATAACCTGAATGTAGTCAATTCCAGTAATAGTTATGCAAACGCCTTAAATGTGATCATAGTAAAAGTATCTTTGATGTGGGGTAGAGTCTGAATTTGTTCATTCACAAAGTGGCCGATATCCTGATCGTCCTCCAGGAAACATTTGACCATCAGGTCGTATTTACCTGATACAGAATAGACTTCAGATACATTTTCAACCTGTTCAACACAGCGATTAGCGACTTCATAAGCCTTTCCAAGCTCACATTTCACCATGATAAATATAGTCTGCACCGATCTACCTCGTTTAACCGTTTGTTGAACCGGCCTCTAACTTAGATAAAACAAACTCGTTCTGAAACAAAAAAACACCCGCTAGCTCATCTAGACAACGGGTGATGATAGTAGACATTACTACTGTGCACTGTTGGATTGCAAAATTGTCCCAGATAGCAAAGGTGTTTGCATTTTATTCAATTGCTCCTGAAATTCAGGCTTCTTTGGATTCATAAACAACAGGTTTAGAAAAGCAGGGCTTTCTTCTAGCTTCGCTTCACTTGGTTCAGATCCAGTTCACTTGGGGACAATACTGACCTTCTGTCCTACTATTTTTTATAACTACGTTGTGGATCTTGTGATCTTTATTCAGGCTTTACCCTTGAAGTCCTATGATCAGATCAAATAGTCGAAAATAAAAAAAGCGGACCATCACATGGCCCGCTTTTTCGAGAATATGATCCGTTATTAGATGCAACGACCGCCGTCAACTTCCATCGCCACGCCTGTAATGAACGAGGCTTCGTCAGATGTTAGGTACAAGGCAGCATTTGCTAGATCCCGCGGTGTGTTCATACGTCCAAGCGGAATGGTTGACTGGAATTTTTCCCGGATTTCTGGAGTATCTTCACCGCCCATAAATTCTACAGTCATGCCGGTCATTGCGATTACAGGACACAGTGCATTCACACGGATCTGCTGAGGGGCCAATTCAACAGCCATAGCTTTAGTCATGGTCACTACTGCGCCTTTACTGGAATTGTACCAGACAAGGCCGGGACGGGGGCTCAAGGCTGCTGTAGAGGCGATATTTAGAATATTTCCACCTTTTTGTTCCTGCATAACAGGAACAACTGATTTTGTAGTGAAGAAGATGCTTTTTACGTTTACATCATAGATTTTCTGGAAAGTTGCTTCGTCAGTTTCCAGCATCGGCGCATTGCGTTGTGGCATTCCCGCATTATTCACCAGAATATCCAGGCTGCCATAGTTTTTCAGGCTGTTGTCCGTCATTGCCTGCACCTGTGCGGCATCCGTTACATCAGTAACATCAGCAATCGCCTGACCACCTTTTGCGATGATATCATCCGCAACGCGCTTTGCTGCATCCCCATTAATGTCACTGACAACAACTTTTGCCCCTTCTTCAGCAAAGCGTAAAGCCATACCTTCACCAAAGCCTGATCCTGCACCCGTGATAACCGCTGTTTTGTTTTCGAGACGCACCTGAACCTCCTGTGAGACATATCTTTTCCAGATATGTTCTGCAATTCGTTAAATGATTTGCGTCAAACAATATAGAATTATTTTGGGCCGATCAAGCAGCCTTGGTCAAAACCCGCTCCGCCGGGAAGGAAAGATACACAGTTGTTCCATTGCCAAAGGAACTTTTCAGGTCAAGAGTGCCCCCATGCAACTCCATCAGACGTTTGGAAAGAGGGAGCCCCAATCCGGTACCTTGATATTTACGTCCGAGTTCCCCATCGATCTGCACAAATGCAGTGAGAGCTTTTTCAATATCATTCTTTTTGATACCGATCCCTTCATCACTTACCGTAATTGTTAAGCTGCCATCTGTACCTGATTTCACGTTGATACTTACTTTTCCTTCTTGTGGGGTGAATTTGAAGGCGTTAGAGAGCAGGTTTAGAAGAACCTGTTTGAGCATCTTCTTGTCTGCATGAATTTTAGGGTGAGTATCCGGTTCCTCGAATTCGAGATAGACACCTGATTTCGCCCTTTGTGGCTCGGCGATCCTCATACAGACTTTAATAATTTCAGAGACATCAATTTTCTCTTCAAGCAAGTCCATGCCGCCAGCATCTACCTTGGAAAGATCCAGAATGTCGTTGATAAGATCAAGAAGATGCAGCCCGCTGGCGTGGATGTCATCAGCATATTCGACATATTTCGGGGATCCAATCTTCCCGAAAATCTGTCCCCTGATAATCTCAGAAAATCCAATAACAGCGTTAAGTGGGGTTCTGAGCTCATGGCTCATATTAGCGAGGAAGGTTGATTTTAGCTGAGCAGCATACTCCGCTTCTTCTTTCGCTTGTTTAAGGAGCTCCTGGGTTTTCTTTTGCGCAGAAATATTACGGACAATCACTTGTAAGACAGGCTTTTTTCCGTAGAGAAGTGAAGTTGAATCAACCTCAACATCTACCAGATCTCCGCTATTGAGGATGATACGACCTGTTTCAGCTGGATAATCCGTATCGGTATCAAGATCTTCGTCCTGATAAAGATGATGCTGCAGTTTTTCCAGATCTTCGTGCGCAAAATAACGATCTATCTTTGTCCCAATTACATCATGAAGATCTTTGGCTTCGAGTAATTTTACCGCTGCGTCATTGGCGTATATGACGATGCTGTTTTTATGAACGAAAATAGCTTCTGGTGAATGTTCCACCATCTCGCGATAGCGTTTTTCGCTATCTTTCAGGATTTTATCAGTTGTGCGTTGCAGTGTTACATCTGTGATGGTGCAGATTTTACGCCCATCGTCCAGGGTCGCACGATAAATTTCTACTATTTTTCCATTCTTCAAAACTCTTTCTGCTCTGGTCGGAAATTTTGATTCAAAAGCTGCTAAAACACTGTCTGCAAACTCTTCAGGGGTGGATGCGCTTTCTGAAAATCTGTCAAATGCCTCAAGAAGGTGTAGGTGATAGGGTTTTCCCTTATATATTTCATCATTTTGTAAGCCTGTGATATCCTGAAGGGATCTGTTCCAGCTGATGATATTGTTTTCCTTGTCCAGAATACAAATACCCAATGGCAGGTTCTCATAGACAATATCCAGAAGTTCACTCTGGAATTGAAGTGTCTCCCTTTTTGCAACATCTTCAGTTATGTCACGAATAAAAAGAAATAAACCGCCCGAAGGTGTTTTTTTCTGCGTGTAAGACATAAAGCGGCCAGTGGGAAGTTTGACAACAGTCCCCTCATTCCGATCTATTGGATTGTTTTTGGAAGCTGCATAGTTCTCCTGAAGGCGCCTTAAGCTATCTTCATCCTCAATTCTGCTTACATACAGATTGACGACTTCCTCTCTAGTCATGCCGACTTTGATTAGACCCGACATCATGGGAGAGAGTTTGTAAAAAGTGTCGTTGATGTAAGTCAGGTGGTCTTTGTTATCGAAAACCAAAATGCCTTCGTTAAGTGAGTTCAACGTAGGGGCAAGAACTTCCAAAAACTGCTTGGATCCTGAGTAAAAGCTGCTCCTATCTATGGTCAGAAATACAATAATTCCAAGGAAAACTCCAAGAACCAGATAGATCACTGAAGATGCAATGAAATCTGAAGCAACGACCAAAAGTGTCACAAGAGTGCAACCTAGCAATGCGAGTATCAATACGCGATATCGAAATAATATACCCACGTCAGTCCTTGCTTACCCAATTTCAAAGATTAAGACAGATGTTATTCTACCAGTTAGCTGCGCCGATTGTCATATATCAAAATTAAGAAACAGTTATTTCGAGCATAAAGAAAAAGCTAGTCGATTTATGAGTTGTTGTTATGATCCTGACAGCTCTTACATACGAGTAAGAGCGTTTTGATTTTCACAAGTGATACAGCGTCATGAAACATAAAAATCAGCAGCCTGAACATCCGGAAGAAGATGGTGAACTCAAGCCACTTCTAGTGGAGCCTGCCCCAAAAGTAGGCCTATTGCATCGGCTCAGGAACTATTTTCTGACGGGTATTGTAGTGACTGCGCCGATCGCAATTACAATTTACCTGACCTACATTTTTGTTGATTTTGTTGATGCCAACGTAACGCCTCTTATTCCCGCGCGGTACAATCCAGAAACATACCTTCCATTTGGTGTGCCTGGCATGGGTGTTCTTGTTGCTGTTATTGCCCTTATTCTTATAGGTTTCCTCACGGCCAACTTCCTTGGTCGATCTTTCCTAAAATTTGGAGAGAGAATTGTTGGAAGGATGCCGGTTGTAAGATCCATTTACAATGCCCTGAAACAGATCATGGAAACAGTATTGGCGCAATCCGGTACGTCATTCCGTGAAGTTGTTTTAGTTGAATATCCGCGCCGCGGCATCTGGGCCATTGCCTTCGTCACAAGTGAAGCGGAAGGTGACGTAGCAGACATGGATGAGGATGCGATGATCAGCGTGTTTCTACCGACAACGCCGAACCCCACATCAGGATTTCTGCTTTTCGTTCCAAAACATGACCTGAAGTTTATGAATATGACGGTGGAAGAGGGGGTTAAGCTCGTTATTTCGGCGGGCATGATTTGGCCTAAAGACGGTGAAAATGAGGATGAAGAGAAATCCTCATCTTAATATCAACCTGAAGAGAGATACCTGATGGCGCTGTCTCTTTCAAATAAGTAGAGCAGGGTGCGGATTGCTTGCCCTCGCTCCGAGTTGAGTTCAGGGTCTTGCTCCAAAAATGCGCGGGCATCATCTCTTGCAACATTCAATAGCTTACTGTGATGAGCAAGATCAGCCAGTTTAAAGACCGGCATGCCGCTTTGTCGTGTGCCCAGAAACTCTCCAGCGCCACGAAGGCGTAGATCCTCTTCGGCAATTCTGAAACCATCTTCCGTTTCCCGCATGATTTTAATGCGTGCTTTCTGTGTTTCTCCAAGCGGTCCTGTGTATAAAAGCAGACAGGATCCTTCCAAACCACCGCGGCCTACACGTCCTCGAAGCTGATGAAGTTGTGCGAGGCCAAAACGTTCGGAATGTTCGATCACCATAACTGTAGCTTCCGGAACATCCACACCAACTTCAATAACGGTCGTCGCCACGAGGATTTTGGTGACACCTTCTTTGAAGTTCTGCATGGCTGCGTCTTTTTCATCGGCTTTCATTTTGCCATGCACCAAACCAACGTGACCGGGGTAGAGACGATTTAGATATTCATATCGGTCCTCAGCAGCAGCAAGGTCGATAACCTCGCTTTCCTCGACCAATGGACAAACCCAGTAAATACGTTCCCCATCTGCCAGCTTTCTGGAAAGGCTATTAGCAAGGTCATCAAGGCGCGCTATATCAATGGCCCGCGTGGTGACAGGTTTTCTCCCTGGAGGTTTTTCCCCTATGATGGAAACGTCCATATCCCCATAAGCTGTTAAAGCCAGAGTTCGGGGGATAGGCGTTGCGGTCATTACAAGGATATCTACACCGCCTTTATCGGGGCGACCTTTTGCGCTTAAGGACAGTCTCTGATGAACGCCAAAGCGATGCTGTTCATCAATAATGGCGAGGCCAAGATCATGATAAATCACATCATCTTGAAACAAAGCATGTGTTCCAACGATAATGTGAATATTGCCATTTGCGATCTCTTCAAGAAGTGCCTCGCGTTTCTTGCCTTTTAGACGCCCGGTCAACAGCGCCACATTAAGGCCAGCTGCATCTATAAAAGGTTTAATGCTTTCAATATGCTGTCGCGCCAGAATTTCAGTTGGTGCCATCATGGCACCTTGCGCACCTGACTGAACACATTTCGCCAACGCCATCAACGCAACAGCGGTTTTACCGCTTCCCACGTCACCTTGTAGAAGTCGGAGCATTCTATTGTCGCTATGCATGTCAGCGAAGATCTCTGACAGGGCGGATTGTTGCGCATGGGTAAGAGAATAGGGAAGCGCGTTTTCAATCTGTGTGATAAGACCGTCTTTGCCTTCGAAGCGTCTACCTTTGCGCCGTCTCATACTGCGGCGAACAAGCTCCAGCGCCACCTGGTTCGATAGAAGCTCATCATAGGCCAGACGCTGCCGTACTAGATTTTCAGGCTCAAGGTCGGATATGGTATTTGGATTATGGGAGGCTTGAAGCGCCTCCCTCCACTTGGGCCAATTTTGGCGCCCTATCAGATGAGGGTCTGTCCATTCAGAAAGATGCGGAAGGTCTTCCAGCGCTTGAATGAGCGCTTTATGAAACGTTTTGCTGGTGACACCGGCCGTCAAAGGGTAGACAGGTTCACATCTCTTGATATCTGCTGTTTCGTTGATACGGGAGATATGGTCCGGATGCGTGATTTGGTAACTTCCTGAAAACTGCTCGAGTTTACCGGAAATAATTCTCTCTTCTCTCTCAGGAAGGGCGCGGCGTAAATAGTCTTCGCGGCCATTAAAGAAAGTCAGTGTCAGTTTCTCATCACCGCTTAAACAGCTTATTTTGTAGGGGACACGGCGACTTCGAGACGGATGATGCTTAATAACCTGCGTTTTGATGATAATTTGTCGCGTCAGATGCTGTGGGGTTAAAGTTTCTATCTCTTCTCGCATAATCGCGCCTGACGGCAGATGAAAGAGAACATCCACCACATGAGGTCCCGCCAATTTTTCAATTAGCGCGGCGAGGCGTGGCCCAATACCTTTTAAGGTATTTATTGGGCGAAATAATGGGAAGAGAACTTCTGGTCGCATGAGCGCACTTTAATTCGAATTTTGCTATGGGTCCAGCCGGGGGGCTGACATTCCAGATTAAAAAGAGTATATGCTTCAGATACCTTGTGAAAGAGCTCCGAAATGACTGAAGATATTACAATTCGCCGTAAACGTCTGTTGCATCGTTCCCGTTATACAGGAATGAAAGAAACCGATTTGATGCTTGGCCGTTTCGCCAACAAATATCTGAAGAAATTTGACGATGAAGAATTGGATATCTACGAAAAATTGCTGAAGGCAGGTGATCCAAGCATTTATGCCTGGGCAGTTGGCCGCGAAGAAATTCCAGATGAATACAACACGTCAGTCATGGAAAAGCTCAAAAACTTTGCTATCTACGAACACGATCCCGCCCACGTAGAAGATAATGACTAATGCCTTGATGACCGGTCTGATTGACAGGCTGGTCGCTTCTGAAAAACAGGTCGCCACTCTCACTCTGGAAGCCGTTCCGGAGGGATATGACGCGTATATCCTGTCGCAATATGCGGCAAAGACCTCTCAGGATATCTTGTATATCCTGCGTGAAGACTTGCGCATGGCCACAACGGAAGCTGCCTTAAAGTTCTTTGATCCTGAACTTGAAGTTATCACATTTCCTGCATGGGATTGTCTGCCTTATGACCGGGTATCACCAAACCCCGAAATCGTTGCAGAACGGATGAGTGCACTTGTTAAACTTTGCACGCCTTCAAAAACACCTCGGGTTATTCTAACGACTGTAAATGCGGCCCTGCAGCGGGTCCCGTCTTCCAAGATGGTATCTAAGGCTAGTTATCCGGTCAAAGTTGGCGACCACATTAACCTGAAACGCCTCACAGATTTCTTTGTTGCCAATGGATTTAGCCGCATCGGTACCGTCATGGAGCCTGGCGAGTTTGCGATCCGCGGCGGCATTATTGATGTTTTTCCACCGGGCACAGACCGTCCGGTTCGAATTGACCTGTTTGGTAATCAGATTGACGGAATGCGGTATTTTGATCCTATTTCCCAGCGTTCAGATGAAAAGCTAACGGCGATAGATTTCATCGCAGCTTCAGAGTTTTTGATGGATGATGATTCCGTGAGCCGTTTCAGAAGCGGATATCGGGAACATTTTGGATCTGTGACATCACTGGATCCACTTTACGAAGCGGTCAGTGAAAAGCGTAAACATGCAGGAATGGAGCATTGGCTGCCACTTTTCCACAATGAAATGGTGCGCGTATCTGATCTCGTGCCAAATGCCACGATTTTCACCGATTATTTGTTTGGTGAATCTTTGGAAGCGCGTCTTGATACCATTCAAGATTATTATGAAAGCCGAAAAGCAGTAGAAGGCGACAAGCATTCTGATTATCACCCACTTGAGCCAAAGGCTTTGTATCTGGACCTAGAAGAATGGAACGATCTGACAGCTGCCAGAACTTTGTGTCATATTTCCCCGTTCCGTAGCGGTGCAACGGGTGACAACATTCTGGATGCTGATGGCCGTCAGGGGCGGGAGTTTTCGGTCGAACGGAAACAGCAGGACAGCAATATCTATGACCACGTTCGAAAACATGTGGTTGCAACAATGCAGGGAAAACGCCAGGTTATCCTCGCACATTTCTCAGAAGGCTCATTGGCGCGCAATAAAACCGTACTGGCGGATCATGGAATTGCCCCCGTTCAGGAAATCACTGATTTCAAGGAAATTGGATCCGGAAAAGGATCGAAACCAGTTGGCCTTACCGTTTTGCCAATTGAGCATGGTTTTGAAGCCCCTGACTTTGTGATCCTGAGTGAACAGGATATCCTCGGAGATCGGTTGGCGCGGCCTAAGCGTGCTGCCCGTAAAGGCAGTGAATTTATTGCGGAGGCGTCCCAGTTGGGGGAAGGGGATTACGTTGTTCATGTGGAACATGGCATTGGACAATATACGGGCCTTCAAACAATCGATATTTCAGGCGCGCCTCATGATTGTGTCGCCCTTCATTATGCAGGCGGCGACAAGATTTACCTGCCCGTTGAAAATATCGAAATGCTGTCCCGTTATGGCGGTGCGGACAGTGCTGCGGTTCTTGATAAACTTGGCGGATCCGGTTGGCAGGCCCGTAAGGCCAAGCTGAAGAAAAAAGTAATGGAGATGGCGGATCAGTTGATCGCCATTGCAGCCGCGCGTGAACTTCGTAAAGGGGAACGATTGACACCGCCAGTTGGCGCGTATGCTGAATTCTGTGCTGCCTTTCCTTTTGATGAGACGGAAGATCAATTGCGGGCCATTGGCGATGTGATCAGTGATTTGTCATCAGGTAAACCAATGGACCGACTTGTGTGCGGTGATGTTGGCTTTGGTAAAACGGAAGTGGCCTTGCGGGCGGCCTTTATTGCGGCGTTGTCTGGCAAACAGGTGGCCATTGTCACCCCGACCACATTGCTGGCCCGTCAACATTACAGAACATTTTCAGAACGCTTTACTGGGCTTCCAGTAAATGTAGCGCAACTGTCCCGTATGGTGACAGCAAAAGAAGCCAATGTCACCAAAGCAGGGCTTGCAAGTGGTCAGGTGGATATTGTCGTTGGTACCCATGCGCTTTTGGGTAAGTCGGTAAATATCAAAAATCTGGGCCTTGTCATTGTGGATGAGGAACAGCATTTCGGTGTTGCCCACAAAGAGCGCCTGAAAGAAATGCGGTCTGATCTTCATGTTTTGACCCTGACTGCGACACCGATCCCGAGAACCCTGCAGCTTGCCATGACGGGTATTCGGGATTTGTCTATCATCGCGACACCGCCTGTGGATCGTTTGGCAGTCCGGACTTTTGTGCTGCCGTTTGATCCGGTGGTTATTCGCGAAGCCTTGATGCGTGAACATTACCGTGGTGGTCAAAGCTTCTTTGTCTGCCCACGCCTTAAAGATCTGGATGAAGTTGGGCAGTACTTGCGTGAACAAGTTCCTGAAGTGAAGTTTGTCACTGCCCATGGGCAAATGTCAGCCAAGGATCTGGATGATGTCATGAATGCCTTCTATGACGGGCAGTATGATGTTCTTGTTGCGACCAATATCGTAGAAAGTGGATTGGATATTCCGCGGGCGAATACACTGGTGACCTATCGGGCTGATATGTTTGGGTTGGCACAGCTATACCAAATCCGGGGGCGCATTGGCCGGTCCAAAACCCGGGCATATGCTTATCTTACGATGCCACCGCGCAAGAAACCGACCGAAGCTGCCGAGAAACGCTTACGCGTTCTTCAGTCCCTGGATACATTGGGGGCAGGATTTACACTCGCAAGCCATGATCTGGACATCCGCGGTGCTGGTAATCTCCTTGGGCAGGAACAGTCCGGCCATGTAAAAGAGGTTGGGTTTGAGCTTTATCAGGAGATGTTGGAAGAAGCGGTTGCCAATGCAAGAGCATCAGATTTCGAAGATGGAGCAGAAGCTGAAGATAAATGGTCACCAACCATCAATATCGGTACGTCCGTCTTGATCCCTGATAAATATGTGGCAGATCTGTCGTTGCGTATGGAATTATACCGCCGCGTTGCGGCCCTTGATACGCGTGCAGAAATTGACGGCTTTGCTGTTGAATTGGTGGACCGTTTTGGCCCGATGCCGGATGAGGTTGAGCATCTGATTAAGGTCATGACCATCAAACAATATTGTCGTCAGGCAAATATCGAAAAAATTGAGGCGGGACCAAAAGGCGCTGTTCTGACGTTCAGAAATAATGACTTTGCCAATCCGGGCGGATTGGTTGAATTCATCTCCCGTCAGCCGGGAAGTGCAAAATTACGCGGGGATCACAAGCTGGTTTACACGCGCAGCTGGAACCACGCGGAAGACAGGCTTTCAGGCGTGACGGTACTTGCAGAAAATCTGTCGCGTATCGCCAGCGCCTGATAAATTATTCAGATGGGGAAGGGGCCGCGGCTTCTTCCTCGATCTTCTTGAAGACATGCAAGAAGGCTTCCGGATCTTGCGCCCCTGAAAGCGCATATTTATCGTCAATGATGAAGAAGGGAACACCTTGAACACCGATTTGACGGGCTTGACCTTCTTCTGCCTGAACACGATCCAAATCGCGGTCAGATTTAAGCAAGTCAGCAACAATCGTTGTATCCATACCGGCTTCTTCTGCGGCATCAATCAGTGTCTGATGATCACCTAGGTCCTGACCGTCCATAAAGAATTTACGGAACAGAATTTCGACCATTTCATCCTGCTTGCCAGCGCTATTGGCCCACAGGATCAGACGATGGGAATCCAATGTGTTCGGCGAGCGGGCGATTTTCTTGAACTGGAAATCAAGACCAACTGTTTTACCCGCATTTTCCACATGCTGATAAAGTTCTCGGGCCCTTTCAACAGATCCAAATTTTTTGGCCGTAAATTCTTTGCGATCGGCACCTTCTTTTGGCATGTCAGGATGCAACTGGAAGGGATGCCAGTTCACTTCGAAAGTGAGATCCGGCCGCTCTTGCATAGCCTTTTCCACTTTTCGTTTGCCGATGAGGCACCAAGGGCAAACGGTATCTGAGATAATATCGATTTTCATAACACAAAAGATAAGGGCCTGCGAAAGTGATCGCAAGCCCTATCTGGAATGAATGTTCAAAATTAGTTTATCCGTTAAAACGGTCCTTTTTGGCGCGTTTTTCTACTTCTTTCAGTGTTTCACCTTCTTGAAGCTGAGCGCAGCCCATATGAATGTCAGCGAATACTGGCTCCTCTGATCCATGAACCGAATATTCCGTGTTGTTGGTGACTCCAAAGATACGGTTCAGCGCGATACCTGCATCCTCGATACTGGTACTGGGCAGCGCGATGATGAATTTATCACCTGAATAACGCCCGCAGAAATCTTCACCACGCACCAGAAAAGACAAGATATTACCCATTTGGCGAAGGATCTGGTCGCCCGCGTGATAGCCATATTTGCTGTTAATTTCTTCCAGGTTTTTCAGCGTGATAACGGCGAATGTGAGATGCCGGTTCGTTTGATGGTAGTTTTCTATCAGACGCCCCAAATGGCTTTGTACAAACCCATAAGAATACAACTCTGTAAGGCCGTCCATCACGGCAAGCGGTTTGGAGGTGCGGAATAACTGCTGCAATTGGAAACGATAATCTGTACGGCTTGTATGCAAACTTAAGCGGGCAGCTAGTTGATCAAGTTCATCGGGATAAATAACTATATCTGACGCCCCGTGAATATACGCCGCTTTACGGTCATTCCGATTATCCAGCAGGAAGATAATCGGCAGGTTGTAGAGCCTACTATCCGCACGAATGTCTGTGCAAAGGCGGAAATGAACATCACCTTGTCCAGCGCCAAAAACGATCAACGCATCAAATCTTCTTTCGCGGAGCAAATCAATCGTCCCATCAGGGGAGGGGCTAACCCGCACATTTGTTTTGTTCTCAAGGTGCAGCAACGTATCACCTAGCATCGTGCTGTCATTTCCAAGAATGAGAACATTACGTTTATCCAGTGATGTCTCCTCTGCTTCAGCCAGCTCGCTTTTAAGGCCATAGAGCTCTGTTGTCTCAGATCGGCGTTCATATTCCTGCGACATGATGTTGACGCGGTGTAGGGAGTAGAGGCGGCGTTTAAACTCAAGATCACAGAAATCTATGGAAATTGATTGTATTTCTGATGGGCGGTGGTTCGCTCCTATAATGAGCAGGGCTTTATTCTGTTCCACCAAATCATCAGCAATGGCCTGCCCGGCTTTATCTGCTTGCGGCAAATGCAGAACTACGATATCAGCGCCTTCGGCCACTTGCGGTGCTTGTTGAATTTCAGTGGTCGTTTTCTGGACAACCCCAAAATCCATATCTTGCAATGATGTCAGAATGAAATCGTTAGGTTCTTCGGAAATGAGCAGAATATTTGCAGAAACAGCCATCGATTTTTTATTCCCAGTTATCTATGCAATGAAAATAGGCCGGAATTTGTTAAAAATCTATGCATCGTCACAATATTTTCCGTTGGAAACCAGATAAATAGCCATTTAAAATGAAACTATTCGGACGAATATAAAAATAAACTAGTGATATAGGAGAAAATCATTGTCCTCCCCGAATTTTTTAGAAGGTAAACACGCACTTGTAACTGGTGCTTCTTCCGGTCTCGGTTGGCAGTTTGCCCTGACACTTGCCCGTGCAGGTGCAAAAGTCTCTCTTGCGGCGCGCAGTGTTGATAAATTGGAAGCTCTCGCAAAGGAAATTGAAGCCTTTGATGGTCGCGCGTTACCTGTCCGTATGGATGTTACAGACATCAAGAGCATTCAGGATGGTGTGCATGCAGCAGAAACAGAGTTGGGGCCAATTGATATTCTGGTGAACAATTCAGGTGTAAGTGCACTGAGCCCCTCAGAAAAGATTTCCGAAGAAGATTTTGACTTTGTCATGGATACAAATGCCAAAGGTGCTTTCTTTGTGGCACAGGCTGTTGGCCGTAGCATGATCAAGCATGGCAATGGCGGAAAAATCATCAATATTGCGTCAGTTGCCTCGCAACGTGTTCTGAAACAGAATATTGCATATTGCATGTCAAAAGCCGCCGTTAAACATATGACACATGCATTGGCGGATGAATGGGGCCGCTACAATATTCAGGTGAATTGCATTAACCCGGGTTATATCGTGACCGGGATTAACCGCGATTACTGGGAAACAGACGCAGGTAAGAAGCTGATTTCACGTCTTCCTGGCCGCCGTGTGGGTGAGCCAACACATCTGGATGGAACTCTTCTTTTGTTAGCGGGTCCAGGATCTGATTTCATGACCGGAAGCATCATCGAGGTTGATGATGGGCTAACCGCGCACGGTTTCTAAGGTCAGTTCACATGTAATTGGGAGGGGCGAAGGTTCAGGCTTACAATGGCGGCCTTCGCATCTTCATGTTCCATCTCGCTCATGGATGACAGAAGCATGGCGGCCCCGGTCACACCCTCTTTATGTGCTACAAGGTTGCTGTGTCCCGCTTCAAGGGCTTCAGCCACTGTTTCGAAATAGCATTCTTCGACCATGTCTTTTAACGACGGATCAAATGCATCAGCCATACCGAGTACTTTCCCTAAAATTCAACTAGCTATTCTGTAGTCTGCTTATTTTAAGAAAATATTACCACATAGATCTTTAGGCCTAATTTTTTACTCCCTTGTTATTTTCCTCCGTACAGATATAGTTTCAAATAAAACTAATTAGGGGGAATTGTCCATGGGAAGACCTGTTGGAATTATTGCTGGCGGTGGCCTGGTTGGATTGACTTTAGCATTAGCTCTCCATGAAAAGGGCTTTAAATCAAAGATTTATGAATCTGTTTCAGAAATTAAACCTTTGGGTGTGGGCATCAACCTGCTGCCTCATTCTGTTACAAGCCTGAGCAAACTTGGTCTTCTCTCCGAGCTTGAAAAAGTAGCCATAAAGACGTCCAGTCTGAGTTATTACACTGACGATGGTAAACTTATCTGGTCGGAAAAACGTGGATTGGCTGCTGGATATGACGTTCCGCAATTCTCGATTCACCGTGGCGATTTCCACATGATTCTACTTAACGCAGTAAAGGAACGTTTAGGTGAGGACGCGATCGTACAAGATCATCGCTTTGAAAGTTATCGGGAAGAGGGGGGCAAGGTAATTGCTTCTTTCACTAATCACGCGGGTGATCAGAAGCGGGAAGATGTAACGGCGGACTACCTTATTGGGGCCGATGGTATTAACTCAAGATTACGAAAAATACTATACCCGGACGAAGGCCCCCCTCACTATTCAGGGCAAATGCTCTGGCGTGGTGTGACCGAAATGGATCCGTATTTGGATGGACGGTCCATGTTCATGGCAGGTCATAATGATTTGAAACTTGTCGCCTATCCAATTCGGGAAGAAAGTCGCAAGCGTGGAAAATCTTACATCAACTGGATCGCTGAAAGACGTATTCCTTCAGACCTAGCAGCCCGTCAAGGGGATTGGAATAAAGAAGGCACATTGGATGAATTTGCCTCTTACTTTGATGATTGGAAACTGGACTGGCTCGATATCAAGTCTCTTTATAGGAACGCAATTTCCATTCATAAATTCCCGATGATCGACAGGAATCCCATTCCTAAATGGAGCTTTGGACTTGTCACTTTGATGGGGGACGCCGCACATGCCATGTATCCCAACGGGTCAAACGGTGTTTCTCAAGGGGTTCTCGATGCAATGACCTTTGCAGATTTAATTGCGGAAGACAGCAGCGATATTCCATCCTTACTTCAAAAATACGAAGATGCCCGGCGGGAAGCCGTTTCAAAAATCGTTCTTGCCAACCGTGAAACCGGACCTGAACGGGTGATGGAAATGGTCAAAGAAAAGTGTAAGGGTGAATGCGGTGACAAGCATACTTGCGTACCAGAAGACACTCTTGAAGAAGTGGCGACATCTTATAAACGTTTGGCTGGTTTTCACAAAGACAACTTGAAGAACAGCTGATAAAGTCAACGGATCGCTTTCTCCTTTATCTTGTGTTCCCGCCGGAGGCTTGAATGAAACTACAACCTATATGGGTTTGGTATTTTGTCGTTGGACTTGTCCTGTTTGGTTTTCTGGCGCTCACAAGACTCGAAGGGGAGGCACCTTTTCAGAAAGTCTCTTACACTGAATTCAAGCAACTGGTGGAACTGGGGGATGTTGAGACAGTTACCCTGAAAGGGGAACTTATCGATGCTACCTTGAAAGCAGCACGACAATTCCCATCGCGACAGGAGCCAGTACGAAATGTTCAATCTGGTCTGCCTTCAAGCGGGGATGAAGACCTCATTCCATTGCTTGAAAAAAAGAACGTGCAGATATGGAATGAACCTGCACCTGAAGGGAACAACTGGTTATGGAGTTTCCTACCGTGGTTGCTGATCATTGGTGTTTACTTCTATATGATCAGGCGCATGCAATCAGGCATGATGGACCGGTTCGGAGATCGCGGGGCATCAGATTTCCTAATGGGGGATGCCAAGCGTGAAGAGAAAGGCGCCCCGAAGGTCAAATTTGACGATGTGGCCGGGCAGGACAATGCCAAAAGAGAAGTCGCTGAGCTTGTCGACTTTCTAAAGTTTCCGGAGAATTACCAGAAATTAGGCGCGGAACCACCGCGTGGTGTTCTTTTAATGGGGCCTCCTGGTACGGGTAAAACCTTGCTGGCTCGCGCTCTTGCAGGGGAGGCTGAAGTTAATTTCTTCTATATCTCCGCCTCAGAATTTATCGAAATGTTTGTGGGTGTGGGCGCTTCTCGGGTTCGAAAAATGTTCGAAGAAGCCAAAAAACGAGCCCCAGCCATTATCTTTATCGACGAACTGGATGCTGTGGGCCGGGTGAGGGGAACCGGACTTGGCGGCGGTAATGATGAGCGCGAACAAACGCTCAATCAGATTTTGTCTGAAATGGATGGCTTTACCGGGCATGAACAGGTTTTTGTTCTGGCGGCGACAAACAGACCAGATGTATTGGACCCGGCTCTCCTGCGCCCGGGGCGCTTTGATCGGCATGTAACCCTTGAACTGCCGGACAAAAAGGCGCGCATGGCCATTTTGAAAGTTCATACAAAGAAAAAACCACTGGCCAAAGAAGTGGATCTGGAAACGGTAGCTGCCGGATGTCCCGGCTTTTCTGGCGCAGACCTTAAAAACCTCGCCAACGAAGCCGCTATTGCTGCGGCACGCGAAGGGGCTTCTGAAATCACCCTGCAACATTTCGATGAGAGCCGAGATAAGATTTTGCTGGGTACCGTCAGAACGCTTGCCATACAGGAAGATGAACGCCATCGCCTTGCTATTCATGAGGCGGGGCACACAACGGCTGCCTATTATCTTCCAAATGCAGACCCCATTTATAAAGTGACGATTATTCCGCGTGGCCGATCCTTAGGCGGAACACATATGCTGCCAGAAGAAGATCGGTACACTCAATCTGAAGATTATTTGAAAGATCAGATGGCGGTTATGCTGGCGGGCAGGGCTGCAGAACAGGTCTTCCTTGGGAATGTCAGTTCCGGTGCCGATGACGACATCAAGCGTGCCACAAAGATTGCGCGGGCCATGGTATCTCAGTGGGGTATGTCAGATGAAATCGGTCCTGTTGATCTCAGGATCAGTGAATCTCATCCATTTCTGGGGCGCGAAATCACGCAACCAAAGCATTATAGCGAAGAAATGGCGGGCAGAATTGATAGTGAAGTCTCCAAACTGCTTCAGGAAGCAGAGGGAAAAGCTATTAGTATATTAAAGGATCACAAACCTCGTATTGAACAGCTGGTATCTCTTCTTGAAAAAGAGGAGACCATCGGTCGAGAGGAAATCATAGAGGTGCTAGACGAAAAATAAGGCCGCACCTTACGACAAATTGCCGCAACTCGGCTCATTAGGGGTTCAGGTTACGGCAATAGTTGGTATTGTAAACTTATCTAATTTCGAAACTGGTGAAGACTGACGAATGACACTCGCAAGAAGACATAGGAACAGATGGGGTTTTCTGTTCGCCTTCTTTGCAATTTATTTGCAGTTTCTTCTGCCTGTTGGTCACGCAATTGCGGCCTCTAATTCTTCCAGCGACATGCTTCCAGGGCGGACCATTGTTTGTACCGCTTATGGGCTTCGTCATATTGACTTGGAAACAGGGAAAGATGTCACCCCAGTAGCCGAGCAGGTACTGTCTAACTGTCCTATTTGCCTCTCAATAGAAAAGGGCGGTACGGCGCTACCAGCATCAGACGTTTCAGAAATACTTTTGTTGAACGCAGTTCCCGTTGTTCACGGAAGTTTGGTTTCTGAATTACCTGATCCTGCTTTAAATACTGGGTATCTAAGCAGAGCACCGCCCTATGGAGTTCTCCAGTCTTAAAACATCGTTGACCCGGGAGCGCGTGATGCCTCCCGGGTTTGTTTTTGTGCTTGCAGATTAAAGAAATGTTATAGTATAACATAACCACTATGAAGCAATTATCCATCTCTACTTTGTTTGCTGCTGGTCTCACTTTGATCACTGCTCAAACTGCAATCGCTAAAGACATCAAAGTCGTCTCTAGTATCGCTCCCGTTCATTCTCTGGTTTCCATGGTTATGGGGGAGCAGGGAGAAAACCATCTTCTTGTGTCGGGTTCCAGTTCCCCGCACGGATACTATCTGCGCCCCTCTGAAATGAAGAAGATTGTTTCTTCTGATCTTGTGTTTTGGATTGGTCCAAATATTGAAAGTTTCTTGTCCAAACCACTGAACGGGCAAATGAAATCTGTCGAACTAAATGAAACTAAAGGTCTCACCCTTCATAACATTCGTGAAGGAGGTATCTGGGCGGGACATGATCACGGATCTCATGAAAGACATGACGATCACAGAGATCATGACCATGCAAAACATGATGATCACGACCATGAAAAGCATGATGACCACAAAGGTCATGATCATGAGAAACATGACGATCACAAGCACCATGATCACAAAGATCATGACCATGAGAAGCATGACGACCACAAAGGGCACGATCATGCAAAACATGACGACCATGATCATCATGGTGCATCCGACGCGCATGTATGGTTAGATCCCGAAAATGCGATCAAGATGGTGAAGGCTATTTCCAGCAAACTGTCTGAAACTTACCCTGATAAAAAAGCTCAATTTGAGGCAAATGCTGAAAAGGCTATTGAAAGAATTGAAGCAACTGATCGGAAAGTGGCTGGCTTGTTAGAGGGTGTCAAATCAAAGCCCTACATCGTTTTCCACGATGCGTTTCAGTATTTTGAAAAACACTATGGATTGACAGGTGTAGGATCCATTCTTCTGCGTCCCGATGAAGGCGCATCCGCGAAACGCGTCGCGGAACTGAGAGATGTCATCGAAGACCGTGGGGCCGTATGTATTTTTAGAGAACCGCAATTCCCCGAAAAGTTGGTCAAAGTCGTGTCTAAAGGTTCAGAGGTTAGATCAGGGACACTTGATCCAGTTGGGTCAACCATAAATCCAGATGCTGATCTTTACGAGATGTTGATCGTAAAGATCGCCACCGAGATGAATACCTGCCTTCAGTAGCTTTCAAGTAGGTTTAAAGGGGTGAAAGGGGCTCTCTATTGAGCCCCTTTTTTATTCAGGAAACTCATCAAGGAATCGTACGAGTCCTCAATATGTTGCCTTGTGAGGTCGGCAGCCAATTTTCCGTTCCCCTCAACGCAGGCGTCCAAGATCGCCTGATGTTCGACGACAGCTTTGTTCATACCCTTTGTAAGCACTAGTTGAGCCCGAATGTAGCTATCAATCCTGTCGATTGCTTCCCCAACAATCTTTAAATGAAACGGCCGTTTGCATTCCCGGTATAAGGTTTCATGGAAGTTGCGGTTAAGCTCTCCCCAGCGGGCGGGGTCTTCCTCTTCACCGAAACGGTCGCAGTATTCTCGGGCCAAAGCGAGAGTATCTGGCTTCATGTTTTCCACGGAATACTGGATCACCAAGGGCTCCAGATTCATGCGAATCTCATAAATCTCGCGGATTTCGTCATCAGAGAGGGATGAAACGACAGCACCTTTGTACCGTTCATTTTTTACAAGCCCCTGAGCTTCCAGACGTTTCAGGGCCTCACGCACTGGAATTCGGCTGACGTTAAACAGTTTTGCGATGTATTCCTGACGGATCGACTCACCAGCTTGTAGATTGCCACTGATGATTTCATCACGAAGGGCGTCGAAAATAACATCGGATGACGATGCTGTTCTCGCAAGATCAATTGCCCGTGCTTTCATACCCTCATACACAATCCAAACTCCTTGTTTTTTATAACATTTTGAATAGGCGACTAACGCGTTTCTGTCAAATGGCGGACGATTGTAAAACATCATTGTAAAAAATATATTGCATATTGGATCCAATCTACAATAAGTTTCTCTCACCACCGGCGGAGACAAGGCAAATTGGCCAGGGTCGGGGGAACTAACTTGGAGGTTTTCTTATGTTTTCTAAAATTATGAAGACTGCGGCCCTTGGTGCAGGTCTTGCGACACTGTTAGCCATGAGCCCAGCACAAGCTGATAAACTTGATGACGTTATCGACCGTGGCGAACTGCGTTGTGGCGTTGTTCTTGATTTCCCACCAATCGGATATCGCGACTCAAACAACGAACCAGCAGGTTTCGATGTTGATTACTGTACTGACCTTGCAAAAGCATTGGATGTTGAAGCAAAAATCATCCCGGCAACTTGGGCGGAACGTCTTCCACTTATCGTAACAAACCGTGCAGATGTTGTATTTGGTGCAACTTCTGACAGCCTAGAGCGTGCGAAAACAGTTGGTTTCACAATTCCATACGCAATTTATTACGCACAAGCAGTTGTTGGTAAAGACAGCGGCGTTGTAACTTTTGACGATCTTGCGGGTAAGCGTGTTGCGGCAGCTGTTGGTACAGTTCCAGAACAAGAATATCTGAAAATCGCGAAAGAGCGCGGCTGGGAAGGTAATTACCAGGGTTACCAAAGCGAAAACGAAGTTTTCCTTGCTGTAGCTCAGGGTAAAGCTGACGTTGGTATCACGACAAACACAGCTGTTAAGCCAATCGTAGAAAAATATGACACTGTCATCGCCGGTCCACGTATGCCATGGACAACTGACTACACATCAGTCGTTGGCCCTCGCAAAGACGTTTCCTGGCTGAACTACCTCAACCTGTTTGTAACTCATCAGGTTCGCTCCGGTCGTTATGCGGAACTTTGGAAGAAGTATGTTGGCGGCGATGCGCCAGAACTACGTATTCCAGGTGTCCTGTATTAATGATCAACTTGTCTCCCGCATTGCCGTGCGGGAGACCCTTTGCACGAGAGGTATATGATCGTGGATTATAATTTTCACTGGCGCCCTGTTATCAGAAAACTACCGGAACTCCTTGAGGCCGGTCTTCTGACATTGGAAGTCGCGATGCTTTCCATGATTATCGGAATTGTGGTTGGGATGCTTCTGGCAATATCTCGGATGTCGGGTCCTGCACCTCTTCGGGCTTTTGCAACCACTTGGGTCGAACTTGCCCGAAACACACCGGTTCTTTTTCAATTGTTCTTTTTTGGTTTTGGTCTTGGGGCTTTTGGCTTGCATTTGAGCCCTTATCTGATTGTTTTGATGGGATTATCCTTTAATAACGCTGGCTATCTTGCGGAAAATTTTCGTGGCGGTTTTCAGGCAGTTCCTGACACGCAGTTACGGGCGGCCCGTTCTTTAGGGATGACCGCAACACAAGCCTATATCAGAATTATCATTCCGCAGGTTTTGAGGATCGTTTACCACCCAATGACAAACCAGATGGTTTGGGCGGTGTTGATGAGCTCCCTCGGTATGCTGGTTGGCTTTAGGGAACTCTCTGGTGAGACACAATTCTTTGCTTCTAAAACATATCGGATTTTCGAATATTTCGCGATGACAGCCGTAATCTACTACGTGATCGTGAAAATCGTTTTACTTGTTTCAAAATTGGCGGCTCGCCGTCTGTTCAGATACTAAAGAAAGGAAGAAGATATGAGTGATTCAGTTGCCTTCTTTAGTGAATTTCAGGCACGAGACCTTTTATTCCTGGGTGAAGCCGCCGGGCGTACTTTGCTGATATCTGCGGTATCTATATCCGCAGGTACTGTGCTGGGTATTGTATTTGGTTGGGCGTTATCAGCCTCCAAATTTGTGGCAGGGGCCACCATCGGTTCAATCTTGGACGTGTTTAGAAGTGTGCCGCTGATTATTCAGCTGGTACTCTTCTATAACTTCTTCCCAATTATTGGCCTTAATTTAGACCCTTTTGCATCCGGTGCAGTTGTTCTTAGCGTTTATACAGCCTCACTGGTGGCTCAGGTAGCCCGTGGAGGTATCGAAGCAGTCGGAGAGCCTATGCGCCGTGCCGCCCGCTCACTAGGTATGAGCTACTGGCAGGATCTGCGTTATGTGGTGTGGCCAATTGGACTGAGAGCAGTATTCCCGGCATGGGTTGGTGTTGCCCTTAGCGTGGTGAAAGACAGTGCACTGGTATCTGTTCTTGGATATGTGGAGCTATTGCGCGCTTCTCAGATCCTGATCACCAGAACACAAGAGCCATTTATTATTCTAGCGTCTGCGGGGGCATTCTACTTCTTGCTGTCATACCCGCTGTCAAAATACTCACAGAAATTGGAAGAGAGGTGGGCCTCATGATTGAGATCAAGGGACTCCATAAGTATTTCGGAGAGCTGCACGTTCTCAAAGGAATTGATCTGAATGTGGCCAAAGGTGAAGTTTTGAGCGTCATCGGATCTTCCGGTTCAGGTAAGTCAACCTTGCTTTATTGCATTAATGGTCTTGAAAGCATTCAGGAAGGGGAAGTGATTGTTGATGGAGTGTCTGTTCATGAAAAAGGAACGGATATCAATAAGTTACGTCAAAATCTTGGGATGGTGTTTCAGCAATGGAATTCTTTCCCGCACCTGACAGCCATTGAAAATGTGGCCTTGTCACCGCGGATTGTAAAAAAACAATCCAAGGCACAGGCCATGGAAATGGCGGAAAAACAACTTCGCCATGTGGGCCTTGCAGACAAGTTGGATGTTTACCCGTCCGCTTTATCAGGTGGTCAGCAACAACGCCTTGCCATCGCACGTGCATTGGCGATGGAGCCAGACTATATGCTGTTCGATGAAGCGACGTCTGCACTTGACCCGGAATTGGTGGGTGAGGTGCTGGAGACCATGCGCATGCTGGCCGAGGAGGGCATGACGATGATCTGTGTTACTCATGAAATGGGATTTGCCCGCGATGTATCTGATCGTGTGGCGTATTTCCATCAGGGGATTATGGAAGAAATTGGTCCGCCAGAGCAGATTTTTGGCGAACCTAAAAGTGAACATACGAAAAAATTCTTGGCGAACGTTCGTTAAGAAGTAGCATACAACCAAATTAAGAATTTACGTTGAATAGAAGGAAGTAACCATGTGGAATGGAATGATGCCTGCTGTAACAACCAAGTTTACAGCTGACGGTGAAATCGATGCAAAAGAAACAGAACGCTGCGTAGGTTTGCAGATCGATGCAGGTAATGCCGGTATCATCGTATGTGGTACCTTGGGCGAAGGTTCCATGCTGAGCCCAGATGAGCGTATCGAAGTGATGAAAATCGCCAAATCTGCTGCGGGCAGCAAGCCAGTTCTTCTGACTGTAAACGAAGCAGGCACGCGTGAAGCATGTGATTTGGCAGACAAAGCCCGCAAAGCAGGCGCAGATGGCCTGATGGTGGTTCCATCCCCGATCTATCACACAAGCCGTGATGAGACGATCACTAACCTGAAAGCCATTTCTTCTGCAGGCGATCTTCCTGTGATGATTTACTCCAACCGTGTTGCTTACCGTGTTGATGTGACACCAGAAATGATGGTAGAGCTTGCTGAAGATGATCGTATGGTTGCGATTAAGGAAAGCTCAGACGACATCCGCCGCCTGACTGAGATCGTCAATACATGTGGCGATCGCTACAAGATCCTGACAGGTGTAGATAACTTGGGTCTTGAAGCACTTCTAATGGGTGCTGATGGTTGGGTTTCAGGTGTTTCCATTGCATTCCCTGAAGAAAACCAGCGCATCTACGATCTGGTAAAAGCCGGCCGTATTGAAGAAGCCCGCGAAATTTACCGTTGGATGCGTCCACTTCTGGATCTTGATGTTTCTACATTCCTTGTTCAGCAGATCAAATTGGCAGAAGCCATTGCAATCGGTTCTACTGAATATGTACGTGCACCACGTCAGATCCTGGCAGGTGAACACCGCGCGAAAGTAGAAAAGATCGTTAAAGATCAGATTGCGTGCCGTCCTGACCTTTCCAAATACGCACTCTAAGAGGCAGATGATGACTGAATTTCCAAACCTGATCGGTGGGGAATGGACAATGGGAACGCGCAGCGTTCCCAACATCAACCCATCTGATACGAATGACACTGTTGGTATGGCCGCAAGTGCTACACCTGCAGAAATGGAAGCCGCCATTGAAGCGGCGGTCGCAGCACAAGTAAGCTGGGGTAAATCAAACCCGCAGCAGCGTTTCGATATACTTGATGCGGCCGGTACTGAAATCCTTGCCCGTAAAGAAGAACTTGGTGATCTTCTCGCACGTGAAGAAGGTAAAACTCTGCCAGAAGGTATTGGTGAAGTTGCGCGTGCCGGTCAGATTTTCAAATTCTTCGCAGGTGAAGCCCTTCGTATTCAGGGCGAAAGCATGGATTCCGTTCGCCCGGGTGTTGGCGTTGAAATCCGCCGTGAACCTGTTGGTGTTGTCGGTATGATTACGCCATGGAACTTCCCGATTGCCATTCCAGCATGGAAAGTGGCGCCCGCGTTGGCTTTTGGTAACTCTGTTGTTCTGAAAGCCGCTGAACTTGTACCTGGTTGTGCTTGGGCAATTGCGGATATTTTGAAACGCGCAGGCCTTCCAGATGGTGTTTTCAATCTTGTAAATGGTCGCGGATCTGAAATTGGTCCTGTGATGATTGATCATCCAAAAGTCAATGCGATTTCATTTACTGGATCCGTATCGACAGGCAAAACTGTTGCCGAAGTCTGCGCAAGAAACCTTAAGAAGGTGCAGCTGGAAATGGGGGGCAAGAACCCGATGGTGGTTCTGGACGATGCTGATCTGGACGTTGCGGTTGGCGCTTGTTTGAACGGTGCCTTTTTCTCAACGGGTCAGCGCTGCACGGCATCCAGCCGCCTTATCGTGACAGAAGGCATTTATGATGACTTCGTTGCGGCTATGACAAAGGCGGTCTCCGAATTGAAAGTAGGGGATGCACGCGACAGTTCTACACAAATTGGTCCTGTTGTTGACGAACGTCAGCTGGTTAAAGATCTTGAATATGTAGATATCGCCAAGGCGGAAGGTGCAAAGCTTGCCTGCGGTGGTGAGAAACTTGACGGTAACGGTCACTTCATGGCACCAGCATTGTTTGTTGATACAACAAACGACATGCGCATCAACACAGAAGAGGTGTTTGGTCCGGTTGCCACTGTTATCAAAGCAAAAGACTATGCGGATGCATTGCGTCTGGCCAATGAAACAGAATTTGGTCTGTCCGCCGGTATCTGCACAACGTCTTTGAAGTATGCTTCTGATTTTAAAGCCAATTCCAAAGCGGGTATGGTTATGGTAAATCTTCCTACTGCGGGTGTGGATTATCATGTTCCATTTGGCGGCACGAAAGGCTCTTCCTACGGTTCTCGTGAACAGGGTCGTTACGCCGCTGAATTCTATTCAGTTGTAAAAACTTCTTACACATTGCCTTAAGGAAAGAAATAGATGGGGAAGTCGTATCAAGTAGTAGTAATTGGCGGCGGAATTATTGGCCTCAACACCTCTGAACGTTTAATTGCAGACGGTCATCAGGTAACAATGGTTGAGAGGGAAGGCATTGCGGCTGGGGCCAGTTTTGGCAACGCAGCAGGACTTGCCTTTCCGGAAATTTTGCCGCTGGCTTCCCCTTCAGTTATCAAAAAAGCCATCAAGTGGTTTCTGGATCCTGTGGGACCCTTTTCTGTGGTTCCGCGGGATATCTTCAAGGTTGCCCCGTGGCTTTTTAAGTTTCTGAAATCAACGCGGGCGTCACAATATAAAACCAGCATCAATGTGCAGGCGTCCTTGATGCATTTGGCCGCAGAAACATATCCAAAAATGCTGGATCGGACTGGACTGCAATCCATGGTTCGAACAAACGGCGCGCTCAGCCTTTATGAAAGTGAAGCGTCCTTTAATGCGGATGTAGAAAACTGGAAATATGTGGCTGAACACGGCATTCCTTACCAGACTTTCGATAAAACCGCGCTCCATCAGTTTCAGCCCGGATTGTCTGATAAGTTCGTTGCAGGGATCTATGCGAGTTCCTGGCAATCTGTTTCAAACCCGAATGACTTCTGTCATGCCATTTTTGACTATTTGACGCAAAAAGGCGTCAAAATGGTGAAAAAAGAGGTAAAAAAGGTGTCAGACAAGGTTGTTTACCTGACAGATGGCAGCGAAATAGTCGCCGATAAAATCGTTATCGCAGCCGGTCCCTGGTCTAAAACACTGGCCGATGATCTTGGCGATAACATCCCATTGATCGGGGAGCGGGGATATAACACCACCTTGCCAAAATCCGCTTGGCCTGAATTGGAGCATTCTTTGGTGTTCGGTGATCACGGATTTATGGTGACCCCTCTTGCTAATGGCGTACGAATTGGCGGCGCATCAGAAATTGCCTCATTGGATAGCCCCGCAAATTACAAGCGGTCAGAATATATGCTGAACAAGGCTGCAGAAATGCTGCCAAAACTAAATCCTGAAGGGGGTGAGCAATGGATGGGACGTCGTCCGTCCTTGCCGGATACTCTGCCAGTGATTGGATATTCTTCCGCCTCTGATAACATCATTTATGCCTTCGGAAACGGCCATCTGGGATTAACCCAATCCACTGCGATGGGCGAAATGGTAAGCCAGCTGATCCAGGGCAAAACACCTAAAGATATCAATATGAAAGCGTTGAGCGCAGCTCGTTTTAAGTGAGTACAACTAATGGCACGACACACCTTTTTCTGTCTTGATGGTCATACATGCGGTAACCCGGTGCGCTTGGTCGCTGGCGGCGGACCGGAACTTAAAGGCAATACCATGCTGGAAAAGCGGGCACATTTTCTGGCGGAATATGACTGGATCCGAACCGGCTTGATGTTCGAACCCCGTGGTCACGACATGATGTCAGGATCGATCTTGTATCCGCCAACCCGTGACGATTGCGATGTGGGTGTTCTGTATATCGAAACATCTGGATGTTTGCCTATGTGCGGTCATGGGACCATCGGAACCGTGACCATGGCCATTGAAAACGGTCTTGTGACACCCAAAACCCCAGGAGTTCTAAACCTTGATACGCCTGCTGGACGCGTTGTTGTCGAATATCGTCAAGAAGGTGAGTATGTGGAAGAAGTGCGGCTTACCAATGTGCCAGCCTTCCTTTACAAACAAGGGCTTACAGCGGAAATTGAAGATCTGGGTGAAATTACCGTAGACGTGGCGTATGGCGGTAATTTCTACGCCATCGTTGATCCACAGGATAATTTCCGTGACATGGCAGATTATTCTGCAACGGAATTAGTGAAATACAGCCCGCTGCTACGCCAGGCATTAAACGACAAATACGACTTTGTTCACCCTGAACATCCAGAAATCAATGGCCTTAGTCATATCCTATGGACTGGGGAGCCGACAGTTGACGGTGCACATGCCCGTAATGCTGTTTTTTATGGAGACAAGGCTATTGATCGATCTCCTTGCGGAACAGGAACGTCCAGCCGGATGGCGCAATGGGCAGCCCTTGGAAAATTGAATAAAGGGGATGAGTTTCATCATGAAAGCATCATCGGCTCCATGTTCAAAGGACGTGTTGAAGATGTGACGGAAGTTGCTGGAAAATCAGCAATTATTCCATCCGTGGCAGGTTGGGCGCGCCAGACAGGAACCAATACAATTTATATTGATGACAGGGATCCGTATGCACACGGGTTTGTGGTGAAGTAATGCGTTCCAGTAAATCCATCCATATCATTGGCTGTCACGCCGAAGGTGAAGTTGGCGATGTTATAGTTGGTGGCGTTGCCCCGCCGCCGGGTGAGACTATCTGGGAACAATCCCGCTTTATTGCAAAAGACGAAACGCTTCGTAACTTTGTGCTAAACGAGCCCCGTGGTGGTGTGTTTCGCCATGTAAACTTATTGGTGCCGCCCAAAAACCCGAAGGCGCAAATGGGTTGGATCATTATGGAGCCCGAAGACACGCCGCCCATGTCCGGATCAAATTCCATTTGTGTGAGCACGGTTCTTCTGGAAAGCGGGATTATACCGATGCAGGAGCCGGTGACCCATATGACTTTGGAAGCCCCGGGCGGTTTGGTTGAAGTGCGTGCCGACTGCAAGGACGGCAAGGTCACCAAGGTGTATGTACAAAATGTTCCGTCCTTTGCCGATAAACTGGACGCCACATTAGAAGTTGCCGGGGTAGGGACACTTACCGTGGATACCGCCTTTGGCGGCGATAGCTTTGTCATGGCGGATGCCAAAGCACTTGGGTTTGACATTACACCGGATGAAGCCCGTGATTTGGCGGAGGTTGGCATTAAAATCACCAATGCCGCCAATGAGCAGCTTGGGTTCAGCCATCCAACTAATTCCGATTGGCAGCATATTTCCTTCTGTCAGATCCATGCCCCAATGACGGAAGAAGAGGGCGTTAAATCTGTCAAAAACACAGTTGTTATTCAGCCGGGCAAATTGGACCGATCCCCAACAGGAACGGCGGTTTCCGCCCGAATGGCTGTTTTGCACGCCCGCGGAATAATGCAGGTTGGTGAAAATTATATCCAACGATCAGTGATTAACTCCCGGTTTGATGGACGTATTATATCCGAGACAACTCTTGGCGATAAGAAAGCCATTATTCCAGAGCTTTCCGGTCAGGCATGGATTACCGGCACTTATCAACATATGCTGGATCCAACAGATCCGTGGCCAGAAGGCTACCGTATTGGCGATACTTGGCCCATGTTGAAGGGATAACTCATGAATTACCCATCCATTTTCAATGATGCCATCGGCCCGGTGATGCGCGGGGCAAGCAGTTCCCATGTGGCCGCGGCGCACCGTATTGGTGCACTTGCGCGGGACTATATGAATGGAAATATCAAGAAAGTCGTTGTGGATTATGACCCCAACACTTCATTAGGACCGACCCATGAAAGTCAGGGCTCTGACATGGGGTTGTTTACAGGTTTGATGGGGTGGGATGTAACCGATCCACGGATGACAGAGGCCCGCACCCATCTTGAAGAGAGCGGTACTGAAGTTGAAATCCGGATACTGGATTACGGTGCAACCCATGAAAACACCTACCGTTTGACGGTCGCCAACGACAATGAGGAAATGACACTTTATGCCATTTCTATCGGCGGCGGCATGATGGAAATCACCGAAATTAATGGTGTAAAAGTTTCCATGTTTGGCGACTATCACGAAACGCTTGTCTTCTCAGATGACGAAAACGTTGTTGAAGGCGTAGACGCTGATTACATCATTAAGCGTGATGGCGCTTTCCAGATTAAATCACAAAAACCGATATCCTTACCGGAAGGTGTTTCTTCCAAGGAAATGAAGCCGGTTCTCCCTGTCGGAGCGCGCAAAGACCTTTCCGTTCCATTTACGACCAGTGAAGAAATGCTGGATTATAATAAAGGCAGGGACCTGAGTTTTTGGGAACTGGCCGTTAAATACGAAAGCGCCCGCGGCAACATTTCCGAAGACGAAGTGTTTGAAAAAATGCGGGCGATTGTCCGCATTCTGGAAAACTCCATCCGATTAGGGATTAAAGGCACTGAATACGAAGACCGTATGTATGGCGCGCAAGCTCCGCTTTACAAGGAACGTATGGGCGCAAACAAGGGCATGAACCTTGGCCTGCAAGACGATGTCATCTTGGCCGTCACTGCATTGATGGATGTGAAAAGTTCCATGGGGGTTATTGTCGCCGCACCAACAGCGGGATCATGTGGAACCTTACCCGGCACCTGCCTTGGTGTTGCCAATGCCTTGGGGCTTGATGAAGACTTAAAAGTCAAAGCGATGCTATCGGCTGGTCTTATAGGTGTTTTCATTGCCCATATGGCCACTTTTTCGGCAGAACTCGGGGGCTGTCAGGCAGAAACAGGGTCGGGGTCCGGCATGGCGGCCGCGGCCTTGGTAACGCTGTTTGATGGAACCGTTGATCAATGCGTTTCTGCGGCGTCCTTTGCGTTACAGAACACATTTGGTCTTGTGTGCGATCCGGTTGCCAATCGGGTTGAGGCACCATGCCTTGGGAAAAATGTGTTGATGGCAGGAAATGCGCTTTCCGCAGCTAATATGATATTGGCGGGCTTTGATGCACTTATTCCTTTGGACGAGGTGATCGTCGCCATGCATAAAGTCGGCCTCGCCATCCCATGCGAGCTTCGCTGCACCGGTAAAGGCGGCCTTGCCATGACACCAACGGCGCAAAAGATCTTTGCAGAACTTGAAAATAAACAGTGATTTTGGATCTATAGGTTACGTGTCCCAGCCACCTAATGTTTCAAATTCAGTAGGCTCAATAAAATAGCAAGAAACGGGTCGGCTTATGATGTAGGTGCGACTAATTTTTCTTCCGATAAGTCCTATTGGAGAGAAAAATGAAACTAAGTTACTGTGCTATCCCGACAAATCATGCCAGATCTATCCAGCGTGGCGGCATTGATGCCTACGGGAATCCTCCAGACAGAGTTATTTCTGACGGGCAAGGAAATCCGTGTCGCCATTGTCTTGAAGAAATACCAGAGGGTGCGGGCATTCTTGTATTCGCCTATAAACCATTTTCTGGAACTCATGCTTACTCTGAAACAGGTCCGGTCTTTCTGTGTGAAAAAGAATGTGAGCGACACAAAGAAAATGAATTTCCCAAAATTGCATATGGGGATAATGCATACTTGATACGCGGTTATGATGCCGAGGAGCGGATCATTTATGGAAGCGGCGACATAGTGTCAGCAATGGGTATCGAAGAGTTTGCCCTAAATGTTTTTGAAAATATGAATGCCAAAGAAGTTCATGTGAGATCTAAGAAATACAATTGCTTCCAATTTAAAATTACTAAGTAGGCAAATATTGTATTGGAGTAGGAGCTGTTGTCCAGTTTATCGCGGTCAAGAAGTAGGCGCGCATAGCTCCTATCCCTTATACGCATTGATCTATTGCTTGCGTATTAGGGAAAACGGGTCTATAAGCGCCCAATTGTTTCGCCCACTCTTGCGAAACCGGGGCTATGGTGTTGTAGCCGCTTGTTTTTACAAGCCCTTTGATGATCTTCCATTTGTTGTGACGATCCTCTGATTGGTAAAGAGTTAAGTTTATTTTCTCCCTTTACCAAAAGGGATCTGTATTACTGCAACAGGGTTGTCCTGTGCAAAGGAAACATAATGGAAGATTTTGAAGGTCTCGGCCTATCCGAGGCTCTGGTTCACCGACTCCAAGCGATGGGGTTTGAAAAACCAACGCCTATTCAGGAACAGGCTATTCCTCTCGCGCTTAAAGGGCGTGACATTCTGGGGTCCGCCCAGACAGGTACAGGTAAAACCGGTGCCTTTGGTATTCCCATTGCGGCACGTATGGAAGAAAATCCTGACGCTGTCTCTCTGATCATGACACCAACACGTGAATTGGCAACCCAGGTGATGAACCAGGTTCAAGGGATGATCAGCCGCCGCTCTCGCAATAAGGTTGCACTTCTTATTGGTGGTGAACCATACGTTAAACAGCTTCGTCAGTTGCGTGATGTCCCCCGCCTTATTGTGGGAACACCTGGCCGTATTAACGACCATCTGCGCCGTAAAAGCCTGAAACTGAACAAAGCGGATTTCCTTGTTCTGGATGAAACCGACCGAATGTTGGATATGGGTTTCTCCGAACAGATCGAAGACATCATCAAAGTGATGGCGCCAGAACGTCAGACTTTGTTGTTCTCTGCCACACTTCCAAAGAACATTGTTCGCATTGCAGATACGTATCTTACTGACCCTGAGCGTGTAGCTGTGGGTGAGACATCAGAACCTGCGAAAAATGTGAAGCAGGATATCGTTGAAGTTAAATCTTCTGAAAAATACCCAACGCTTCTGAATGAGTTGGAAACACGCACCGGAACAGTCATCATCTTCGTGAAAACAAAAATCGGCGCTGATGAGCTTGCGACGAAATTGTCCGATGATGGCCACAAAGCACAGGCCATTCACGGTGATCTGCCACAGCGTAAACGTGACCGAGTTCTGGACCGTTACCGGGACCAGAAATTCCGTATCCTAGTAGCAACCGACATCGCTGCTCGTGGCCTGGACGTTCCACATATTGAACATGTGGTAAACTATGACCTTCCGCAAGCTGCAGAAGACTACATCCACCGTATTGGCCGTACAGCAAGGGCAGGGGCCGAAGGCCACGCTATTTGTCTGATTGCCCCACATGATTGGAGCCGTTGGAACGCTATTGATCGTTTGATGAACCCTGACAAACCACGGGATCAGCGTAAAAAAGGCAAAGGCCGCAATCATCGTAAAGGTGGCGCAGGTCGTCCAAGAGGCGATAACTCAGCCGAGGGCGGAGAGCGTAAATTCGGCGCCCGTAGCGGCCCACGCCGCAAAGGTCCAGGTGGTCGTCCAAGCGGCCGTCCAGGCGGCAAACCAGGTGGTTTCAAAAAACGCTTCGGTAAAAAACCCGGCGCAAAAAAAGCAGCCTAAAATTAAAGGGACCTTCGGGTCCCTTTTTTTATTCAACATTCAGATGTTCTGCACCCCAGTCGCGCATGGCAATCATGATGGGTTCCAACGTGCGGCCGTAGGCAGTGAGGGAGTATTCGACCCTTGGTGGGACCTCGGCATAGACTTTGCGGGCGACGACTTTATCCTCTTCCAATTCACGAAGTTGCTGTGTCAACATTCGTTGGGTGACACCATCAATTTCTCGTTTCAATGTCCCTAATCATGTTGGTCATTCCCAAAACGTCTATAAGAAATTTGAATTTTAAGACAATAGGTGGATTGGTTTACGAAGACTACTTCGCCATAATTGCGGGAAAATGAAACCCTGAGTAAGGTGGCGGAGGGACGGGGATTCGAACCCCGGAAGGGCTTGCACCCTTGCTGGTTTTCAAGACCAGTGCATTCAACCGCTCTGCCATCCCTCCGAATATGGGTTTTATAGGCCCGGTTCGGCGCGTGACGCCGTGAGCAGTTGATTTAATGGTAGCGGCGATGTGTGTCAATAGGCTTGATGACCTCTTTTCAAATTTCTTCAACTTTCCCAGAAATTTAACCTGCTAGATGCTTCTAACTACGTTTTACTGATGTAAACGATAATTGTTGTGTGCAAACCATTGCGTAGTGGCCTTTGCTGTGGCAAAAAGGAAGAACAACAACGGGTGAGGGGAATGGCAAAGTTGACATCAAAAATTCTGACCATTGCAGCAGCGACTGTAATGGCCTGTTCAGTATCTATATCATTTGCAGCTGACAAAAAACCATTCGGACTTTGGCTTGAAGATGTGAAAAGCGAAGCCCTTGCAAACGGCATCCGGAAAGAAATTGTCGACACCGCCTTTGCCAATGTCAAATTCAAGGAAAAAGTGGTCAAACTGGACCGCAAGCAACCTGAAGTCACCCAGACATTCCAGCAATATATGGAAAAACGTTTGCCACAGTCTTTGGTGGATCAAGGTCGTGCCCGCTTGAACGAAAACCGTACCATTTTGGAAGAAGTTGGTAAAAAATTCGGTGTTCAGCCGCGCTTTATCGTTGCCCTTTGGGGCGTAGAAACCCGCTTTGGTCGTTACACAGGCGGTTTTAACGTCATCGAAGCACTGACAACCCTTGCATATGACAATCGCCGTGCAGATTATTTCCGCAAAGAATTGATGACAGCTTTGCAGATTTTGAACGATAACCATATTACCGTTAAAGATATGAAAGGCTCCTGGGCAGGGGCCATGGGACAGTCGCAGTTCATGCCGTCCAGCTTTATCAATTTTTCTGTCGATTATGATGGGGATGGCCGCCGCGATATCTGGACTACCAAAGCAGACGTTTTTGCCTCAGCTGCGAATTATCTGGCCAAATCAGGGTGGCGCTATGATCAGACTTGGGGGCGTGAAGTGAAACTCCCAACTGGTTTCGATAAGGAGCTGGTCTCCTTAAAAGTTAAAAAGTCAATGGCGGAGTGGCAGGACCTTGGTGTGCGCCGCATTGACGGTACCGATCTTCCAACCCGTCAATTGATGGGATCTCTGGTGGAGCCAAAAGGCGGTAACGGTCAAACTTTCCTCGTTTATAACAATTACCGCACGATCCTGAAATGGAACCGATCCACTTACTTTGCCATGTCTGTCGGACATCTGGCAGACCGGATTGGAAACTAGGAGATTGCCCCCTCATGTCATCTATCACTAAGCATCTTTTCTCTAAAAAGTCTCTTACCGCCAGTATTCTGGTTGCGGGAGGGCTTGTTTTAGGCGGCTGTGCGGAAATGAGCCTTCTTGGCCATGCAGCATCGGAATTGTCGGACCCGAAAGCAGAAGAAAAGAAAGTTGCCTCCATTCGTGCAAACCGAAAAGTGGGCAAGCCTTATAAGATTGATGGCATCTGGTATTATCCCAAAGAACAACCTGGCTATGTTGAAACAGGGCTTGCTTCCTGGTATGGGGATCCTTTCCATGGCCGAAAAACGGCGAACGGCGAAACCTACAATATGAACTTAATGACAGCGGCGCATAAAACCCTGCCCATGCCAACAGAAGTTCGTGTGACTAATCTTGAAAATGGTCGGTCCATTGTGGTGACCATCAACGATCGTGGTCCGTTTGTACATGGCCGTATTATTGATTTGTCGCGCCGCGCTGCACAGCTTCTGGGTATTATCCAGAAAGGGACTGCGAAAGTTCGGGTGGAAGCACTGGATAGCGATCAGCAGGACATTCGTTATCTGGCTAAAGCAAACACAGCACCGGAAGAGCGTAAAGTTGCTGCGGCCCCGCAGACGAATGTAAACTCAACTTCACTGGAGCCGCCAAAACAGGCAAAAGTTTCAGAAAAACCCCTGGCGGCACCCACAGGCGCTCAACCAGTAGATAACAAAATTGGCGTAGAGGCCCGGCCACTCAACTCTGAGAATGTAGTTACCTCCGCGGTATCGCCTTCTGAAATGTATATTCAGGCGGGTGCTTTTATTGATTTTGACAACGCAAATAGGCTCACCGCAAGATTGTCTCCCCTCGGCCCTGCAAAAGTTTATCAGGTCCTCATAAACGGTCAGGACTTTTACCGCGTGCGCCTTGGGCCACTTCAATCAGTTGAAGAAGCTGATATGTTGCTGGCTAAGCTGATAAATAACGGCCACACAGAAGCGCGAATTATTGTAGAACAGGATTAGTAAGCCTTTATTTGTATCTGTTGCCACATTTGAGGCAAATTTGATCGCTAAGGAGCGGGTACCGGTAAAGCCAAGATTATAACGGATTGTTTGATAGAATGAAAAAAGCCGCCAGTGAAATCCTAAAGTCATCTAAGAATGCGCTTTTTCTAGCTGTTTTCCTCGTCTTAGGAAGTTTCAGTTCACTCGCAACTGCTCTTGAGACACCTGCGAAACAGGTGCTTTTGGTTGACTATGATACTGGTGCAATCTTGTTCGAAAAGAATGCCGATGAACTTATGCCACCGGCTTCTATGAGTAAATTGATGACGGTTACCATGATTATGGACCGCTTGAAAGATGGCTCACTTAAGATGGAAGATACATTTCCAGTAAGTGAAAAGGCATGGCGCAAAGGTGGCTCCAAAATGTTTGTGGAGGTCAACAAGCGTGTTGCCGTGCAGGATCTGTTACGGGGCATCATTGTTCAATCCGGTAATGACGCCTGCATTGTAGTTGCAGAAGCGCTAGGGGGATCTGAAGAAGCATTCGCCCAGACAATGACGGATCGCGCGCGTGAAATTGGTCTTGAGCAAAGCACATTCCGTAACGCAACAGGTTGGCCAGATCCAAATCATCGGATGACAGCCCGTGACCTTGCAACATTGGCAAAGTACATCATTAAAAATTTCCCGGAATATTACGGTATCTTTTCTGAGAAGAGCTTTACCTTCTCCAAAATCAAGCAAGGGAACAGAAATCCGCTTCTCTATTCCAATTCAGGTGCTGATGGTCTGAAAACAGGTCATACAGAAGAGTCTGGTTATGGCCTGACAGGGTCTGCGAAACGGGATGACCGCCGCCTTATTCTTGTTGTAAACGGACTTAACAGTGCCAAACAACGTGGTCGCGAGTCGGAACGTATTCTGGAATGGGGTTTCCGTGAGTTTGACAATTACGCCCTGTTTAAGAAAGACCAGGAAGTTGCCAAAGCACGTGTCTGGCTTGGTGCTAAAGACTTGGTTCCATTGATGGTTGATGAGGATCTAACCGTTACCATGTCCCGGAAAAACCGCCGTTCCATGCAGGTAAAACTAGTTTATAACGAACCTGTACCTGCTCCAATCATCAAAGGAACACCGGTTGCGCGGCTGGTAATTACAGCCCCGGAAATGGAAAATATTGAAGTTCCGCTTTTGGCCGCTGAAAATGTTGAGCGCCCCGGTTTGTTCAAGCGTGTTGCCTCTGCAATCAAATACGTACTATTTGGCGCCTCCGCCAACTAACAGGTGCATTAAAAGTATAGGATAAGCCTGGTATGTCGAAAATGGCGGGAAAATTCATTACGCTTGAAGGTGGGGACGGAACCGGGAAATCAACACAGGCCCGACTTCTTGCTGACTTTCTCAAGCAAAATAACATAAAGCCGCTTCTGACAAGAGAACCTGGCGGTGCACCGGGATCTGATGAAGTAAGGGAACTGATCCTGACAGGCGATCCGGATCGTTGGGATGCGGTGGGGGAAACTCTGCTTTTCTATGCGTCCCGAAGAAACCATTTACGTCTTACGGTTTGGCCTGCCCTTGAGCGCGGTGAATGGGTGATCTCTGATCGGTTTGCTGACAGCACTATTGCCTATCAAGGGTATGGTAATCAGCTTGGTGTTGATCAGGTTATGAAGGTTCATGAAGTAACAGTCGGAGACTTTGAGCCGGATCTAACCTTTATTCTGGATATCGACGTGAAAGCGGGGCTGTCTCGTACACAAGGGCGCGATCACAATGAAGATCGGTTTGAGCGCATGGAAATTGAATTTCATGAACGTATGCGTGAAGGATTCCTTGATATCGCCAAACAAAATCCTGAACGTTGTGTTGTCATTAATGCCGATCAAAATATCGACAAAGTTCAAGAAGATATGCGGGCGATCCTGAAGGACAGATATGGCTTCAGTTGAAGAAATAGAACCCATCGACTGTATCGAAGGCCTGCCGCATCCAAGGATGTGCAACCAGTTAGTTGGTCACAAAAATGTCGAGGATGAATTTCTTTCCAGTTTTAATGGAGGGCGTTTTCACCACGCGTGGCTTCTAACAGGTCCGAAAGGTGTTGGAAAAGCTAGCTTTGCTTATCGTGCCGCGAAATTCCTGCTGGCAAATGGACAAAGTGGCGGTGGGCTGTTTGGGCCACCCGAAACCTTGGATGTGGACAGCGGATCACCGGATGCGCATCTGATACAAAGCGGCCTTCACCCTGCGTTAAAAATTCTCAAACGTGAATATGATCTGAAGGGTAAGAAGTATTTTTCTGTAATCCGCGTGGATGATGTTCGGGCCTTGTCGTCCTTTTTTGGGTTGAAAACATCAGGGGATGGCTGGCGCGTTGTCATTGTTGATACAGTCGACGATATGAATAACAACGCCGCCAATGCGCTACTAAAAGTGCTGGAAGAGCCACCTGAAAAAACAGTATTTATGCTGATATCACACGCGCCTGCAGGTTTGCTGCCAACGATCAGATCGCGCTGCCGGAAAGTTCAGTTTTCAACGTTATCAGAGACGAATATCCGAACTGTTCTTCAGGAAATATTGCCGGGGGATGAGAGAATAGGGGACCCAGCGTTGCCTATTCTTGCAGACGGTAGTCCCGGCCGTGCTGCCCTTATGCTTCAAAATGGGGGGCTGGAAGTCTTTGCGTCCATCCTTGATATCTTTCGCGGCTACCCCAACTATGATGGGCAGATGTTGCATGATCTTGCAGACATTTGCGGCAAAAAGAATGCAGAAACGACTTATCAGCTGTTCTGTGAGATCTTTCCGTGGTGGATTTCAAGGCTGGTAAGGATGTCCTCCGCCTCTATGTCAGGGCAGGAGTTGCTTGCTGGCGAAGCAGAGCTTTTCAAGACTTTAACAGCTCAACGGCCTGTAGATTTCTGGATACATGTCTGGGAACGTGCTAATGAACGCATAAGTGATGCGGATCGCATCAATCTTGATAAGAAGCAAATTGTCTTAGATTTGTTTTTGATCGCCACATTAAATAAATAAAACATAGGCTTATCAATGCTTGTTGACAGTCATTGTCATTTGAACTTCGAACAACTCTCTACCAATCTGCCAGATATCCTCCGCCGGGCAGATCTAGCGGATGTTGGACATATGCTGACTATTGGTACGAAGTTACGTGAATTTCCATCTGTTCTTAAAATTGCCCAGGATCATGCAAACATCACCTGCAGCGTGGGAATTCATCCCCATGAAGCGGAGACAGAAGGCGCAGATGTCACTGTTGAGGCATTGTTAGAATTTGCAAAAGACCCCAACGTTGTTGCCATTGGTGAAACCGGCCTTGACTATTTTTATGAGCATTCACCAAGAGACGTTCAAAAACGGTCTTTCCGCATCCATATTGACGCAGCGCGACAGTCTGGTTTGCCGTTGATTGTTCATACACGGGATGCTGACGAAGATACCATTGAGATTTTGCAGGAAGAATACGCAAAAGGACCATTCACTGGTGTCATACATTGCTTCAGCTCTGGATGGGAAGTCGCTGAAAAGTCAATGGAAATTGGATTTTACATATCTATTTCTGGGATTGCGACTTTTAAAGCTGCCTCTGAACTTCGGGCACATGTAGAAAGAATTCCTTTGGACAGATTGCTGGTAGAAACAGATAGCCCATACCTCGCCCCCATTCCAAATCGCGGTAAAACGAACGAGCCTTCCTTTGTGCGTCATACGGCAGAAAAGGTGGCTGAGTTGAAAAATGTTTCATTGGATGAACTTGGCACCGCCACAACAGATAATTTCTTTAAACTTTTCAGTAAAGCTAAGCCGGGGGCAGCATGAAGGTAACCATTCTCGGCTGCGGAACTTCCGGTGGAGTACCTCGTATCGGAAATGAATGGGGAGCGTGTGATCCGAATGAGCCTAAAAACCGGAGACGCCGGTGCAGCATCCTTGTTGAAAATGAAGGCACTAAGGTCCTAATTGATACTTCCCCAGATATTAGGGAGCAGCTTTTGGATGCGGGTGTAACCGATCTGGATGGTGTTGTTTGGACACATGAACATGCGGACCAGTGCCACGGCATTGATGAACTTAGAGTGCTCACCATTCGTAATCGACGCCGCATGGATGTATGGGGTGATGATGCCACATTGTCTGTCCTAAAGCGCAGGTTTGATTATTGTTTTGAACAGCTGCCAGGCAGCCCATATCCAGCGATCCTGCAGGATCATCTGATTACTGGAGATTTTACGATCGGAAATATCGATTTTATTCCGTTTGAACAGGATCACGGTGCCATTCACAGCCTTGGGTTCAGAATGGGGAAAATCGGATATTCAAATGACTTGGTAAATTTGGATGATCGGGGTTTCGAGATTCTGGAAGGCGTTGATACCTGGATTGTTGATGCCATGCGCTACAAACCGCATCCTACCCACGTCAATTTGGAAACAGCGCTCAAATGGATTGAAAGATTGAAACCCCGCCGGGCCATCTTAACTAATATGCATGTGGATCTGGACTACCAGACGCTTATTCGGGATCTTCCAGAAGGGGTAGAACCCGCATATGATGGAATGGAGATAAATGTCTGACAAAAATGCAGAAATCAGCTTTCGAAAAGCGAAGGTTGAAGATCTTGAAGATGTAGTGGAAATGCTGGCAGATGATCAGCTAGGTAGTGTTCGTGAACAAGCCTCCCGGCCATTGCCCCTTATTTATCGAGAAGCATTTGAACGAATGAGCCGCCAAAACGGAAACGATCTGTTTGTTACTGTTAAAAATGGTCAAGTTATCGGCTGTATGCAGCTTACCATTATTCACGGCATCTCCCGAAAAGGCATGAGCCGTTGCCAAATAGAAGGCGTGCGTATTTCCAGTAAAGCGCGGGGTGGCGGTATCGGTGGGAAAATGATGAAATTCGCTATCGAGTATGCCAAGAAACAAGGGTGTGGCCTAGTGCAGCTAACAACGGATCTTAGACGGAAAGACGCTCATAAATTTTATGAAGATCTGGGTTTCTCTGGCTCGCATCTTGGTATGAAACTAGATCTCCTGAATCAATAAGGCGCATATATAAAAGCAATTCCAAAAACGCAGATCTAATATGCATTTATACAAATGGTCATGCGCAAATTGGTTTCTATATTCCATTTTGATTAATTAACAAAATGGAATGAGCCAGGGAATTGAAAACTTTATTTTTAATAATCGCCTTATCTATATTTCCAAAAATGGTCACCGCTGAGACGGTTTTTACTGTTCGTGGACCAGAATATGAAGGCGATCAGCGCATGAACTATGATTATGCGCTTGTCAAACTGGCTCTTGAAAAGACCATTTCAAGTTACGGCTCTTATCGAATTGAACGCACACCAGTTGGCTTGAATTACAAACGCGCCTATGAATTTGCAAAGTCAGGTCTATATAAAAACTTCTTTTTGCGGGCCATGGTATCTGATCAATCTTTGAACGAATTAAGACCAGTATATTTTCCAATTGATCGGGGAATAACAGGATACAGAATTGCTCTGATCTCCTCTTTTTCTCAATCCAGAATTTCTAAAATTGAAACACTCGAAGACCTGAAGAAGTTTCAAGTGGTGCAAGGAATTGGCTGGCCAGACACAAATATTCTGAAATCTAATGGCGTAAAAGTGGTAACAGGACCAGGATTTGAAAGTATGCGGGAAATGGTGGCCCATGGACGTGTTGATATGTTTTTAAGGGGCGCCAATGAAGTCGAGGCTGAGGTCAAAAACCAGAAACTTCCGGTAACCTTATATGTGGAAAGTGAAATTCTAATACACTATCCCTTTCCAAGGTTCTTTTTCACAACAAAAGATAATCACAAAGCGGCAAAACGCTTAAGTGAAGGTCTCAAATTAGCTTGCGAGGATGGAAGTTTTCTTAAGTTGTGGAGCGATTATTTCGGAAAAAGCATCCACAAACTTAACTTATCCAATCGCAAATATATCAAGTTGGAAAATCCATATCTTGAGAAGATTTCCAGCAAATTAAACATTTTGCAAAGCCTACCGGCCGAATGCAAAGAGATCGCGATCCACTAGTTTACGTCTTTCCATAGAGAAAATTCATGCGTCTGATTGCATTAATTACATCAATTGACGTGTAACCATTTTTTACAGCTAGTTTATACTCGGATAAGGCATCATCTAGCCTCCCCATACGTTCATAAACTAACGCACGGTTATACATTGCCTGACCATTTCTGGGAGCAATCTCTAAAGCCATGGAATAGTCATTTAGGGCTTTTTGATATTGTTTTAAATCAGACCAAGAATTACCCCTGTTAATATAATCATTCTGTTTATCATATGGTTTGAATGACATTGATTTATTGAAGTAATCAATTGATTTTTCATATTCTTTCAAGCCACGATAAGCAATGCCGATATTCCGATAAGTTCGCGACAAATTGCCTTCCGTTAAATTTCCATATTCAATGCATCTGTCGTAGAGATTCAGAGCATTAGTATATTGCCCACGCTGATTTAATGACCAGCCCTTAATGCAATCCGCCAAATTCTCTTCTTTTTGAGAGCTGTCAGTTAGACACGCGCTCAAAGAAATTCCGATTAATGAAAACAGGACTATCTTGGAGAAATGCATTTTTATTACTCTTTGTTATTGATGGCATTGAAAAGAAGATGGTGCATTTGCAAGCGACTAAACTCTAGAAGACTTTTTAGG
This sequence comes from Sneathiella sp. P13V-1, assembly GCF_015143595.1. Lineage (NCBI taxonomy): Bacteria > Pseudomonadati > Pseudomonadota > Alphaproteobacteria > Sneathiellales > Sneathiellaceae > Sneathiella > Sneathiella sp. P13V-1. The sequence goes on along the minus strand of NZ_WYEU01000002.1, from coordinate 812,782 downwards.
TAACGAATTTGAGTACACTAATAAATAGTACACAAGCTATTCTTGTCCGCAAGTTCTTTTACTGGCGCAAAATCCACTAATTTCACCCAGGCACAAATAGGCGTTGCTCAATGCGGTCAAACTCCATATAACTTTCATTATTAAAGCTATTGGAGACAACAATGAAAACAAGAATTACAGAGCTGTTTGAAATTGAGCATCCGATCATTCAGGGTGGTATGCATTATGTAGGCTTTGCGGAAATGGCCGCAGCGGTTTCAAATGCAGGCGGACTAGGCATTATTACTGGTCTGACGCAGTCAACACCTGATGATTTGGCAAAAGAAATTGCCCGTTGCAAGGAAATGACAGACAAGCCTTTTGGCGTGAACCTCACATTCCTTCCAGGTTTTGCAAATCCACCATATCCTCAATATATCGAAGCCATCATCAATGGCGGCGTAAAGATTGTTGAAACAGCTGGTCGAAGCCCGGAAGCCTTTATGCCGGCGCTTAAAGATGCTGGCATCAAAGTTATTCACAAATGTACTTCCGTTCGTCACTCATTGAAGGCCCAAAATATTGGGTGCGATGCAGTGAGCGTTGACGGCTTTGAATGTGGCGGCCATCCGGGTGAAGATGATATTCCGAACATGATCCTGTTGCCTCGTGCGGCAGAAGAGTTGGACATTCCTTTTGTCGCTTCTGGTGGCATGGGGAACGGCAAGCAACTGGTTGCGGCGTTGGCCTTGGGTGCTGATGGTATCAACATGGGAACACGTTTTATCGCGACAAAAGACGCACCGGTTCACCAGAATGTAAAAGATGCCATTGTGGCCGCGTCTGAATTGGATACACGCCTCGTGATGCGCCCCCTTCGCAATACAGAGCGGGTTCTGACAAACCAGGCAGTTGAGAAGCTGATCGAGGTTGAGCGTGAAAAAGGCGCAGAAACCAAGATTGAAGATATCATGGAATTTGTTGCTGGTGTTTATCCAGCCGTCATGCAAGACGGTGATATGGAAGCCGGCGCATGGAGCTGCGGCATGGTTGCGGGACTGATCCATGACATTCCAACATGCCAGGAATTGATCGACAATATCATGAGTGAAGCCCACGACATTATCAACAGTCGCTTGGCAAAACTTGCTTAGTTAGAAACTTGTATCAAACCGGGGAGTTGTTCCCCGGTTTGGCTATCCTTTAAATTCTGCCCGTTCTTTGGCAAATTTAGTGCGGATAAAGTTGTAGACAGCCTTAATACGCGCGTTCGAGTGAATTTCAGGAAGTGTGCAAAGCCATGCTTCTTTTAACACGGGTTCCATTCCAAAAGAAATTCTGATGAGATTAGGGTCCTTATCCCCGAAATAGCAGAGCAGGGGACCAATTCCCAACCCCGCTTCAACCGCGCGATGCACCCCCAGCAATGTGCTGAACTGGAAAGAGATATTACGTTCGTCAAATAACTGCCGCATCCACTGAGCTGTAGATGTATTTCCTGCAAGATTGACCGCGACATGATTTGAGAGGGCTTCTTGTGTCGTAGGGTTCCCGTAACGTTCAATATAGTCCCTCGACGCATAAAGGGCATATCCAATATCGCCGATATGCCTTGCAACAATTTCCTGCTGTGACGGCGGCATAAGACGAAGCGCAATGTCAGCCTCTCTTTTTTGGAGGTTGGCAACATCATTGTTGATCTGCAGATCGATCAAAATCCCGGGATGTGAGACGTTAAATTCTTTTAAAATCGGGGTAAGCCAATTGATCCCAATGATTTCTGTAACCGAAATACGAACCTTTCCCGCCAGCTGTTTATCCAAGCCAAGTGCAATATTTTCAATTGAAACGGCTTCTTCGCCCATTCGGGTCGCCAACTTGTAAATCTGTTTTCCCGCTTCCGTCAGTTGCAGGTGACGGGGGGTTCTGATCAATAACTTGGCTCCAAGAGCCTCTTCCAAAGCGGACAGGCGGCGACTTAACGTCGGTTGACTGACATTCAGATACTGTGCGGCAGATGTAAGGCTCCCGGCCTCAATAACCGCCAGAAAATCTCTAATTCCGTTCCAATCCACAACACACGCCCGCTTTTACTATTTTTGCATGATAACCATACAATATTACCATCTATTATGCGAATTTTTTAATTGATATGTATCTGGTTTCCTGTCCATCATGTATATGCGCACAGAATAAAGTAACCACAAGAAACAGCGCACCGCAGAAATTGTGCGGTTAAAGGAGGCTGACATGGCAGATATCGATCAAGAAAACGCGTTTCCAGATCCCATATATGAAACAGATGAACCTATTTTATACAGTGTTAAGGATGGCATCGCGACCATTAGCATGAACCGCCCGAAATACAACAACGCACAGAACAATCAGATGACCTATGCGTTGGACGCCGCCTATTGTCAGGCAGTGGAAGATGATGACGTAAAAGTCATTATCCTAAAGGGTGAAGGAAAGCATTTCAGTGCAGGCCATGACATCGGCACCCCAGGACGTGATCATCACCTTAGCCAGAAACGCACAAGCATGTGGTATGACCATGCGAATAAGCCGGGTGCGGAATTCCAATATATTAAAGAACAGGAAGCCTATCTTGGCATGTGTCGCCGTTGGCGGGAAATCCCAAAACCAACCATTGCTATGGTGCATGGGGCCTGTATTGCAGGTGGGCTGATGCTGGCTTGGACATGCGATATGATTATCGCCTCGGACGATGCGTTTTTCTCTGATCCTGTGGTACGTATGGGTATTCCCGGTGTTGAGTATTTTGCTCATCCATTTGAGCTAAACCCACGTATTGCAAAAGAATTTCTATTTCTGGGTGAGCGTATGAACGCGGATCGTGCCTATCAGATGGGAATGGTAAATAGAGTTGTCGCACGAGATGACTTGGAAGCTGAAACATATGACATCGCTTCACGAATTGCTGTGATGCCAAGGCTTGGCCTTGCCCTTACCAAGCAGGCGATCAATCATATTGAGGATCTGCAAGGAAAACGGACAGGCATGGAAGCTGTGTTCGGGATGCACCATTTCGCCCACGCGCATAATTCACTTATCTCAGACGATAAACTGGGTGGATTTGATGCAAAATCCATGGCTGATAGCCAGAGGAAAAAATAAGCAAAACAACGAAGTAGGGTGTGTTTATCACACCCTTTCTAAGCTTCTAAAATCTCTTTTGCCATCAGATCAGGATCTTGCATGGGAATGAAGTGGGTTAAATGCGGCAGATATACATCTTTCGCAACCCCGTCAGGGAAAGCAGATGCCAGCTCTGGCCACGTTGGGGACAGCGAAAAATCTATTTTTTTCGGATCCCGGACAGCTTCAAACCTTGCCCGCAATATTTTAGTTGGCACTTCAACATGAATAAGTTGATCGAGCGGGTTAACGCTTCGATGGCTCATATATATCGAGGCTTCCGTTTCTGGCCAACAGGCAAGAGATTTACTGCCTTCCTCGTTATCTATAAGACCATAACGGCAGTAATTTTCGAGCACATCTTCATTCCAAAGCGAGTAAGGCTCCCGCTGGGAAAACACGGTGAACATTTCTTCCCAATCTCTAAAATGATTGCGCCGGCGCGCTATTGGATGTTCGGTAGGAGATGGAAATTCATGCCGCCCACCGGTATCATAGAAATGTTGATCGAAAATAACCGGGTCAACCAGCACAAGGCGTTCAAATAACTCAGGGCGCTTCATTGCTGCCTGCAACATACAATGCCCGCCCATGGAATGCCCAACACCCAAAATATTTTTTAATTCAAGGGTTTCGATAAAATCGATAACATCATTTCCGAGCATGGACCAATCATTTACATAATCTTTCCAACGGCTACCGCCATGGCCACGAAGATCAATCGCAAGGATACGGTAAGTGTCAGGAAGCCGTTTGATCGTTTCATCCCAAACCCGCGCGTTCATTCCTGTCGCATGGACAAAGAGAATAGGGGACGCATCCGGATCTCCCCATTCATAGTAGGAGAGATCAAAATCTTGTAATTTTAGGAATTTATGTTCTGGCAGCATTGTTTTTCTTTTTTTATGATGTTCTTGGAAAAACTAGAAGAAATGTGATGCACTTCGCAAGCATAATAAAATGAAATTGCGAACTGCGACATCGAGACATAAGTTCAGTTTATCTTGTAAAGAACAACCAATAACAGAGAAGAACTGTAAAATGACTTCACTATTTGAACCAGTAGTTTTCGCCCATGGCGGGCAGATGTCCAACCGTTTTGCCTTGGCACCTCTGACCAACTGGCAAAGTAACGATGATGGCACACTGTCTGATGCGGAATATACCTGGTTGGTAAAACGCGCAAAAGCAGGTTTTGGAATGACAATGACCTGCGCCGCACATGTACAGGAAAGTGGCAAAGGCTTTGAAGGGCAGTTTGGCGTCTTTTCAGATGACTTGTTACCAGGAATGAAACGCCTTGCGGATGGTATCCATGAAGGCGGCGGATTGGCAATCGCGCAGTTATATCACGGCGGGATGCGTTCAGATGAATCTCTGACAGGTGTACAGCCAGTTTCAGCGTCAGATCAGCCGAAATATAATGCCCGTGCCATGACAACAGAAGAAATCGATCAGCTGATCGAAGACTTTATTCTGGCGGCCATCCGCTGTGAAAAAGCTGGTTTTGATGGTGTGGAAATTCATGGTGCCCATGGGTATCTTCTTTGCCAGATCTTAAGTCCGGGCCTTAATAACCGTGACGATAAATACGGCGGATCCCTTGAAAATCGGGCCCGTCCGATATTGGATATTATTGATGGTATCCGCGCGCGTGTTCGCTCTGATTTTAACTTAAGCCTTCGCTTATCACCAGAACGCTTCGGCATGGAGATCGGTGAAATTCTTGAGCTAGCACAGAAAATTATGGAAGACGGGAAGCTCGATTTCATCGATATGTCCTTGTGGGACTGCTTTATGGAACCTGTTGACCCTGAATATAAAGGAAAGCGCCTGATTGACTGGTTTGCGGGACTGGATCGCGGAAACACAAAACTCTGTGTTGCAGGTAAAATCATGACAGCAGCAGATGCCAATGAAGCCCTGAATGCCGGTGCTGACATGGTGATGGCAGGTCGCGCCGCAATCTTGCATCATGATTTCGTAGAAAAAGTACAGGCGGATCCTTCATTTGAAAGCATGTCGCTGCCAGCAACACGTGAACATCTACGAAACGAAGCGCTCAGCGATTTCTTTATCGATAAAATTGCAGAGACCTGGAAAGAGTTTGTAGCTTAAATCAAACTGATAAGAACGGCGCCAATTCGGCGCCGTTTGCATTTAAAGGGGGAAATAGTGATTGTTCCGAATTTAATGGTGAAAGACGTGGTAAAAGCAGCAGCTTTTTATCGCGACGTGATTGGTATGAAAGTTCTGTATTTCATAACTAAGGATCAACAGGTTTTAAATGACGGTGATGAAGCCGGTCAGGATATCGTATTCACGACTGTTGAATTGGATGGTCAGCAGTTAATGTTACAGAGAACAGACAGCCTTGGTGAAGATATGCCAAATGCGAAACAGGCAGATCAGCCAATTTTCACAGGGACAATTTATTTCCGCGACCATGATCCTAAAGCCGTTCAGAAACGCGCGACCAAGGATCAGATCATCAGAGAGCCCAAATTGTCCTGGTACGGCATGAACGAACTTTATTTAAGAGACACAGACGGATATGTGATCTGCGTGGCCAAAGCCGAAGAAGAGTTTCAGATGTAAGATGAAATAAACATATCTCTGATTTCAGCTGTTTTATAACATCCATATTTTCCATAATATATATTATGCGCATTATTGATGTGATAGGAAATATCCCTACCACACATGTTCTGTGCCGTTCCAATTCATGAAACAGCCTGATTTTTCTATTGTCAGCTCTTCGATGATTTGACGGATGCCTAACGCACTTTCGACCGCAGTAATATCTGCAGCACTGCCGCCCATGTCTGTTTGAACCCATCCTGGATGGACACACATTACTGAAATACCATCACGCCTTACATCCTCCGCGACACATTGCATGACTTTATTTACTGCTGATTTGCTGGATCTATATGCAATACGTCCCGCACCTTCTTTGCCCATAGCGCCCATTTGGCTGGATATTGTGACGACTTTACCTTTACTGCGCTTCAGATTTTCATACAGCGCTTCTGTAATTCTCATTGGCGACATGCTATTGGTCGCGAGCACTTCTGCCCAATCACCATAATCCATATCCCGAAATTCCTGATGGGCTCCGCCCATAATCCCGGCGTTATTAATCAGAATATCAATGTCGGTATTCTTTAGTTCCAAACTCAGATTACTTGCAGAAGTGTCGCTTGTGACATCAAGCGAGAGAACTTGAAGTCGTTCTCTATGTGTTTCCTTTAAGTTATTGAGATCATGCGCATTATTTATATTTCTCGCTGTACTAATGACATTGTAATCCGTCTTTTCAAGATACTGCCTGGTGAGTTCCAGACCAATCCCGCGATTAGCACCTGTGATCAAAACTGTGGTTGATGTCATTGAATTATTCCCCCTTTAAATCAGATGACCCATAAATGATATCTTCAACTTCATCCACTGTATGAAGAGATAGTATTTTATTTGAAATATCAAAGGAGTATCCGTTTCTCATAAGAGCTGATAACTCCTTATCCCGTCGTTCATCACGGGTGTTTTTATCTTTATACGGACCAAAACGGCGTTTTCTAACATATTTGGCCGCGCCGATAAGGTCTGTATAGCCTTCAACGTCACTCAGTTCTGTTAAAGCATGATCAGCTTGTCGGTCTTTCAACCCCAGTGATTGCAGTTTCTGACGAATATGACGGGTGGATTTGCCCTGACGGGATAGAGATCTGGCTTTTGCATCTGCATATTGCTGATCATCCATCAGTCCCGCTTTCACAAGGCTTTCAACCACTTCCTCAATCAATTGACGTACTTGTTCCTCATCCTGAGAATGTTGCGCCATCGCTTTGTAATTCTTAGTAAAAAGATGTCGCTTTAGTTTGTCTGTGGTGGCGGCAAAGCGATCCAGATAACGCAATGCTTGCTCCCTCACCCTTTGTTTTTCAACGGGTTTGAGCGGTCGTGGTTTTCGCTTTTTGGGCTGTTTTTCCATATCGTCCATGGGGACACTATCGGATAGTTTGCAGTAGCGGTCAAACAGGATATAAATGCCTGAACACCCCCATGATGAGGCCGAATAAAATGACAAACCAAGATCAAATGACCCGTCTTCTGGAAATCATGGAACGCTTGCGGGATCCTGATGGTGGATGCCCCTGGGATCTGGAACAAACCTTCTCTACCATTGCCCCTCATACCATTGAAGAGGCCTACGAAGTTGCTGAAGCCATTGAAGAAAATGACATGGCAGAACTGAAATCAGAGCTCGGAGATTTGATGTTTCAGGTGGTTTTCTATGCCCAGATGGCCAAAGAACAAGGTGATTTTGATTTTCACGACGTTGTTGGGGCCATCAGTGACAAGATGATTTCTCGACATCCACACGTATTTGGTGACAAATCTATCAAAACAGCGGATGCACAAACTAAAGCATGGGAAGAAACAAAAGCGGAAGAACGCGCGGTCAAAGCCTCTAAATCCGAAGGGCCTATATCTGCACTGGATGGGGTCGCTAAAACCCTGCCTGCACTTACCCGTTCGGAAAAATTACAAAAAAGGGCGGCACGAGTTGGTTTTGACTGGCCTGACCTTCCACCGGTTTTTGACAAGATTCACGAAGAAATCGACGAATTTAAGCAGGAATTGACGCAAAATGCGGAAAAAGACCGCTTGGAAGATGAATTTGGCGACATCTTGTTTGCGGTTGTTAACCTCGGCCGTAAAGCAGGCCTTGATCCGGAAGTGGCCTTAGCCCGGACCAACCGCAAGTTTACGCGCCGCTTTCAGGATGTAGAGGCGGAGCTTGCCAAATTGGGCAAAACCCCTGCTACTTCAAATTTGGAAGAAATGGATGATCTTTGGAATAAAGCAAAAGCGAAGGAATAAGCATTCCTATTTCGCGGCTTTGCTTATTTCCACATCCATTTTCTCTAACTTTCCAAAGTTTTCTGGTGAGAACTTCACTTCCAGCCTAACCACATCATCCACATCCTGCCGATTAACAACAGTGCCATTACGGTAGATCCAGGACACTGTTGCCCCATCTGAGGCTGGCACCTCAATAATCAGGTTTTTCTGGTTCCGAGTGATAATATTCTCAACAGTTTGAAGGAATTCATCCACCCCCTCACCTGTAACTGCTGACATCATCAACAGGTCTTCACGGCGAGAAACTTCATTTTCAATGAAATCCCTCTCTTCCTCTGGCAGCAAATCGATTTTGTTTAAAACTTCAAGGTAAAGGCCGTCTTCTTCCCGATTGATCCCAAGTTTTTTGAGAACGTTAAAGACGTCTTTTTTCTGCGCTTCAGTATCTGCGTGGGTGATGTCGCGCACGTGAACAATGAGGTCAGCTTCAAGCACTTCTTCCAAAGTCGCCCGAAAAGCGGCCACCAGTTCTGTGGGAAGATCTGAGATAAAGCCCACCGTATCAGACAAAATCACAGTTTGACCGCCCGGTAGATCAATTTTGCGCATGGTCGGGTCCAGTGTCGCAAATAACAGATCCTTGGCAAAGACATCGGATTCTGTCAGGCGGTTAAACAAGGTGGATTTACCGGCATTGGTATAGCCAACAAGTGCCACAATCGGATATGGAACCCGTTTGCGTTTTGACCTGTGCAGTTCACGTGTACGCACAACCGTTTCCAGTTGCCGCTTTAACTTGGTAATTCGGTCGTCAATCAAACGACGGTCAATCTCAAGCTGGCTTTCACCGGGACCACCAAGGAAGCCTGCACCGCCCCGCTGACGTTCAAGGTGTGTCCATGACCGAACAAGGCGTGTACGCTGATAGGAAAGATGGGCAAGCTCAACCTGCAACACACCCTCACGGGTCTGCGCGCGATCTCCGAAAATTTCGAGAATAAGACCGGTACGGTCAATAACCTTGGCCTTGATGCGGCGTTCGATGTTGCGTTGTTGAACGGGTGTCACTGCTCCATCAATGATCACCACATCAATGTCATTGGCCTCAATGTAGTCTTTATATTCTTCCAGCTTTCCTTCGCCAAAAAGCGTGCCGGGTTTTGGTTTAGATAGGGGAACAGCTTCGCTGTGAACAACGTCTAGGGAAATAGCAGCCGTCAGTGCCACCGCCTCTTGCAGGCAAGCTTCGGGGTCACGGCCGCTTATTTTTTCGCCTTTTTTCAGATAAGGATGCAGGACAAGTGCCTGATCCCCGGAACGGGACGTTGCCCGTTCTTGATCATTATCCATACTAAATCGTCAAATACTCATTTGGCGCGCTTACTGCGCTGACGGATCATATAGTTGGATTGGAGTAGCTGGCATGACGGTAGAGATGGCATGCTTATAAACCAGTTGATCCTGTTTGTCGCGACGCAGAGTTACGCAAAAATTGTCAAAAGCACTAACAGAACCCTGAAGTTTAACGCCATTTACGAGAAAAATGGTGACAGGGACATTGTCTTTGCGAACTTTGTTAAGAAAAACGTCTTGAACGTTCAGTGATTTCTCAGAGGCCATTTAACAGTCTCTTTCTTTTTATTAAAATTAACTTTCAAAGTTTTTCAGCTTTATCAGGTTTTTATAATAAGGCCGAAATTCTGAAAGGCAAAAAAAGTTTTCCTGACATAAGGATATAATCCCAAAAACACAAGCACATTTGCAGTGAAATCACAGAAATAATCCAAGTTTCCTCTTAAAAAACTGTGAATTTCATGAACAAACGGAATTAGTATGCACTAATTCTGCATATAGCTTTTGAAAATTCCCCTCAAGTTACTGGAAATACTACCAGGTTTTCCGTTGCCGATCACCTTTCCATCCACTTCAACAACCGGCTGAACATAGGAGGAAGAACTAGTCAAAAACACTTCACGGGCATTCATCAGTTCATCTTTTGAAAAGGCACGAAGTTCTACTTTGATCCCTTCCTTTTCCAGCAGGTCCAGAAGCTCTGCGCGGGTAATACCTGCGAGGATGGAATTGCTAGTAGGTCGTGTGATCAATGTGCCATCCTGATCAACAATCCAGGCGTTTGTAGAACTGCCTTCGGTAATGTTTCCGTCAGCATCATATTGAAAGGCTTCATAGGCCCCCTGCTCTTTTGCGGCTTGTTTGGCCAGAACATTTGGAAGCAGCGCCACTGATTTAATGTCGCAACGATTCCAGCGGATATCAGGGGTCGTGATTACAGACACACCCTTATCAGCTTTGGCATCTGCGGCATCCATGGAGGTTTTCTTTGCCGTCATCACAAGAGATGGTACTGCATCTAGGGGAAACGGATGATCACGCGGAGCAACCCCACGAGTCACCTGAATATAGATCAAACCTGTTTCAACTTTATTCTGACGTAGGACTTCTCGCATGACAATCTTCATTGGACCTGGCGCCATTGGGGCATCCATTTGCAGCTCGTCCATGCTGCGCCACAGACGGTCCATGTGCCCCTGCTCGCCTATCATTTTACCGTTTACAATGGGAATAACCTCATACACTCCATCTGCAAACTGATACCCCCGATCTTCAATATGAACTGCGGCTTCACCATGTGGAACATATTGGCCGTTAACATATGCAATGCGCGACATAATCTAACCTCGTTATCGACGCCAAAGGGCGGGATTTAATAATGTAAGTATGGCAAAAAACTCAAGACGTCCAACCAGCATGGCGATACACAAGATTATTTTGGCAAAGCCACTGAGCGCCTCGTAGGAGACAAATTGCGGATTTTCTGACGTTTGAACAATTAAATCAGTGGATACTATAGCTCCTGCATTGGCAAGGTTTGCAAGCGCGAGCGTCAGTGACGCTTCCATATCCAAGTCAGTAAGGGCCAGTCCCAATGACACTAAAATGGCGGCGAACAAGTAGAACGCAAAGAACGCCCAAGTGGACAATATCGTGTCCTTGGTGATGTTTTCCTTCCCGTATTTAAGAAGGATTACAGCACGTGGAAAACTCAATCGACGCACTTCGGCGAGCCCAAGTTTCAGCAACATGATGATACGCAGAAGCTTCACACCACCTGCTGTAGAACCTGTAGAGCCTCCGATGGTCGCCGCCAGCAACATCAAAAACACGACACCAATAGGCCATACCAGAGTGCCATTAGAAACTGGCGGCATCATAAATCCAGTGGTGGTCAGTGCAGAGACACTATTGAACATGGCATAACGAAGGCTGTCCGTTGGATTGATATCCGTTTGCATCAGCAACATCGTAAAAGTTACAGCGATGAGAGCGATCAACACGTAAATCAGATAGCGATATTCTGGGTTTTGAAAATACGCTTTTCTGTCGCCGTTGAAAAATGCCCAGTGAAGAGCAAAATCTATGGCACCAATGACCATAAAAATCATCAACACCAATTCTATTAATCTTCCAGAGAACAACTCTGCCCCGCTGTTGGAAATCATAAATCCACCAGTGGAAAGGGTGCTAAAGGCATAACAAATGGATTCAAACATCCCCATACCGGCAAGCCAAAGAAGGAGAATGCAGCTTACCGTCAATAATGAATAAACCCCGAGGATCGAGATGACCGCATAACGAACTTTGCGTGACAACCGCCTTCGGTTACTTTTGGCGATCGCACGACCAAGGGAGTTGTTGGCCATATCGTTCACTGTCGTCGCAAGAATGGACAGCATGATAATCAGGGAAAATCCACCAAACCATTCAAGTAATGCCCGCCAGAACAAAATAGATCTTGGTAGTGCTTCAACGTCAGAGAAAATGGATGCTCCGGTCGTTGTAAAACCGGACATAGCTTCAAAATAAGCATCAATCAAATCAGTAGAAACACCCGAGAAATAAAAAGGCATTGCTGCGAACAGAGGAATGACGATCCAAACTAATGTGACTGTAAGATATGATTGCCGCCTTTCCATACTTGTGTTTTCACGCCGGCTCGCAAAAACCAGCCCTCCCCCCACAAAAAAGGTCACAATTGAAGACACCAGGAAAGAACCAGCTGTATCAATCGTCCCTATATCAAAGGCAAACATGATCGGTACCAGCATAAGGCAGGCCAACACTGATAACGCCCATCCCAGAATTGTTAAAACCGGGTTTAAGTTCATGTGCTTAGAAAAACTCCAAACTGACGGAGAACATTTCTTCCACCTTGCGAACAGTATTCCGAAGCGCGAAGATCACAACCCGGTCATGAGTTTTAATTACAGTATCTCCTCTAGGGATAACAACCTCTTCATCACGCAAAATCGCGCCAATAATAGTTCCTTTTGGCAATTTCACGTTGCGAAGTTCTTTACCTACAAGTTTTGACGTTTCAAGGGCTTCGCCCTCAACAACCTCTGCGGCTCCATCCTGGAATGAATGCAAACCGCGAATTCGACCGCGGCGAATATGGCGCAGGATTTCGGAGACAGTTGTGGCACGAGGGTCGACGACAACATCAATCCCCAGATCTGTGATCAGGTTTCCAAAAATAGGATTATTGATAAGGGTAATCGCTGTTTCCGCCCCTTGGCCTTTGGCAAGTAGAGAAGACAAAATATTAGCTTCATCGTCATTTGTGAGGGCTACAACCGTCTCTGCACGACTTACGTTAGCTTCATTCAGAATATCAGGATCAAGGGCTTCACCATTGAGAACAATAGATTTTTCCAACTCTTCCTGAATTTTCTCTGCACGTTTTCTGTCGCGTTCAATGATTTTAAGCGACACATTTTTCATGTCATTTTCAATGATTTTGGCCAGGTGAAGGCCAATGTTACCTCCGCCGACGATCACAACGCTTCGGGCTTCTTGCTCTTCGTGACCAAAAAGAGGCATTGCACGGCCTACATGCCCCACGTCCGCAGCGAAATAAACTTCATCCCCGGGGAACATCTGATCATTACTGGTAGGTACAATCATTTTGCCATTACGATAAATGCCTACTACAACGATGTTCAAATCCGGGAATAGTTCGGTCAACTGGCGCAATGGCGTATTAACAATCGGGCAGCTTTCATCAAGGCGAACACCAATGACCTGCACCTTCCCCTCCGCAAAAGACACCATGTCAAAAGCCCCAGGTACCTTTAGGCGACGGGCAATCGCATGGGCGACTTCGACTTCTGGTGAAATAATAACGTCGATAGGTAGGTGGTCACGGCTATATAGATCGGCCCAAATCGGCAACAGATATTGCTGAGAGCGGATACGTGCCACTTTTTTTGGAACATCAAACAGTGAGTGTGCGACCTGCGCGGCAACCATATTAACTTCATCACTGTAGGTCACAGCAATGATCATATCTGCTTCTTGGGCTCCTGCAGCTTCAAGTACATCTGGGTGGGAAGCATGTCCAACCATACCACGCACATCAAGTTCATCGCCGATTTTTTTAATCAGATCGGCATTTTGATCAACAAGTGTGACTTCATTCCCTTCACGGGAAAGTTGACGTGCGATGTTGGAGCCCACTTGACCGGCACCACAAATAATTACCCGCATGATCCATTACCTCTAGGTTCAGGAGACAGATGGCCTTGAAGATTAGTCCGCATCCTTACCCTTATCATTATTATGAATTCCAAGAGATTTCAATTTTCGATGAAGAGCAGACCTTTCCATCCCTACAAAAGAGGCCGTTCGGGAGATATTTCCACCAAAACGATTCACCTGAGCCTCCAGATATTCTTTTTCAAACCTCTCCCTTGCCTCACGCAACGACAATGTCATGATTTCAACTTGCTCACTGTTGTCACTCTTCCCAAGCATTGATTTGGTTGGTCCTGAGTCAGATGGGATCATATCAGAGGTAATGGTTGCATTCCTGTCTCCTGTTTCCAGGATCATAATCTGTTCAATCATATTCTTTAGCTGACGAACATTCCCCGGCCAACTTGCCGCCTGCAATGTAGCAATGGCATCTTCACCAATTTTACGTATAGGTAGGCCGGAAGATTTTGCGAAACTTTCTATGAAGTGACGTGCCAGCGGCGCAACATCTTCCGAACGTTCTTTTAGGGATGGTAAATCCAGCGGAACAACAGCCAGACGATGATAGAGATCTTCGCGGAAACGCCCCTGCTCCATTGCTTCTGCCAAATTCTGGCTTGAGGAGGAGACTACGCGTGCATTAACTTTCACTTTGTCACTACCACCAACACGCTGGAAGGATTGGTCCACAAGGACACGTAATATCTTGCCTTGAGTTTCCAACGGCATATCTGCCACTTCATCAAGGAAAATGGTGCCACCGTGGGCCTGTTCCAGAAGACCGCGCCTTGCCCCTTTTGTTGAACTCAAGTGTCCTTCTTCAACACCAAACAACTGAATTTCCAATAGTTCCGGTGCCATGGTTGCGGCATTCAAGACAACGAACGGCCCATTCGCCCGAAGGGAGTTTTCATGAATCATTCGCGCGACGACTTCTTTTCCTGATCCGGAAGGGCCCGTGATCAACACACGACTGTTTGTTGGTGCAACCCGCATAATGGACTGTTCAACCTGAACCATTATATTGGATCGAAAAACCAGCTTATGGGGAGCCCCGCCCATTTTAGCCTTCAGTTCTTCAACCTCGCGCCTAAGGCGCGAAGATTCCAAAGCCCGCTCAACAACTTGAAGTAATCGTACAGCCTTAAAAGGCTTTTCAATAAAGTCATAAGCACCGATTTTGATCGTATTGACCGCCGTTTCAATATTTCCGTGACCAGAGATCATCACCACAGGCAGGTCAGGGTTGGTCTTTCTAATTTGTTGCAGTATTTCAATACCATCCAGCTTGCTTCCCCTAAGCCAGATATCCAGAATGACCATGGTTGGGCATCTGTTTGCAATTTCACTTAGACATTCGTCACTATTCCCCGCTTCACGGGTTTCATGACCTTCATCTTCCAGAATACCGGCAATTAATTCCCGGATATCTGCTTCGTCGTCGACAATAAGTATGTCAGCGGACATTGTTTATTTCCCTGTTTCGTCGTCAATATCGGTTTTTTTAAAAAATACTTCTACACACGCACCTGGGGGATTAGAGGCGTCTCTTAAAATAAGTGATCCTCCATGTTCCTCCATAATCTTATTTACAATCGCAAGGCCAAGCCCAGTCCCTTTCTCGCGGTGGGTTACATAGGGTTCTGTCAAACGGTTTCGGTCTTCACTCGGAAGACCACGACCATTATCCTCAAACCGGACAATAATGTCGGTATCTTCCTCGATAACTGTAATTTCAATAGATCCTTCAGGCAGGTCTTTTGAATCCCCTTCGCGCCCCTCAATGGCATCCGCCGCGTTCTGCATCAAATTGGTGAACACACGTTTCACCTGCGGTTCATCAATTTTACAGGTGGTATAGGAGGGCAATTCGTTAAGCGTATAGACAATTTCCGGATGCCCAACCTTTTGAAGGAAGACCGCTTCTTCCAAAATCCGGGCAAGCGGTTCAGCTTTAAATACCGGTGCGGGCATCCGTGCAAAAGCCGAAAACTCATCCACCATCTGGCCAATATCGCCTACCTGGCGAATGATTGTATCCGTACATTTGTCAAAAACTTCACGGTCACTTGTGATTTCTTTTCCGTATTTACGGCGAATACGTTCCGCCGCCAATTGGATTGGTGTCAGAGGATTTTTGATCTCATGGGCGATGCGGCGAGCAATATCACCCCACGCTGCCATTCTTTGTGCAGAGACAAGTTCGGTAATCTCCTCAATGGTAACCACAAAGCCCTCAACGCCAGATGCGGAAATTTCGGCGGCAATCCGGACAAGAAGTTGCCTGTGTTTATCGCCACTTTCTAAATGGATTTGCCCTTGGGAAATACGAGAAGGACGTTCGCGCACTTCATTTAGAAGATCTTTGAACTCTGGAGCGACATCATATAGCGACTGCCCCACCATATCATCAACATCCAGTGACAACAGATCACTGGCGGTTCTGTTGGGAAGAGTTATCACACCTTCCTTGTTAAGACCGATTACACCAGAGGAGACACCAGATAGGACTGTTTCAGTGAAACGACGCCGTTCATCAAGCTGCTGGTTTGTCTCTCTCAATCGTTCCTGTTGAGAGGAAAGTTCCCCCACCATACTGTTAAAAGACCGGCTTAGGATCGCCATTTCATCATACGCAACCCTCTCATCCACCTTGGCTTTAAGGTCGCCATCACGAACGCGTTCTGCTGCATCAACGAGGCCTGCAATTGGTCCCACAAGCCGCGATGAAATAGCAAGGCCAAACCAAACGGCCGCAAGGACCACCATCAAGGAGATAATGATAAAAATCACCGCGAACTGAATTTGAATACCAAAGCCTTCCTCTTTCAGCTGCCGATAATCTTCTGATGCTTTACGGGTGCGCTCCAGATGCCCCAGAACACGCGGATCAATGTAACGGCTGATAAACAAATATCCATCCAAGATACGATCAAGCTGAACAAGTGCCCGAACGCGTTCATCTCCCTCTTCGGTTGCGATGATCACCTGAGTTGAGGTTGCTTTTTCAATCAGTTCATTGGGCATCTGGTCAAATTCGACCAGAAAACTCAGGTTTGATTGGGCAATGATGCGCTTATTACCATCGAGAACCACCGCTTCACTCAGGTTTCTGGCCGCAACCTGTTCTGTCAAAAAACGACTGAAAAGAGTTTTGCTTTGCAGGATTTGAACTGGAACACGATTGATGTCTGCAGCAATACCCAGGGCATCAATACGAATATTCTGAATATTCTCTTTGATATAGGCGTCCGCGACCCCCAAGGATTCCGCAACCGCTTCATTCACAGGATCTGAAAAGTGCTTTTGAAAGTAAATATTGAAAAAGAGCGCAGAAAAGAGCGCGACCATCAAAGCGGGAGCCACAGCAATAAGGATAAACAGGCGTACCACGCGGCGATGCATGGCGCTGCCGGCTTTGCCGGTTTTATTTCTGCGCCACATGCGCATAAGGCGCTGGCTGACAAGTCCCGCCAAAATCACGAGAAAGACTAGATCTGCGATAACCAGAAGTTTGGTATAATTGTTGTCGCCGACCGTCAACGAACCATATGTCGCAATTCCGGAAGCCAGTGCAAGGAGCGCAACAGCAAGTGAGCTTTTCGGCCCCAGGCCAAATCTCTTTGACCAACGGCTCCAAAAACTTTCAGTTTGCGAAATGTTACTTTGCATCTGTGTCACAGCTCTGCCACACAGCCACAAAGGCATCTTTTACACATCGCTCAACCTGCCCCCGTACGTGTTACGATTCCCAAAAACCACATCTGTGGTATTTAAGCATCACTTCACGCCGCGAACAACCTGAATATCAAGCTCTCGTATCTTTTTCCGTAATGTATTTCGGTTGAGACCCAACAATTCTGCGGTTCTGATCTGATTTCCGTTTGTCGCATCCAACGACAGCGTAATCAGAGGACGTTCGACCTCTCGAATTACCCGCTCATAGAGGCCGGATGGCGGTAAACTGCCGGGATGGGCGGCAAAATACTTCGCTATATGCCGCTCAACCGCATCGCCAAGGCTTTCATCTTCGGGAATCACGTCAGTGGATGGGGTACTTGCTGTTGGTTGCAATTCCATGGCAACCACTTTGGCATCGATCACTTCTTCAGAATAAAGCGCCACCAAACGCTGAACCAGATTTTCAAGTTCGCGAACGTTACCCGGCCATTTATGTTTCTTCAGGATCTCAAGCGCTTCATTGTCGATACTTTTGACCGGAAGTCCTTCTTCCTGAGTGAGTGCCAAAAAGTGACGCACCAGATCCGGAATGTCTTCCGATCTCTCCCGTAAGGGTGGCAAGCGGAGTGGCACCACATTCAAACGATAGAACAAATCTTCACGGAACAATCCCTGACGGACAAATTGACGAAGGTCCCTGTTTGTTGCGGCAACGATACGCACATCTGTTTTCATAGGAGTGCGGCCGCCAACGGTCGTGTATTCCCCCTGCTGCAAGACCCGCAGAAGACGGGTTTGTGCATCAAGCGGCATATCACCTATTTCATCCAAAAACAGTGTGCCGCCCTGGGCCTGCTCGAAACGTCCAACAGCGCGACTTTCTGCGCCGGTGAAGGCGCCTTTTTCGTGACCGAACAGCTCTGATTCAATCAATTCCTTTGGGATCGCCGCCATGTTAATCGGAACAAAAGGGCCGCTTTTGCGTTTGCCATATTCATGCAAAGCACGGGCAACAAGCTCTTTACCGGTTCCGCTTTCACCTGTGATCATAACGGTGAGATCTGTTCCCATCAGACGGGCAAGAACGCGGTAAATTTCCTGCATCGCAGGGGAGCGACCGATCAGAGGGATTTTCCCTTCTGTATCTTCCTCTTCTACCGTATTGCTGCGTACTTTCTTTGGCTTGGATAAAGCACGCTCCACTACCTGCAGAAGTTCTTTCAAATCGAATGGCTTTGGTAAGTAGTCATAGGCACCGCGTTCCGTTGCCTTCACCGCAGTCAGAAGGGTGTTTTGCGCGCTCATCACGATGATGGGCAGTTCAGGGCGGATTTTCTTAAGCCGCGGTAGAAGATCAAGCCCGTTTTCATCTGGCATCACAACGTCGGTAAGAACAAGATCCCCTTCTCCTTCCAGCACCCAGTTATAAAGGGTGGCTGCGTTTCCGGTGGATCTGACAGTATAGTTTGCACGGGACAGGGCTTGGTCAAGGACCGTACGGATCCCTTGATCGTCATCTGCAACAAGTATGGTTCCAGCCATTAGCTTTCATCTTTCTGTTTGGCGACATGATAGACGGGAAGACGGATCAGGAAATGCCCACCTTTTCCGCTATTGTCATATTCAACAATTCCCCCGTGATCCCCGACGATTTTGGCAACAAGGGCCAGCCCCAGCCCGCTACCGCCTGTTTTCGTCGTGACAAAAGGATCAAAAATATGAGGGAGAAGTTCCTCGGATATTCCCGGACCGTTATCTTTCACACCAACTTCCAAAGGAAGTTGTACCCGGCCCTTGCTTCCTGGCACTGCCAGCCGAACACCCGGCTTGTAGGCAGTTGTCAGGGTAATTTCACCACTGTCTTCAGGGACACTTTCGCAGGCGTTTTTCACCAGATTTAAGAGCACCTGAATTAACTGATCCCGGTTGCCATATACGTAAGGCAAAGATGGATCATATTGTTCAATGAAGTTTACTTTCTTGCCAAAACCATTTCTGGCAATCATGCGCACATGTTCAAGTACTTCGTGGATGTTCACCGCATCCCGCTCAATCGGTCGATCATCGGAAAACGCCTCCATCCGGTCCACGATGGCGCAGATGCGGTCCGTTTCATCGCAGATAAGCCGTGTAAGCGCGCGATCTCCGTCTGAGGCATTCATCTCAAGAAGCTGTGCTGATCCCCGAATGCCAGACAACGGGTTCTTCACTTCGTGGGCAAGCATGGCTGCCATGGCGGTAACAGATCGCGCGGCACCCCGGTGGGTCAGTTGGCGATCCATTTTGGACGCCATGGAACGTTCTTCGATCTGAACCACCACGAGGTTCTTGTCATACATGGAAGAGACTTGAATATTCACATTCTTGGAGCCGGTTTTCGGCGTTCCAAGATCAACCCCATATTCAGAGATACGGTCTTTGTATTTCCGCACCTGATCTACCAGATTGATAATCGGGCTTCCAAAGGGAACCAGTTGCTCCAGCTTTGTTTTCCTTAGCACTTTAACAGAGGAGGAAAAGAACTCCTCTCCCGCCGGATTGGCGTAAGGTACATACCCTTCCTCATCAACCACAATGATTGGATCAGCCAGTGCGGAAAGGATGCTTAAAGGGTCCGGAGTTTTCTTCAACTTCTCTAACATGGTTTAGGCAACCTCGCTCCCTTCCCGGTCAAGCTGATCATAGAATTTGAAAATCTCATCGCGCACTTGCAGATGGTCATCCAGACGCACCACGGTGTCGCGAAACTTCTTGCCGCCTGGAAGACGTTCAGAGTACCAGCCCAGATGTTTGCGTGCGACACGCACACCAACCCGTGGGGTGTATAAATCAATAATTCCGTCATAATGTTCCAGAACCAGATCGCGCTGGGTCTCAAAATCGGGATCGGCAACAATGGTGCCGTCTTTCAGATACTCACACACCTGATTGACGAACCACGGGCGACCATAGGCCCCGCGCCCGATCATAACGCCGTCAGCCCCCGACTGGTCCATAGCCTCACGTGCGTCTTGCACTGTTTGGATATCCCCATTGGCAATGACGGGCAGCGATACAGCGTCCTTCACATTTCGGATAAAGCGCCAATCGGCAGATCCTTTAAAGAACTGACAGCGGGTACGCCCATGCACGGTAAGCATCTTGATCCCCACATCTTCGGCGATTTTAGCAAGTTCTGGTGCGTTGCGGCTGTCGTCATCCCATCCGGTCCGCATCTTAAGTGTCACTGGAATATCCACCGCGTCCACAGTAGCTTTTAAGATCTTGCCTGCGTGCTCCAGATCCTTCATCAGTGACGATCCAGCCATACCGGACGTCACCTTCTTCACAGGACAGCCCATATTGATATCAAGGATCTTGGCACCGCGTTCTTCGTTCAATCGGGCGGCATCTGCCATAATCTCTGGATCACATCCGGCAAGCTGCACGGCCATCAGATCTACATCATCGTCAGCACGAATAATACGAAGAGATCGGCGGGTTTCCGCCACCATGGCCTTACTCGCCACCATTTCTGAAAACACAAGACCAGCCCCGTATCGGGATACAATTCTTCGAAATGGCAAATCGGTAATTCCGGCCATTGGCGCGAGCAGCGCGAGCTTGTCTAATTTAATGTCACCGATACAAATGGTCATTTTTTATGCAAAAATAAAAATGATTAACTTTTGTGCAATTTAGGGTAGTGAAAGAGGAATTGCAACTGAAACCTGTTCACTTTCTCTATTTTGTTGAACCCCTTGCAGCCTCGCCTTAATCTAGGGGCATGACCTCAGTTGCACTCATTGTCGCCGCGGGAAGCGGCAGCCGAACCGGACTTGATTTTCCCAAGCAATATTTGTCCCTTGGGGATGAAATGATGCTGACCAAGACCATTCGTGCCTTTTACGACCACCCGGAAATCGACCAGATTCAGGTGGTGATTAACCCCGATGACATTGATCTTTATCGGGAGGCCATCAAGGGTTTCAAGCTACCCCATTGGGTGGCGGGCAGTACAACGCGCCAGAAAAGTGTTCATGCTGGCCTTGATGCAATTGAACGTTTTGCGCCAGACACCGTCCTTATTCACGATGCCGCACGCCCTTTTGTCAGCGCCGATCTGATTAGCCGTTGCCTTAAAGCGATGGAGAAATACAAAGCGGTCCTTCCCGCCCTCCCCGTTGTGGATACGCTTAAATCCGTGCGGGAAAATGAGGTTAAAGAAACCCTCGACCGGAACCATATTGTGGCGGCCCAAACCCCCCAATGCTTTGACTATGAAGCCATTTTGGGCGCACACCGGATATATAACTCGCAAGAAGTCACCGATGATGTGGCACTTGCCGAACTTTCCGGCATTCCTGTCCACTGGATCCGCGGCAGTCAGGCCAATATCAAAATCACAACCCACGAAGATATCGCCATGATCAAATCAAGCAATCTGACAGATATTCGAACCGGCATGGGCTATGACGTTCATAAGTTTGCCCCTGACCGGGACATGTGGCTAGGCGGGATCAAGGTCCCTCACGAAGAAGGACTCGCCGGACATTCAGACGCAGATGTAGCATTGCACGCCATTACCGACGCAGTTCTCGGCGCCATTGGGGAAGGTGATATCGGCACTCACTTCCCACCGTCTGATGATAAATGGAAAGGCGCGTCTTCTGATCGCTTCCTTGCTCATGCGGCGAAACTGGTCGCGGAAAAAGGCGGTGTAATTTCCCATATCGACCTCACCATAATATGTGAGGCCCCGAAAATCGGGCCGCATCGGGATAAAATGCGCGCCCGAATTTCTGAAATTCTTGAAATCGCCACACCGCGTGTTTCGGTCAAAGGCACCACAACAGAAAAACTCGGCTTCACAGGCCGCAAAGAAGGCATCGCCGCGCAAGCCGTTGCCACCGTCAAACTGCCGGAATAGACAAGAACGAGAATGACAACAAAGCTCAATAATATCTCTGCCTTTCATCCGGCAACGATTATGGCGACCTGGTTCTGGTCCGGCCTGTCCCCAAAGGCTCCGGGGACACTCGGGTCCTTGGCGGCGCTGCCATTTGGATACGGTATTTATATGCTGGGCGGGCAAGTTTACCTGATGGAGGCTATTGTTGTGGTCTTCCTGTTGGGTATTCTGGTGACCCATATCTATTGCAAGAAAACGGGCCGCACAGACCCCGGCGAGGTAGTGATTGACGAGGTAGCGGGTCAATGGATCCCGCTTCTCATCGCAGGGACTTCCCCCCTTCTCTATCTACTGGCATTTGTCTTTTTCCGGATTTTTGATATCTGGAAACCTTGGCCCATCGGATGGATGGATAAAAATATAAAAGGCGCTCTTGGCGTGATGGTTGATGATATTGCGGCAGGTGTTCTGGCCCTTGGCGCATTGGCACTTATAAAACAGGTAATCTGATGAGCATTCTTCCCGAACATATCGAAACCCTTGCCACCAAAGTCATCAAAAAAGGCGCTGAAAAAGGTGTGTATGTTGCCACCGCCGAAAGCTGCACAGGCGGCCTCATTGGCGGGTCACTCACGGACATCGCCGGATCCTCCGCCGTTGTGGATCGGGGTTTTATTACCTACACCAACAAGGCAAAGATGCAGGTGCTTGGGGTTTCTGCCGATACATTGCGCGAAGTTGGCGCGGTCTCTGAACGCACGGCCTGTGAAATGGCAAATGGCGCCATCGCCAAATCCGCCTCCCACCTTGCCGTTGCCGTCACCGGCATCGCAGGCCCCGGCGGTAGTGACCACAAACCCGGTGGCCGCGTCCACCTCGCCACCGCAAACCGCGACGGCATCATCCTGCACAAAAAAATGGACTACGGCGACATCGGCCGCGACAAAGTCCGCCTCGCCACAATTGAGACAGCCCTTGAAATGCTGCTAAGCGCGCTGGAAGAGATGTGATTACTCAGGAAACTCTTCAAATCTGGGTGCATCCGTTAAGCATTCTTCCCAACTCGCGGCGTCTTTCATGAAAAGGTGACCGTTGAGTTTAATGTCGACAGGGGTGTCGAGAGTGCCCGCGGGGACGACGAGGAGGTCGCCTTGTGTGATTGGCATCACGGCACCACATGTTTTGCAAAAACTTCGGGTGTGGCGGGTGCCTTTGACGTTAAAGGTTGTGATCTGATCTTCTCCGGTCAGCCATTTTAACTTGGCCTCGGTCGAGAAAAGATTTGCACCGTGGGCGGAACCGCTTCCTTTTTGGCAGCGATGACAATGGCAGAGGAAGAACTGCTGAAATTCACCCGTGATGTCGAAAGTGACCGCCCCGCAAAGGCAGGACCCTTTATGTATTTTTGCCATTTTATCCCCTCGCCCAAGCTGTAAAAGCTGTCAGGGGATAATAGACTTTATTTAGAGGGACTAACAACCCCGTCGGGTGCACCGTAAAGGTCTTTGGCGCGGGACTCGAACGCGGCGATCATGCGTTGGACGGCTTCGTTGAAAAGCATGCCGATGGTTTTTTGCAAGATGACGGATTTAAACTCGAAATCCACGAAGAAGTCGATTTCGCAGCCGTCAGGATGATCAAGGAAGATCCAGTGGTTGTTGAGGTACTTGAACGGTCCGTCTTTATATTCCACGTCTATGCGTGGCTCTAACGCGTCCATTTTCACATGCGATGTAAAGCGTTCGCGGAACATCTTAAACCCGATCACAAGGTCGGCGACCATATGAACATCGGATTGTTCTTTCACACGCGCGCCAATGCACCAAGGCAGAAATTCAGGGTATTTATCAACCGACGCCACCAGAGTGAATAACTGTTCCGGAGTGTAAGGCAGGACCTTTTTTTCTGCATGTGTGGGCATGGGTTACTCGATTACGCGCTTCTTATTTTTATAGATCAAGCCTTTGCAGCGTTCAATTTGTCCCGTGCCGCCTTCAATTTGGCGAAATCTTCACCAGCGTGATGGCTGGAGCGGGTTAGCGGTGAGGACGATACCATCAGGAAGCCCTTATTATAAGCCTGTTTTTCGTAGGCCTGAAATTCCTCTGGTGTCACAAAACGATCAATGGCGTGATGCTTCACCGTTGGTTGCAGATACTGCCCAATTGTCAGGAAATCGATGTCAGCAACGCGCATGTCATCCATCACTTGAGCAACTTCGTCCTTGTTTTCACCAAGTCCTACCATGATGCCAGATTTGGTGAAGATGGTGGGATCCAGTTCTTTCACCTGCTGCAACAGACGTAAAGAATGGAAATAACGGGCACCGGGGCGCACCGTTGTGTAAAGCTTCGGCACGGTTTCCAGGTTGTGGTTAAACACGTCTGGTTTCGCGGCTACCACAACTTCTAACGCGCCTTCTTTTTTAAGAAAATCAGGGGTTAGAATTTCAATAGTTGTCTCTGGCGATGCTTCACGGATGGCCTGAATAACTTCTGCGAAATGCTGCGCACCACCATCTGCCAGATCATCACGGTCCACCGATGTGATCACCACATGGTTGAGCCCCATGGTTTTCACAGCTTTCGCCACATTGAAAGGCTCAAACGGATCAAGGGCGTTTGGTTTACCGGTGGAGACGTTACAAAACGCGCAGGCACGGGTACAAATTTCGCCCATGATCATCATGGTCGCGTGTTTCTTGGACCAGCATTCACCAATATTTGGGCAAGATGCCTCCTCACACACGGTGGTGAGGTTTAGGCCGCGCATCAGTTCCCGCGTTTCGTTATATTGCTTGGAAACAGGGGCCTTCACACGGATCCAGGAAGGTTTCCGCTGAATGGGGTTATCGGGTTTGTTGACCTTCTCAGGATGGCGAACCCGTTTTGTTTCCGAAGCAATATCTGTCATGGCGTTTCCGATCGCGGAACTAAACTAATAACATAAACTAAATATGGAGTGCCTTACCATAGGCATCAAGCACCGACTCATGCATCATTTCCGACAAGGTCGGATGCGGGAAGACCGTGTGCATCAACTCCAGCTCAGTTGTTTCTAGGGTTTTAGCAATGCCGTACCCTTGAATCAACTCTGTAACTTCGGCGCCCACCATATGGGCCCCCAAAAGCTCACCAGTTTTCTCATCAAACACGGTTTTAACAAGGCCTTCGGCTTCCCCCAAGGCAATGGCTTTACCATTACCAATGAAAGGGAAACGGCCAACTTTAACCTTGTATCCTTTTTCAATGGCGGCAGCTTCCGTCAGGCCAACGCTTGCCACTTGAGGATGGCAATAGGTACAGCCCGGAATGTTTTGAACTTCCAATGGATGCACGTCTTTGACACCAGCGATCTTCTCAACACAGATCACGGCTTCATGCGATGCCTTATGAGCCAGCCATGGTGGGCCGGTCAAATCACCGATAGCGTAAACCCCCGGTTCTGCCGTTTGGGAATACGCATCCACTTCAATATGGGTGCGGTCCACTTTAATCTTGGTGCCTTCAAGGCCGATATTTTCCACGTTACCGACAATGCCCACTGCCATGATCACACGATCGAAATCTGCTGTGGTGACTTTGCCTTTTTTGTCTTTGAAAGACGCGGTGACGTGGTTGGTGGATTTTTTCACGCCTTCCACTGTGGTCGCTTTCAGGATTTTCATGCCCTGTTTCTTGAAGGATTTTTCCGCAAAATCAGAAATATCTTTATCTTCCACTGGCAGAACGCGATCCATGACCTCAACAACGGTGACGTCGCTGCCAAGTTCATTAAAGAAGCTGGCAAATTCAATACCGATGGCACCGGATCCCACGACAAGAAGCCGTTTTGGTGTTGTATCCGGCACCAATGCTTCTTTATAGGACCAGATAAACTTGCCGTCAGGCTCCATCCCCGGCAAGACACGTGCGCGCGCGCCGGTTGCCAGAATGATATGTTTTCCGCCGATTTTGGTGACTTTACCGTCTTTTTCAACGGCAACAGTCCCTGCGCCCGCCAATTTGCCAAAGCCATCAAACACAGCGACTTTGTTTTTCTTCAATAGACCTGCAATACCACCGGAAAGCTGCGACGCCACTTGGCGGGAGCGTTTCACGGTTGCTTCCAGATCAACCGCAGCGGCGTCTACTTTGATGCCATAGGCGGTGGAATGCTTGATATTGCGATAAACTTCTGCGGTACGAAGAAGCGCCTTTGTCGGGATACAGCCCCAGTTCAGGCAAATCCCACCAAGATGTTCCCGCTCCACAACCGCGGCTTTTAAGCCAAGCTGCGCGGCGCGGATAGCGGCAACATAACCGCCCGGGCCCGATCCAATGACCACAACGTCGAAATTCTGTTCACTCATTTGGGTATCCCCCTAAAGCATCATGGTCAGCGGCTCTTCGATATAGCCTTTAAAATATTTCAACAGTTCCGCACCCAAGGCACCGTCAATCACACGGTGGTCACAGGACAAGGTCACACTCATCATTGTGGCAACGGTCAGTTCTCCGTCTTTCACGATAGGACGCTGTTCTCCTGCTCCAACGGCCAAAATGGCAGATTGTGGCGGGTTAATCACCGCAGAGAATTCCTTGATGCCGAACATGCCAAGGTTGGAGATGGAGAAACAACCACCTTGATATTCCTCAGGCATCAGCTTGCCATCACGGGCTTTCCCGGCGAGTTCCTTCATATTGTTGGAAATATCCGCAAGACCTCGCTTGTCAGCGTTCTTGACCACAGGAGTAATCAGACCACCTTCCACGGCAACCGCAACGGAGATATCAATATCTTTATATTGCAGGATCTTGTCCCCGCCCCAAATGGCATTGGCCGCGGGCAGTTTCTTAAGCGCCAGTGCACTTGCGCGAATGATGAAATCATTAACGGAGATTTTGTAATCATCCCCGCGGGAATTCAGCTCTTTACGCATAGCCAGCAGGTTATCCAACTCGCATTCAATGGTCAGATAGAAATGCGGGATGGTTTGCTTGGCTTCTGTAAGACGCTTCGCAATGGTTTTACGCATACCAGTGAGCGGAATTTCTTCATGCTCCCCTGCATGTGGTGGGGTTGTTACAACCGGCGCGGCAGCAGGTGCTGGTGTTGCAGCAGGGGCATCAGCACTTGGTGCAGGTGCCGCTTTCGCAGTACCGCCCGCAGCAATGAACGCATCCACATCAGCCCGAATAATACGACCGCGTGGGCCAGTACCCTGGATATCCGCGATATTAAGACTCGCATCAGCCGCCACACGGCGGGCAAGCGGACTAGAAAAAACGCGTGAGCCTTGCGGTGATGATGGTGCTGCCGGTGCAGGTGTCACCGCAGTAGGCGCTGATGCAGTCTCTTGTGCAGCGGGAGCCGCAGCGGGTGCAGGCGCTGCAGAAGTACTCATCCCTTCAAGGGCAGACGCATCTTCACCGTCTTCCAAAAGATAGGCAATCGGGCTGTTCACAGATACATTTTCAGTACCGGCATCAATCAGGATTTTCCCAATAACCCCTTCATCAACAGCCTCCACTTCCATGGTGGCTTTGTCGGTTTCAATTTCGGCGATCACATCACCGGAGGAAACCTCATCCCCTTCCGCAACATGCCAGGTAGCAAGTTTGCCCTCTGTCATGGTTGGGGACAGGGCTGGCATAGTAATGGTAATTGGCATCCCTCTTCCCCCTATTTGCGATAAGTGACTGTTTTAGAAGCTTCGACAACTTCCTGAACATTTGGCAGTGCCAGTTTTTCAAGATTTGCCGCATATGGCATCGGGACATCCTTACCTGTGACCCGCATGACCGGTGCATCCAGATAATCAAAGGCTTGCTCCATAATCTGGGCGGAAAGTTCCGCGCCCACACCATGTTGCGGCCATCCTTCTTCGACGGTGATACAGCGATTGGTTTTGCGCACTGACGCCAGAACCGTGTCCATATCCAACGGGCGGATTGTCCGAAGGTCAATCACTTCGGCAGAAATGCCTTCTTCTGCGAGCTTTTCAGCCGCACCCAACGCATAAGTCATGCCCATACCGAAGGAAACGATAGTTATGTCATCACCGGAGCGGGCAATCTTTGCTTTTCCAAGCGGCACAGTGAAATCATCCATGACCGGCACATCAAAGCTTTGACCATAGAGAATTTCATTTTCCAGGAAGATCACCGGGTTGGGGTTCCGAATGGCGGATTTCAGCAATCCTTTTGCGTCAGCCGCCGTATGCGGTGCCACAACGATAAGACCCGGCACATGAGCGTACCATGCGGCATAACATTGTGAATGCTGCGCGCCCACACGGGATGCCGCACCATTTGGTCCCCGGAAAACAATCGGGCTTTCCATCTGACCACCTGACATATAACGGGTTTTCGCCGCTGAGTTCACAATCTGGTCAATGGCCTGCATGGCAAAGTTAAATGTCATAAACTCAACAATTGGGCGCAGGCCGTGGAACGCCGCACCGACACCGATACCGGCAAAACCATGTTCTGTAATCGGGGTATCAATGACGCGTTTCGCGCCAAACTCATCCAGTAGGCCTTGCGTCACTTTGTAAGCGCCTTGATATTCGGCAACCTCTTCACCCATAATGAAAACGCGATCATCGCTCCGCATTTCTTCCGCCATTGCATCGCGAAGGGCTTCACGGACGCTGGTACTGACCATTTCCGTTCCCGCAGGGATTTCGACAGATGCGTCATAGCCTTCGCTATTGGCTTCGATCACTTGCGCGGTTGGAGCTGTGGTACCTTCTGCCGGAGCTTCAACTGCGGCTGGTGCAGGAGCGCTGCCACCTGCCTGATAATTATCAGCCGCAGATGCATCTTCACCATCTTCCAGAAGCAGTGCGATTGGGGTGTTCACGGCCACATTGTCTGTGTCCCCTGCGATCAGGATTTTACCAATGACACCTTCATCAACGGCTTCCACTTCCATGGTGGCTTTATCGGTTTCAATTTCGGCGAGAACGTCACCGGAGGCGACTTCATCCCCTTCATTTACCAGCCAGCGGGCCAGCTTTCCTTCAGTCATCGTCGGCGACAGAGCCGGCATGAGAATTTCTGTAGGCATTTTGAATGTCCTCTATGTCTTATCTGCTCTGTGGGGTTAAATGACGATGTCTGTCATCAGTTCATCTGGATGCGGCTCAGGGCTTTCCTGAGCGAATTCAACCGCTTCGGCGACGATAGCCTTCACTTCACGGTCGATTTCTTTCAGCTCATCCTCTGTGTAGATTTTTTCGTTCAGCAGTTTTTCCCGAACACGTTCGATCGGATCACTTTCCGCACGCTTCTTGTTCACTTCTTCCTTTGAACGGTACTTTGCCGGATCAGACATGGAGTGACCGCGATAACGGTATGTCTTCATTTCCAGAATATAAGGACCTTTACCGCTTTTGGCCCATTCAACGGCTTTACGCCCGGCCTCGGCGACGGCAAAAACATCCATACCATCGACCTGTTCACCCGGCACATTGAAACTTTCACCGCGGCGATACAAGTCTGGCTGCGCGGACGCGCGCTTCACAGACGTACCCATGGCATATTCATTATTTTCGATAACGTAAACAACAGGCAGACTCCAAAGTTCCGCCATATTGAAGCTTTCGTAGACCTGCCCCTGATTCACAGTACCATCGCCCATGTAGCATAGGGTCACCTGGTTGTTGTCTTGATATTTTTGGCTAAAGGCAATACCCGTTCCTAAGGGCACACAAGCGCCCACAATTCCATGGCCGCCATAGAAGTTTTTTTCTTTGGAGAACATATGCATGGAGCCGCCCTTACCTTTTGAATAACCACCTTCGCGGCCAGTAAGTTCTGCCATTACACCTTTTGCATCCATCCCACAGGCGAGCATATGGCCATGATCGCGATAGGAAGTGATAACAGCATCATCAGGTGTAATGGTGGATTGCATCCCAACAACAACGGCTTCCTGTCCAATATAGAGGTGACAGAAGCCGCCGATCAGGCCCATACCGTAAATCTGACCGGCTTTTTCTTCAAAGCGACGAATAAGAAGCATGTCACGGAAATATTTCTTGGTGAGTTCAGGATCGACCTTCGCGTTTCTGCGTCTGGTCGTTGATGCTGATTTAGCCATCATCTCTCCCTTGGTTGCGAGATAATAAATAAGGCAGCACTTCCCTGAAACCACTGCCTGCTCAAGCGTTAATATGATCGAATGTGGTTAACAAAATTGGCATAGACAAGTGAAAATCATAAAATTACACGGATTACAGTTAATCGAGTTAATTTGTTGCATCGCGACATAAAAATGCAGCAACTTCAGTTAATTCACTGAAATTGAAATATACCGATAATTTTTGACAATGATGCGTAATTAAATTTGTGCAGAGTTAATTCTGGTATCAGAAAATAACGAAGGTCTCGCTTGAAACTTATTTTGTATAGATGACCAGTTCATCCGGATGTGCCAGTCCTAAAACGTCACGCGCACGTTCTTCCAACATATCCAGATCCAGATTCTCTGGACGCAGTAAAGAAACCCGTTTTTCAAGTTTAGATCTTTCCTGCTCTGTGATCATCAATTCAGCATTTGCTGACTGAATATCCTGCTGCAGCTTCAGATACGCAAAAAGCCCCCTATCCCCTTCAACAAGGTGATAGCTGAAATAACAGATGACGAGTAAGCCTAGAATTGGCCCCACCCCTGTCTTCAATCTTTTCTGGATTTCGTATCTTGCGCTCATATGCAGAGTGAATCAAATTCACCGGTCGCGGTCAATCATTAAGTATCTTTATATGTTGTATTTTCCGGACTGTTACATTCCAGATACTCTTTCGCAACGGCAAGAGTTCTATCAAATATCTCTTCCAATTCACGGACGTCAGCTTCCTTGTAGCCACCCTGATTCAATTGCTCTTCAATAACAGTGGCCAGATCAGCCACAGCGACAAAACCTGAATTGGCAGCCTGTCCTCTCATGTCGTGAGCAACCAGCCGTTTTTTCTTCATGGAAATTGATTGGTTTTTCAGATCTTTGAAATTCTGCTCCATCCCGCTTTCCAAGGTCTGAACCAGCGTACGCACTTGCTCTTTAGACATTAGATTTTTTATGGTTCCTAATATGTCTTCATCTATCAATAGCATCGCCATTACAGGGGCAGGTACTTCCCTAAAGTCTTTATCACCTGATTTTTGATTGTAGATTAATGCGCCTAGTGACTGCCTCAACTCACCATGAATAATTGGCTTTACCAATGCGTTTTGCATTCCTGCCTGAATATATTTATCAACCTGACTTTTTAAGGTATTTACTGTCATCGCAAAAATAGGAAGTTGTTCTTCAGAGATCCCCATTTCCCTGATTGCGCGGGTTGCATCCACACCGTTCATAACGGGCATTTGAATGTCCATAAGGACTAGATCAAATCTGTCGGGAGCCTGTTTCACTTTTTGCAAAGCGTCAGCCCCATTTTGGGCAACTACGACAATATGTCCGTCAGATGTCAGCATTTCCTTCACAATCAACTGATTAATGTGATTGTCCTCAACCAGCAAAATCTGAAGGTTAGGAATTTCAATTTCAGTCCCGGACAGTTTAACCTTGGGTCGCTGCAGATTAGACGTTTTCACTGGAATACTGATAACAGTCGCAACCTGCCAGCTTTGCGGCCCTTCAAACTTGAACCTCGCCCCCAAAATATTCAATAGCTCACTACGCGGTTCGATAAATTTATCACCAGCGGAAGAAGGTCGTAAATGCCGCTCATCCCCGTGAAAAGTTATCTCCACCTCAAGAAGGTGCTCTTTATCCATTTGTGGTGATAGCGTTACAAGCACACCTAAAGTGCCATGTGTTCTTGACGACAAAATGTCCTTTATTTGCTCGAACAAAAGAAGTCGAATGACTTCCGGATTAGATCTTAATAGCGTAGCTGTATCACCGATAAAATTATAGTGGACTATAATGTTACGCCGTTCAGCCATCGGTTCAAAAATTTTCAGCAAGCCCGAGATCAGAGTTTCGATATCAAAATCCGTCAAATCATAACCGTTACCCTCATCTTCACTATCAAAAGTGGAAAGTTGACTTAAAAGGGCGAGCAGATAAAAAGCAGAATTTTTGACGTTCCTGACCTGGTTTTTCACATGCTCCGGAAACTTGTCTTTATCGAGATGAAGCACCAGACGCACCAAATCTTCCAGTGATTGACGCGTGTCTCTCAAAATATGGGAATGTGACCAATCCATACTTCTGTTTTTTGCTTTTACAAATTCAATTTTGTCCGTGTGTCGCTTGTTTTCCTTTTTTAGGAATGAAATTGCCTCATCTTTCAATTCGCTGTCCGACTTGCTGCGTGCAAGTAAATAAGTAAGTAAAGCAGCAAGGAAGAAAGCGGATGCCACCGCCAACATCAACCAATTGCCAGAGAACTGATGTATCTGCCTATACAGCGCTTCGGTTGGGCGAATGGAGACATCCAGTTTAATACCGTTTGCTGAAATACGCGTTGTAGAGATCCATTCTTGAAATTCAGAAGTCGAATATTTGGGGCTCTCCAATAGAATTTTATTTCCCTGCCTGATCAGCATTTCATACTGCTTATTCGAATATTCTGAATTCAGGTTTTTCACAACATTATGCAGCCACGGCCCAGGATTTAGCAGCATCATAAATTTTAACTGCTGACCGGTTTGACTTGTAACATAGGGCGTTTGAAGAACGAGATAATGATCAAAGGCATTTTCCACACTCAAACTGGGGGTGCTGTAGACTCCTCCGCTCGATAGTTCAGATGAGTTGTTTTTTTGCTGCTTAAGAATATTTTCGAGTGAAATCGTACTAATATCCTGATAATTCCACTTCACGGTCATGTCATCTGCAATTACAGCAATCGTATATCCGCCGGGCATATTCGCGATAAATGAAGCCCAATCTCCGAGTTCATTGGATCTGCCCTCGACACCGTTATATAGAAATTTTTCGGATAAGAACTGTAATTCACGTTGAACCGACAGAAGTTCAGCCTCCACCGCGCGCGACAGAAATCGGCTTTCAGAGGTGATATATTCTTTGAACATACCATCCTGTTTGTCTTGAACTCGGAATTGAACGATCAAAGAAATACCAACGCCGCAAAGCAGTATCGCAACAGCGGCGGCACGAATTAGAGTAAAACGTGCTGGATATAGGGACATTAAGGAACCTGTAATCGGCTATACAACTTCGAGGATAGTATATTTTTCTGAGAAAAAGTCAAAACTTTACTACTTTTGACCTAAATAAAAATACTATTAATATTATCGTCCACTTAGTTTGTTTTATTTACTCGCAAAAAACGTTGCGCTTTTCATCCCCTCCAACAACAAAAAGAGACTTTCTGTAAAGTGGGAATGAAAATCAAATCTTAGATCAGCCAGCATTTCATGCTCCAGAACTTGATCTACAACCGGCGAAACATCACACATCTGCCCCCAACCGATGAGCAAACTGTGAATTTTTGCCAGAAGTTGTATCCCTTCTCCCTTTGACAAAAACGGCAACGTCTCTTCAACCAATTCACTCAGTTTCGCTGATTTTTGAAGCAAAGCGAGTTTGTATTCCAACACATCGTCATAGGAGACATTTTTCTCCAAAACCAAGTGAAGAAGAGACATCAAGCGAATAGCCGTTTCACGCCCTCTTAATGTTTCGGAAAATAGGTCCGAAAAATCTCTATTTGTTAGGGGTTTTGACTCCGCTTCAATGCGTGCATAAAGACAGTCAAACCAATCCTCGAAATCTCGTTTTGACAGTTCCAGAAAAATTTCTTCTTTGGTTTTGAAGTAGAGATAGACAGTTCCCTTCGCAACCTTTGCCTCTTTGGCGATCATGGACATACTGACATCAAAAAAGCCTGCATCTATAAAAAGGCGCCTTGCAGCCGACAGTACACTTTCCCGGCGCACACCTTTTTGCTGCTCGCTTACAGCCCGTTTTCCCAACACTTTATTCATCAATTACTACGCCCTAGAAGAAGCAACACGCTATATCTATCTAATAGGTAATCTGATTAAAAGCCAATTATCACCAAATTATTATATTGACTTGTTTGGATGAATTCCAACATTATAATGACCAGTGGTCATTTAATTTTGCCGGGACACAAGATAATGATAAATCTCAACATAAATGGTCAACCAACGAGTGTTGACGCGGAGGCGGATACCCCTCTTCTGTGGGTATTAAGAGATACTGTCAAGTTGACAGGCACCAAATTTGGGTGCGGTGTAGGTGCATGCGGGGCTTGCACGGTTCATGTGGATGGTGAGGCTGTACGCTCCTGTTCATACACGCTTGAGGAAGCAGCCGGCAAAGACATAACAACTATCGAAGGGATTGGACAAGAAAAACAATCCGCCGTTCAAATGGCATGGCTTCAAGAACAGGTACCTCAATGTGGCTATTGTCAATCTGGCATGATCATGGCTGTGAGCGCGTTGTTGGAGGAAAATCCAAATCCGACAGATGAAGATATAGATGCCTCTATCACGAATATCTGTCGCTGCGGTACGTACCCCCGTATCCGTAAAGCCATCCACGAAGCCGTAAAAATCCAGACAGGAGCCTGATATCATGCCAAAAATGATGACACGCAGAAACTTCCTGATCGCAGGTGGGCTTGTTGGTGGCGGTATAGCTGTCGCTTATGCTCTGGGCGGTGATGATGGCGTTTCAGTTTTTGAGAAAACAGCCGCAGCAGGCGAATATCCGTTAAATGCTTGGGTAAAAATAAATACCGACGGAAAGATCACCGTTGCCATTTCCCAGGCAGAAATGGGACAGGGAATTTACACCGCCCTTTCAATGCTCGTTGCTGAAGAGCTTGAAGTCGATTTAGATAAAGTAACGCCAGAGGCTGCACCGGTTGATCCAAAATACGCCAACGTCGTTGCTGTCATGGATAGCTTACCCTTCTCAGATGGTCACCATAAAGGGGAAGCCACTGCAGGTGCGTGGCTGATGAGAAATGTTGGCGAAATGCTTGGCTTGCAAGTTACCGGTGGAAGTACGAGTGTTCGAAACTTCTGGGAGCCGATGCGTCACGCGGGTGCCACTGCCCGTGAAATGCTTATCCAAGCTGCCGCCACAAAATGGGGAATATCTGCAGATCAATGTGTTGCCGTAAATGGGGAAATCAAAACCAGATCTGGCGACAAATCAGCTACTTATGCTGAACTTGTGGAAGATGCTTCGAAAATCAAACTGGATCGGGATATCCCTCTTAAAGATCCTAAAGACTGGAAAATCATCGGTAAAAGCCAGAAACGACTGGATCTGCCATCTAAGGTGGATGGGAGTGCCGGATTTGGCGTTGACGTTGTTTTACCGGACATGGGTTTCGCGGCTGTCAGAATTGCCCCTGTATTTGGGGGAACTGTCAAAAGCTGGGATGACACCGCAGCAAAGAAAATGCCAGGTGTTCTGAAAACAGTTAAGCTCGACAATGCTGTGGCTGTTATCGCAGACAGCTTCTGGCGTGCAAAAATGGCGGTGGAAGAAATTGAAGTCACCTTTGATGACGGTGGCAATGGCAGCCTCGACATGGACAATATCTACGGCATGTTTGAAAAAAATATCGCAGCCGGGGATGGTCGTAGTTATGTGGATGAAGGTGATACCATCACTGCCCTTGAAAACAGCGGCGACAAACTTCAAGCAGAATATAAAGTGCCCTTCCTTGCACATGCCACAATGGAACCGATGAACTGTACAGCGAAAGTTGGTGATGACAGTGTTGAAGTCTGGGTTGCACATCAATCCGCAACTTTGGCCGCATGGCTGGCTGAACAAGCCGCTGATGTTCCTGCAGAAAATGTGAAAGTAAACACCACTTATCTGGGTGGTGGATTTGGCCGCCGTGCAGAAGTCGATTTCCTTGTCATGGCAGTGAAGATTGCAAAGGAATACAAAGATAAGCCTGTAAAACTCATTTGGACCAGAGAACAGGATATGCAGCATGACATGTATCGACCGGCTGCTCTGTCAAAATTCTCTGCCGCCCTTGGTAAAGATGGCCAGATCGACGCATTTCACAATCAGATCGCCAGCCCCTCAATCACCCGTCAATTTACACAACGTCTGCTTCCATGGGCGGGCTCTGACATGCCGGACAATACGACGGCTGAAGGCTCGGCAGACATGCCCTATCAGTTTGCGAACAAGCTGGTTGAGCATTTCCCGTCCCCTACTCCTGTTCCTGTCGGATACTGGCGTAGCGTTGGCCATTCATATAACGCTTTCTTTACGGAAAGTTTTATGGACGAACTGGCTGCCAAAACGGGCGCTGATCCCATTGACTTCAGAATGAAACATCTGTCAGATCACAAGGATTTCAGTGACGTTTTACAAAAACTTGCAAAACTCAGCAATTGGTCATCCCCGCTTGGTAAAGGTAAGGGCCGCGGTGTTTCCTTGCATGAATCCTTTGGCAGTATCGTGGGTCAGGTAGCTGAAGTTTCGGTGGATGCCGACAAGAACCTGTCAGTTGACAAGGTATATTGCGTTGTAGATTGCGGTACTATTGTGAACCCGGATACGGTCATCGCGCAGATGGAAAGTGGCATCATATTTGGCCTAACGGCTGCCCTATATGGTGATATCAATCTGGATGGCGGAAAAGTCGTCCAAGGCAATTTCCCTGACTACCAGATGGTGACTATGGAAACTTGCCCTGAGATCATTGTTGAACTTGCCCCGTCTGGAAGACCCATGGGCGGTGTGGGAGAACCAGGGACGCCTCCCATCGCGGCGGCGGTTACGAACGCCATATTTCAAGCCAATGGAGACCGGTTAAGACAACTCCCAATTACCAAGGCTGGTTACAGCATCTGATAAAAAAAGAGGCGAACCTTTACAGGTTCGCCTTTTTCAATACAGGGTTTTGCATTCGCGCTACGTATAGTGCTTCTGATAACTGAACTTTACTAAATGGCTTCATGAGGATGTTCTCTATGACCACCTTGTCCTTTTGACCCGTCGGCAGGTTATTCCCTGTAAAACCCGACATCAAAACATAAGGAAGACCCGGATATCTATCTTTCACATGCTCCACAACATCAAACCCGGAGAATCTTCCAGGCATAATGACATCGACGAGCAGAATGTCCGCTTGATCTTTCTCGAGCGCCAGAATTCCAGCTTCCGAATCCACATAGACATCAGGTACATATCCGATCGACCGAAGCTGTTTGGAAATCATTTCTGCGACTTTCACATCATCTTCAATGACCAGAACAGTTTCGCCATTCCCAAATCTAATTACATCCCTTGATTTAGTGGCTTTCTCTTCTTCCTGCAGGGCCCTTGGCAAGTAGAGTTTAATACTGGTGCCAACTCCTTCTTCGCTATAAATGCTGATGTGACCACCAGACTGTTTAGCGAAACCAAACACCATACTCAGGCCAAGGCCACTACCTTTTCCAACCTCTTTTGTTGTGAAGAACGGCTCAAAAATTCGTTCCTGAATTTCTTTGCTCATCCCAGAACCACTGTCCGTTACCACTATACAAACATATTCACCAGCTTCGATATCACTCCCTGTAGCATGAAAATCCTTTTCGATGGCGACATCAAAGCTCTCGATGGAAATGTCACCTCCCTCGGGCATTGCGTCCCGGGCGTTCACAAGAAGGTTCATCAATGCATTTTCAAGCTCGTTAGGGTCAATATACACAGACCATTTATTCTCCAGAAACGTCTTGAGAGAAATACTTTCCCCAACAGCACGGGTAAATAAGCTGTACATGCCACTGACAATATTATCTGGCTTTACAACGGATGGTGTTAGGGTTTGTTGCCTGGAATAGGCCAACAGCTGATGCGTAAGAGAGGCACCTCTTTCTGCCCCACGAAACGCATCGTTGAGAAGTTTCTTTGTGCTTGCATTCAGGCTTTCATTTTCAAGAGCAAGCTCCAGATTACCAATAACCACGGCAAGAAGGTTATTAAAATCATGGGCGATACCGCCGGTTAGCTGCCCAACAACCTCCAACTTTTGAGATTGACGAAGCTGTTCCTGAATACGTTCAGCTTCCTCCTGCGCCAGATACTCTGCGGTGATATTTGTGGATGTCCCTCTATACCCTAGGAAGTCACCCCTTTCGTTGATTATCGGTTTACCGGAACAGCTCCAATATTCCATTTCACCAACAGGATTTACGCGCCTGAAAATGAAATTCCGGAAATGTTTTCTATCTCTGATTTCAACTTTATGTGCTTCCCAATCTGAATAGTCGAAATCTACACCTTCCACTTCCCATCGCCTTAATCCGACCAGCGATCCATACCGGGTTGGTTGTGAGGCATTCTTATCCCGTGAAATAAAGGTATACCTATGCTCAGAGTCGGTCTCCCACATGGAGTTTGAGGTGACACTGGCGAAATCCTGAAATCTCTTCTCGCTTTCGATAAAATTAGTGAAAACACTCTTCAAGTTATTGGTCAGGTCATTAAACTCTTCCGCCGCAAACTTGGGTGTGGGCGCATGTTTATCCCTTTTCTCCAGCCTTTTTGAATAACTACTAAGTTGCTTGATCGGAGAAACAATGAAACTTTTCCCAATGTAATAGGCAAATATGGACAGTATGAAGATGACAACAAAACCGAGCGCGGCAGAAACCACATAAAGATTTGATAGAGGTTGGTATCCGAGGGTGTGATAGTGGACAAATACGACAAGTCCACTGTCAGGGAATACATCCTCTAAAATACGAGGAGCAAAGAAAAGTTCATCTTTATTATTTTCTACAATTTTTGCAGCCCCCGACGAATAACTTATTCCGTCTTTAGGTTCGCCAAATTTACTGACTTCAAACCCCTGAACCACCAAGGATACAAAATCTGCATTCGTCCTTTTCTTTATTTCCTCCAAAAGCGTCACATTGTCATTCAGAAAAAGGCCGGAAAGGATGTATCCATCCACCTTACCCGTCCTTTTATTTAGAAGTTCTGTTTTGTAGTAGACAAGTACTTGTGCAGTATTACGATTATTTTCAGGCTCAATTGCGATATTCCACAAATTCCTGCTTGTCCGCATTTTGGAAATCTGCTCACGGATGGACGGAAATTGGTTCAGTTGAATATGAATTTCCTCAACAATATCGCCGTGCTCTGTCAATAGCGCGACATAATCGACACTCCCCTCTTTCTGGGTATAGAACGCCGCTTCAATATAGCTATAAATTTCTTCCAGATTGTCAGCTTGTTTGGTCGCAACTTCTTCCGCGATCAAATCAGCAAACTGTCGAGAGGCATCCATGCGTTTTTCCAGGACGAGATCAGCGATAGCACCACTTTTCCCTGAAATCTGCTGCCGTTCGTTATCTATAACCAGGCTGGAACTGAAAAACGTGACAACCAGAATGGCAAGCGTCACCAGCGTCAGAACACTAAACAACCCTCCCGCCAGCAGGAGCTGGAGTTTAATTCCCTTTTTTACTTTCTCATTTTGAGTATCTAAAGGCACGCGTTTTAAGTTCCATAATACGATTTACACTTGTTTTTTGATCAACGATGACCATTGATCCTGAGTAGATGACGGGAACCTTTTCACCCAATTTGTTAATGTCCATGACGATTGCCTCGGCCATCGCTACGCCATTATCATCATTCATCCGCATAATAGTAAAGGCTAGTTCTTTATCTTCAATGGCCTGCAACTCCGCGGATCCTCCCCCCCAGCCATTAGTGATCACCCTGTCTTGCTTACCTGCTTCTTTGATGGCATCTATCGCACCAAAAGCAATATCTGTTGAGCAACTGAAAACAAAATCTATATCAGGATGGGCAGTTAAAACATCTTTTGTCGCAAGGTACGCTTTTTCACGGTTAAAACCCACATGGTAAGTTGTCAGTTGAATCATCTCCGGATGGGCTCTCATTAAATCCTCAAAGGCGCCGCATCGCATTTCACTGACATATCCCTTCTCTCCATACAATATGGCAAACTTCGCTTTTCCACCAAAACGCTTTAAATAAACCTGCGCGAGCTGCTCAGTCCCGATACGGTGGTCAAAACCCACATACAGAAAAGGTTGCCTCGCGCCAAAAGTTTTTAAGGGAGTTGTAATATTCTGCAGCATTACCTTTATTTTTGGTTTTCTGATAAGCTGACTAATTAACGTTTTATGTTGATCCGCATTAAGCGTGAAAACAACATAATCAGGATCTTCACTCAAATACTGAATGAGTACTTTACTCTGTTCACGGAACACATCACCGGGCTTTGTAAAATGTGTTTTCAGCACATAGTCAACACCATGTTCTTTAAGCCGTTCTTCCATTGAAGTAATGCTGCGACGCCAGTAATCGGATACCTGCAATCCAGGTAATACCATCACGATCTTAACTGGGGTTGTAACTTTGGATTTACCCGAAACGGCGCTCTGAATTTTCTTTTCGAAACTTTCAGATAAATCAACCTGTGAAGGGTTATTGGAGAGATATTCGTCAACAGTCCAATATGTTGTGCTTTGTTCAGCTGAAAATGCATATTCGGCATGGACGAATATGGTTAGCATTGCAGCAAGGGTCGCTACTAATGTCATAGCTTTTCTGTACATCATTACTGTTTCCGCCCTTATTTATTCAACTACATTAAGTTCTAAATCCCTAACAAAATGATTACATTTAACAATCGAGCCAATTAATTACCAAACCAAAAGTCTTTTTTCTTATTACGGGCTTAGTAAAACAGTTATACTGGCGCATATTAAACAATAGTGTCTCATACCTGCCTCAACCAATAAAGAACAATAATGTCACGACCTTTGAACGATATCCTTGTGGTCTCACTGGAACAGGCCGTTGCGGCCCCTTACCTTTCTTCGCGCCTTGCTGATGCCGGTGCGCGCGTAATCAAAATTGAACGGCCCGAAGGCGATTTCGCACGCTATTACGACAGTGTCGTCAATGGTCAAAGCGCCTATTTTGTCTGGCTCAACAGAGGCAAAGAATCCCTCCAATTGGATATAAAAAAGGACGAAGATCTTGCTTTACTGAAAAAAATTATTAGCAAAGCGGATGTGTTTATTCAAAACCTTGCCCCTAATGTAGTGGACAAATACGATTTGGACAGTGAGAACCTACGCGCTACCAATAAAAGACTGATTACAGTTGATATTTCCGGATATGGTGAAGATGGACCATTTGCCAAAATGAAGGCCTACGACATGCTGGTTCAATCTGAAACAGGTCTAGCCATGGTGACTGGGTCACCGCAGGAACCCGGAAGGGTTGGTGTCTCAGTTTGTGATATTGCAGCGGGTATGCATGGCCTTGTTGCTGTATTGGAAGCCCTTTATGAGAGGAAGACGACCGGAAAAGGCAAATCCATTAAATCCACATTATTTGCCGGGATGGCAGATTGGATGACGGTCCCTCTTCTCCATCAGCAATATGGTG
Organism: Sneathiella sp. P13V-1; assembly: GCF_015143595.1. Taxonomy (NCBI): domain Bacteria; kingdom Pseudomonadati; phylum Pseudomonadota; class Alphaproteobacteria; order Sneathiellales; family Sneathiellaceae; genus Sneathiella; species Sneathiella sp. P13V-1. Next base: position 771,251 of record NZ_WYEU01000002.1, on the reverse strand, counting down.
GCAAGGCGCCGGGACGTGGTGGGTTAAGTCATCCTTCAATTGCTCCTTATGAGGCCTTCACGGCAAAAGATGGCGGTGAAATCGTGATCTCCATTCAAAATCAGACCGAATGGAAAAACTTGTGTGAACAGGTTCTGGATCGTCCTGATTTTGTAGACCATCCAGATTATGCCAATAATGAGCTTCGGGTTGCTAACCGGGAACAGCTTCGTCAGGAAATTCTGGATATATTCGCAACGCAAGAAAGAAATGTCCTGACAGATAAGCTTTTAAAGGCTCGCATTGCCTTTGGGTCTCTAAACACAGTTGCTGATCTTATCGACCATCCACAATTGGAACGAACGGAGGTCCAATCTGAAAATGGACCTGTCAGCCTCATCTCCTCACCGATTAGATTTGCAGGTGATGAGGAAAGTTACGGCCCAATTCCCGCCTTGGGCGAACATAATGCGGCACTTAGGAAAGAATTTGGCAGCGAATAATGAGCGATGCATCCGGCCAATCCCGAAATGAATATTTGCAGGCTAGATATGGCGAAGCGTATAAATGGATGGCTGGTGGTGCTGTTGTTCTGGGCCTCTTGACTACCATTTTTTCATCGACGATGGTCAATGTGGCCCTGACAGATGTAATGGCAACCTTTGGAATTTCGCAAGGTGACGCGCAGTGGCTTTCAACAGGTTTTCTATGCGCCAGTAGCATTGCCATGCTGGCAACTGCCTGGCTGGTAAGCCAGTTTGGCACGCGGGCGACCTTTCTTATTGCTATTGGTGTTTTCGTGGTTGGCAGTTTGCTCGGTTGGCAATCTTTTAATTTTCCCATTCTTGTTATCGCGCGACTTCTTCAAGGTGCAGGCGCGGGTATCCTGCAACCTCTATCCATGTCCCTTATTTTTCTTCTCTTTCCTGCAAATATGCGGGGACGAGCCATGGGTCTGTTCGGAATGGGTGTTGTGATAGGCCCCGCCTTTGGTCCGGTTATTGGCGGGATCGTTACTGACAGCATGGATTGGCATACTACTTTTTCCTTGGTGATCCCCCTCGCCCTGCTTTCCGCTCTTCTCGGGTTTGTATTCCTGCCCAACCGATCTGGGGAGCGTGAGAAAGTACGTTTCAATATGCTGAGTTTTATACTGATCGCACTTTCAGTGGCAGCATTGCTTACGGCCTTTACCAATACGCAATTTAATTCAGTAACCAGCATAAAAGTTTATCCTTACTTCTTAATCGCCTGTATCGGGTTTACTTTGTTCTTCCGGCGCGACTGGACAAGCGCAAATCCTCTTGTGGATCTCAGGCTTTTTAAGAACCTAAAGTTTTCTTCCGCCACGATGATTGGTGTTTTCACAAGTGCGGGGCTGTTTTCCAGTTTTTATGCCATTCCCTTATTTGCCCGAACTGTTCAAGGGGCGTCGGCTACAGACGCTGGAATGGTCCTTTTCCCCGCTGGCCTGTTGATGGTCATCGTATTTCCCGTCGTTGGACGTTTGATTGACATCATGCCTGCCCATCGACTGATCCTTTTTGGTCAAGTTCTCTTTATCGTCTCAACTTTTATCCTGAGCTATTCGGAACAAAACACGGATTATCTCTATCTGGCGGGTTGGATTATTGTGGGACGTGTTGGCCTTGGTTTTGTTATGCCATCCTACAGCACCTTTGGCCTTTCATCCGTTCCTCCCAACCGAGTGACGCAAGCTTCAGGATCGCTTAATTTTGTGCGGATGGTCGGCGGCTCCATCGGGGTTAATCTCACCGCAATTTTGATCACTGCCAAAACAAACGGTTATGTGGCCGAAGCCAAGATAAATGCCAGCGGACCACTTAATCAGGGCCAAACAGTTGAAATCATGACCCACACTTTTCAGGATGTCTTTATGATCACCGCAACCGTGTTTGCACTTGCCCTTGTCCCTGCAATTTACATGCTTCGAACCTATCGGAAAGAACAAACATCAACCTAAAAAAAACCCCGCAATATGCGGGGCTTTTCTAATGATTTGTGTCGCTTACAGATCTACAAAACCTTTTCCTTCTTTAACCAGCTTCTCAAGAAGCTTAGCCGGTTTGAAGAAGTCACCATGTGTTTTCTGATATTCACAAAGTTTGTCATAAACTTTCTGAAGGCCAGTTGCGTCGCCATAGCGCATAGGGCCACCGCGATATACAGGCCAGCCATAGCCGTAAACCCAGATCACATCAATGTCACTTGGACGGGCCGCAATACCTTCTTCAAGGATTTTAGCGCCTTCATTGATCATTGGATAAATGCAGCGTTCCAGAATTTCTTCATCAGAAATCTCGCGGCGTTCAATGCCAGCTTCTTTTGAAGCATTGACAATGATTTCTTCCACAACAGGATCAGGCTTCGGTGTACGGCTCCCCTCTTCATAAAGGTAATAACCGGAACCGGTTTTCTGACCAAAACGACCCATTTCACAGATCTTGTCAGCAACAGGGCTTGTCTCCCCCTTACCTTGGCGGATACGCCATCCAACATCATTACCTGCCAAGTCAGACATGGCAAATGGACCCATTGGAAGACCAAAATCAAACAGAACGCGGTCCACATCTTGTGGCAGTGCACCTTCCATAATCAGGGCTGTTGCCTGTTCGGAACGACGGTGAAGGATACGGTTACCCACAAAACCTTCACATACACCAACCATGGCCGGAACCTTACCAATGCGTTTTGCAAGGTTCATACAGGTTGCCATAACTTCCTTACTTGTCTTCTTGGTACGCACTTCTTCCAACAGACGCATAACGTTCGCTGGGCTAAAGAAGTGCAGACCGATAACAAATTCAGGACGTTTGGTGACGCTGCCGATTTCATCAATGTCCAATGTAGAAGTATTGGTTGCCAAAATGGCACCGTCTTTACAGATACCGTCCAGTTTCTCGAACAGCTCTTTTTTCACTTCCATATTTTCGAAGATGGCTTCGATTACGATATCTACATCCGCAACATCTTCCAGGTTCGTAGTCCCTGTCAGAAGCCCCATGCATTGATCCATGGCGGCTTGGCTCATGCGGCCTTTTGAAACGGTTGCCGCATAGTTTTTGCGGATGATTTCAAGGCCTTTATCCAAACCTTCCTGAGAAGTTTCAACAATGGTTACTGGAATACCAGCCTGAAGGAAGTTCATGGCGATACCGCCGCCCATGGTGCCCGCACCAATGATACCACAAGAATTGATATCAAAAGTTTTGGTCTCACGTGGCACATCAGGGATCTTCATAGCCTGACGTTCTGCGAAGAACATGTAACGTTGACTGATGGATTGCTCACCGGTCATCAGTTCCATGAACAACTCACGTTCACGCTTCAATCCTTCTGGGAAAGGAAGTTTCACAGCGCCTTCAATTGCCTTGATGCAGTTTTCAGGAGCCTGGAAACCACGTGTGCGGCGGGCGATAGATTTACGGAAATCATCAAAGATTGCAGGATTGTCTTTTGCTTCTTGCAACTTGTCATTCTGTTCACTGATTTTCACCAGCGGACGACCTTCTGCAACGACAGATTTAGCAAATGCAATGGCACCTTCTTTAAGGTCACCATCGACAATTTCACTTACCAGACCAACTTCAAGTGCTTTCTGCGCTTTAATTGGCGCCCCGCTTGTGATCATCTGCAATGCCATTGGAACGCCAACAACACGTGGCAGACGCTGCGTGCCACCTGCACCTGGTAAAATACCAAGTTTAACTTCTGGCAGGCCAACTTGCGCCGCTGGGCTACAGACGCGATAATGACAACCAAGTGCTGTTTCCAGTCCACCACCAAGCGCAGTACCGTGGATTGCCGCAACAACGGGCTTAGAGCTTTCTTCAATCGCAGAGATCACCGCGTTCAAGTTAGGCTCTTGAGGTGGCTTACCAAATTCGGTGATATCAGCGCCCGCGATGAAGGTACGTCCTGCACATACAAGTACAATGGAGCTAACACTATCATCCGCGTTGGCAGCTTCGATACCACCTTTGATACCGGCACGCACAGCAGCGGCAAGGGCATTTACCGGTGGGTTATCCACCGTGATCACACCAACATCACCCTCTGCTTCGTAACTTACTTTTTCCGTAATAGCAGTCATTCAATAAATCCTTCCAAGGTTTGACTGTTTTTGGAGGGGTGTTAACCCCGAGTTGGATCATCAGAAACCTGCACAAGCAGCTTTCCAAAATTCTTACCTTTCAACAAACCGAGAAACGCTTCTGGAGCGTTTTCAATACCCTGTACGATGTCTTCTTTATACTTAACTTCACCGGTTCTGATCCAGTTTCCAAGATCCCGAACCACATCCGGGAAGCGATCATAGTGATCAAAACTTATGAAACCCTTTAGAAGAATTCGTTTAACGAGCATGGATCCAAAAAAGGCTGGAAGCTTGTTCGGACCGTCTGGATCGCCTGTCATGTTGTAGTTAGCGATACGGCCACAAAGCGGAATACGGGCGAAGTCATTCATCAATGGAAATACCGCGTCAAACACGCGACCGCCCACATTTTCAAAATATACGTCGATACCGTTCGGGCACGCGGCTTCAAGTTTGGCTTCGAAGTCGTCGTCTTTGTAATTTACGCAGACATCCGCCCCCAGTTCTTCTTCAACATATCTACATTTGTCGTCAGAACCAGCCACACCAACAACACGGCATCCTTTAAGTTTCGCAATCTGGCTTACGATGGAGCCAACAGCACCGGACGCTGCTGAAACCACAACTGTCTCACCTTCTTTTGGCTGACCGATATCCAAAAGACCAACATAAGCGGTCAATCCTGGCATCCCCAGAATACCTACACCTGTAGAAATTGGCGCATTGGCTGGATCCACTTTCATGACACCTTGACCATTGGAAATGGAGTGGGACTGCCACAAAGTATGAGAAACCACATAGTCCCCTTCTCTGAATTTGTCGTTGTTGCTTTTAACGACGACAGAAACACCAGTACCACTCATTGGCTCGCCAATTTCAGCGCTCGCCGCGTAGCTTTTGCTCGCATTCATGCGACCGCGCATGTAAGGATCCAAAGACATATAGATTGTCTTCAGCAGCATCTCACCTTCACCTGGTGTAGGAACTGGTGTTTCGACAAACTCCCAGTTATCAAGAGTAGGTTCGCCTACTGGGCGGGATTTCAGAAGCCATTGTTTGTTCATTTCAGTCATTTACTTTAATTCCATTATTTAGAAATGAAGCACATCATCACTGTCAGTGCTGTTAAATAGCCGTTCTACGAGTTGCGCCCGGTTCTCCAGAACAGCAGATTGGTTGATATATTGCTTGTCGGTAATTTCGTTTTTGTCTGGCGACAATGGATAGCCCATAGCAAGGACATGTCCCACTCGCCTGCTTTTTCCTTTATTTTTTTCGTTATAGCTTTCGAGCTTTTCTTTTATGTTCTGAAGGTATGTTGTATCAGCAATTGCATCAAGTACGATTTGAGCTTTAAAGCCATTTGCCATGATTTCTTTCATGGCCGGCTCGCTTGGGACCAACAAGATACCGATATCCTCCATATCATGCCCTGCAATCACAATATCCCGAACATATGGATCAAGCGCGTCAATCAGGTTAAGCCTCAGACTTCCCACCTCGACCCATGTGCCATTTGACAGTTTGAAATCTTCCGAAACGCGACCCGCAAATGTCAGTCCATGTGACGGATCCTCAGGATCAATAAATTTCACCGCATCACGAATGCAATAAAACCCTTCCTCATCAAAATACTCTTTCGTCAAATCCGGGCGTTTGTAATACCCTTCCAGAATTGCCGGGCCTTTTACGCGGATTTCATATTTGCCGGCGACTGGTACCAATTTGACGTCAATGCCTGAATAGGGCACGCCAAGCAATCCAACCTTTTCTTCATTCCAGTAAACTGCTGTTCCTACGGCTGTTGTCTCAGTCGCTCCCCAACCTGTTCCAAAAGGCATACGAAGGCCAGTATATTTGATGGCCTGTACCTGCATACGTTCGAACAGTTCCTGCGATAGCGCCGCACCACCATATTGGCAGATCTTTACGCGTGAGAAGAATGCGTTTGCAAACTCTTCATCATTTTCCATACGATCCAGCAGGAAACTGAACGCCGTTGGCACACTGCTGAACCGTGTTGGTTTTACGCGTTTGATATTTTCAATGGTTCTTTCAAACAATCCCGGGACCGGTTTACCATCATCCATATACATGGTGCCTGCCACCCGCATGACACTGAAGAAATTGACGTTGCCGCCGTAAGTATGATGCCACGGCAACCAATCCAAAAAGACCAGCGGATCATTGATTGGGTCCCGCGGCTCCGAGATCAGTTCCAACATCTTCTGGCCGGAACATATCATCTTCATGGTATTGGGCACCGCCTTTGGCATACCCGTAGATCCTGACGTAAACAGGATTTTTGCGAGCGTATCCGCATGAACCTTGGTGCGTGCCTCTTCGATAGCCTCCAGATCAATATCTTCATCAAGCAAATCTTCAAAAGGACGCCCTGTCCCTTCAAAAACTCCCTTGGCTGTGAAAATATCTCGTGAGCCTTCATTTAAGATATCAATGGCCTTACCAAACATCGCGGCGTCTTCGGCGAATACCATTTTTGGCTCCACCAGATCAGCGGCATATTTCAGCTTTTCAAAGTCCTTTGTCATCAAGGAAAAAGATGGAGAAACCGGCACTATCGGTACACCGATTTGCAATGCGCCCATGGCAAGAAGTGCGTGGGAAAAACTATTGGTGGACAGGATCAGAATGGACGTTTTTTCCGAATATCCGTTTTTCAACAGCCAATTACTGATTTGGTCCGCTTTTTCTTTTGCTTCTTTGTAGGTCAGCTCTGCCCATGTTTCTTCAGGACTACATTGAACCAGAAAGGGCCTGTCTGGCATTTCAATAGCTGCATCATGCCAAAGTTTTGAAATGTTTGTTTCATATTCTCCGATTGCAATATTGCTTTGCATCAGATAGGAACCGTCCGTCCGTTTTGTAACGGATGTATCGGGAGCTGGTCGATTTAACGCCCTGAATGGAACTGCGGAATGCATGTTTTAGTCTCCCCTGATTTTTATTTTGTTTTTTTTGGTTTTTTTTATAACTTCGATAAGATGACAAATTGTCAAAGGGATTTCCAGCCGCGGCTGAAAAAAAATAATAAGGGGCGTGCAGTATGAGCGGCATAGTTGATGGCAAAATAGCCAACGACCGCGCAAGTAAGCGTAAAGCAGAAAAACGAGAACGTCTGCTAGCAGCAGCAAAAAAGTTATTTATTCAAAAGGGTTATCACGAAACAAGGCCACAGGATATTGCCCGCGAAGCCGATGTTGCCCATGGTACTTTCTACAGTCACTTTGATGATAAACGTGAGATTTTTTTAGCTTTTGCCAGTGAAGCACAAGAGGATTTAACAAACTATGTTGTTGAGCATATCCCAGAAGTTCAAACCTTCGAGGATTATCTGAATCACGCACTTAACGCCATCCAGGAATTTGCGGAACAAAATCCTGGGCTGCTGCGCTCTGCACTCGTTGACATCAAAGTTTTTGATCCGACCGATAAGACAGCATCTGTAGTGCGGACTAAATTTGCGTCAGGATTTATTCGTATCCTGAAAGAAGCGAAATTACGTGATGAGCTTTATGATGACGTGGATCCTGAACTGATGGGGCACGCCATGATGGGGGTTATTCAGTCAACGGCACCGCAAGCCTACCGCATGGGCAAAAGCCGTGAAGAGTTTGTCAAACTCCTCGCCAGTTTCCTGTCACGTGCGATGGTAAAGAACTCAAGCAGCCTCTAACCCCAGGGACCGTCTGACCCCTTATCATGTTTTTTAGTATTTCCTGTTTCAGGAATAACACTTTTACGGGTTTGGGTGGCTCTCTTCTCAGTTCGGCGGTAACGGGCTGGCTTTTGAGAATGAAACATTTCTGCTGCCAGTTCACGTAATTTGGCAATCCTGTTTTCTGTTTTCGGGTGGGTTGAAAACAGATTATCCGCCCTTTGCCCATGCAAAGGGTTCACAATAAACAGGCTGGCAGAAGCAGGGTTTCTCTCAGCGGTCACATTTTCAATCTGGTCAGCGCCATGCTGCAATTTGTACAATGCAGACGCCAGACTTTCCGGATTTCCGCAAATCTGTCCGCCCAGCTTATCGGCAGAATACTCACGTGTCCGACTGATGGCCATTTGAACCAGCATCGCCGCCAGTGGTGCCATAATCATGGTCAGGATCACCCCAATAATCCCAATTCCGCCATTATTACTGTCGCGATTTCCACCAAAGAACAGCGCAAAATTCGCGAGCATACTGATGGCACCAGCAATGGTCGCTGTAATCGTCATGATCAGCGTGTCACGGTTCTTCACATGAGCTAACTCATGGGCCATCACACCTTCGATTTCTTCACGGTTGAGGATTTTCAGAAGGCCTGTTGTCGCAGCAACTGCGGCATTTTCAGGGTTTCGGCCTGTCGCAAAGGCATTGGGCTGCGGATTTTCCATGATATAGACTTTCGGCATAGGAAGATCAGCCCGTTGCGCCAGGTTAGCAACGAGGTTGTAAAACTCCGGTGCTGTAGATTGATCCACTTCTTTCGCACCATACATGCGAAGAACCATCTTGTCTGAATTCCAGTAAGCAAAGAAATTCATCACAACAGCGATCGCCAAAGCGATCAGCATCCCGCTTTGACCGCCCAGCAGAAAACCAGCCGTTAGAAAGATCGCCGTAATGGCAGCAATTAACATTCCTGTTTTAAGGTAATTCATGATCTCGCCCTATTTCCTACCCTGCATATATGGAAACTACCTAGGTGAAATTCAATTCTGGAAAAAATCCTGTCACAAAAGTTCCTTAGTTGAGCCTTATTGCTGACAGGAACTATTTGCAAAGTGTAACTTCCCTTTCCAAAACACTGAAATATATAGGTAAAGGGAGTCCGAGAGTCACTCGGAGGCGTTCTGTGTTCCCGCATACACAGAGGAAAACGGCAGGATCAGATCCTGCCGTTTTTCATAATCTTAACCGTTTGCGATTGTCTCTTTGATTGCCTTAATGGCGTCTTCTGCTTTAGACCCATCCGGACCACCGGCTTGCGCCATATCAGGACGGCCACCGCCGCCTTTACCACCAAGGGCCGCTGAACCAACACGGACAAGATCAACTGCGCTCAGTTTTTCAGCTACGTCTGAGGTAACACCTACCACGATGGAGGCTTTACCTTCGTTCACGGCGATCAAGACCGCAACGCCGGATTTAACTTGTGCCTTAATGTCATCGGCCATTGGTTTAAGGTCTTTTGGTGGCACGTCTTCCAGAACTTTAGCAACGACATTCACACCGCCAATTTCTTCCTGATCATTACCACCGGAAGCACCGCCAGTTGCCAGTTTCTTACGGGTCTCTTTCAATTCCCGCTCCAGCTTCTTACGTTCCTCCAAAAGGCCATTGATACGTTTTTCAAGCTCAGCTGGCGCGACTTTCAAGGCTCCCGCTGCATTGGAAAGCAGGCTTTCCTGACCGTTCATATAGTCAAGCGCCGCTTCACCAACGACGGCTTCGATACGGCGAACACCCGCAGCCAAGCCACCCTCACCGATAATTTTCAGCATACCGATGTCACCCATGCGGGACACGTGCGTACCACCGCATAGCTCTGTTGAGTAGTTTTTACCGGCACCTTTGCCAATATCTTCACCGCCCATGGAGACGACACGAACTTCATCCCCATATTTTTCACCAAAGAGTGCCATAGCACCTGCTTTAATGGCTTCATCTGGTGTGGTCAGAATGACAGAAACTTCTGCATTCATTCGAATGCGATCGTTCACATCTTTTTCAATTTGGCGAAGTTCTTCCGCGCTGATCGGTTTTGGATGGGAAATGTCAAAACGCAGACGGTCTTCGGCAACCAAAGATCCTTTCTGTGTGACATGATCCCCAAGGCGTTGACGTAAGGCTTCGTGCAAAAGGTGTGTGGCGGAATGGTGCGCACGAAGGCGTGCACGGCGTCCACCATCAACCTGCGTTTCCACAATGGCACCCGCGGCAACTTCGCCTTTGATAATCTTACCAATATGAACATGCAGGTTTTCGCGTTTCTGGGTATCGGTAATCTGGATTTCCAGACCATTTTCAGAAACAAGCTGACCTTTGTCACCTTCCTGGCCACCGGACTCGCCATAAAAAGACGTCTGGTTCAGGACCAACATCACTTCATCACCAGCGGAGGCTTTTTCTGCGACTTCACCGCCAACGAGAACAGCTTGAACCTGACCTTCAGAAACTTCGGTCTGATAGCCAAGGAATTCAGTTGCGCCATGTTGATCATACAGATCAAACCAGACTTGATCGGTTGCAGCTTCACCGGAGCCGGACCACGCGGCACGCGCCGCTTCTTTCTGCTTCTGCATGGCGGCATCGAAACCGGCTTCATCCAGATCACGTCCTTGCCCGCGCAGAATATCTTTAGTCAGATCAAGCGGGAAGCCGAATGTGTCATACAGTTTAAACGCTACATCACCGGACAATGCCTGATTATCCCCAAGACCATCAGTTTCATCTGAAAGAAGTTTCAATCCACGGCCAAGCGTTTCCTTGAAGCGCGTTTCTTCCAGTTTCAGTGTTTCTGTGATCAGTGCCTGCGCCCGTTCCAATTCAGGGAAGGCAGATCCCATTTCATCCACAAGTGTCTGCACCAGCTTGTAAACCATCGGCTCCTTCGCGCCCAGAAGATGCGCATGACGCATGGCACGGCGCATGATACGGCGAAGCACATAACCACGGCCTTCATTTGATGGCAGAACACCATCCGCAATCAGGAAAGAAGAAGAACGCAGGTGGTCGGCAATCACGCGGTGGGACACAGCAAGGTCACCGTCCGCAGAAACATTTGATGCATCGGCGGAGGCTTCGATGATTTTCCGCATCAGGTCGATGTCGTAGTTGTCGTGTTTACCTTGCAGAACAGCGGCAATACGCTCAAGTCCCATACCTGTATCAATGGATGGGCGTGGCAGGTTTACACGATCTCCGCCAGCCTGTTGTTCAAACTGCATGAACACCAGGTTCCAGATTTCAATAAAACGATCTCCATCTTCATCAGGAGAGCCTGGAGGACCACCAGGGATGCCTTCACCATGGTCGAAGAAAATCTCGGAGCACGGACCACATGGACCGGTATCGCCCATGGACCAGAAGTTATCTGATGTGGCGATACGGATAATTTTGTCGTCACCAATGCCAGCAATTTTCTTCCAAAGGTCAACGGCTTCGTCATCGTCGTGATAAACTGTGACCAGCAGTTTATCTTTTGACAGACCAAATTCCTTGGTCAACAGGTTCCAGGCAAGTTCAATTGCCAAATCCTTAAAGTAATCCCCAAAGGAGAAGTTACCCAGCATTTCAAAGAATGTGTGGTGACGCGCAGTATAACCCACATTTTCAAGGTCATTATGCTTTCCGCCTGCGCGCACACATTTCTGCGTAGTTACCGCGCGGCTGTAAGGGCGTTTTTCCTGTCCTGTGAATACGTTCTTAAACTGCACCATACCCGCGTTTGTAAACAGCAAGGTTGGATCGTTACGTGGTACCAGCGGCGAGCTATCCACAATTTCGTGACCATTTTTGGCGTAAAAGTCCAAAAATGAAGAGCGTATTTCCTTAGCGGTCGTCATATTCTAACTCCTGTTCGCCATCCTGCAGAATGACGGGGACAGTTTGCATTAAATTATTGCCTTTTCACGCCTTTTAACCCGTGAAAAGTAGACTGTCCAGTGAGGATCATTATGCATTAGTCTGCAAAAGCTGGAAATCTTCTAAACTTCCTGATAAGCAAAGGGGAGAAAAAATGAAAATAATAAGAAATCTGCCCCTCCTAAACTTCACTAGGTTTGGCCCCAAAAATGGAATTTTCTTGTGAGTATTGTTGATAAAGATCCGGCACAGGCAATTAATGAAATCCAGCAACGCTTTGAAAAAGCTGGATATATTTGCGACCGACATATCGCGACATCTATCTATCTCTCTCAAAAACTGGATAAACCGATCCTTGTTGAAGGCCCGCCGGGTGTCGGTAAGACAGAGCTTGCCAAAGCAACAGCTGAGCTTATGGACGCGGATCTTGTGCGCCTACAATGTTACGAAGGTCTGGATGAAAGCAAAGCGCTTTATGAATGGAAATATGGCAAGCAGCTTCTTTACACCCAAATTTTGAAAGAGAAACTTGGTGATCTCCTTGAAGATGCACAAGGCATAGACGCGTCTATGGAAAAATTGCACGGTTTTAGTGACCAGTTCTTTTCCCATGACTTTTTGGAGGCCCGCCCTCTTCTTCAGGCGTTAACAGCCGAAAATCAGACAGTTCTGTTGATTGACGAAATTGACAAATCAGATCATGAATTTGAAGCTTATCTGTTGGAAATTCTGTCAGATTACCAGATCACAGTTCCTGAAATTGGAACCATCAAAGCCAAACACAAACCTGTTGTGTTCCTGACCAGTAACAACAGCCGTGAGATGGGCGATGCCCTCAAACGCCGTTGTTTGCATCTTTACATCCCGTTCCCCGACGCCGATCGCGAACGTGAAATTATCAAGGCCCGTGTTCCAGAAATTGATGAGAAACTTCGCAATCAGCTTGTCTCTTTTGTACAGCAACTTCGCACACAGGATCTGAAAAAACTGCCTGCCGTTAGTGAAACCATTGATTGGGCCCGTACCTTGATGTTACTGCATGCAGATAATCTGGACACGGAAATGGTGCGAAATACACTTAACATGCTGCTGAAATTCGAAGACGATATCGACAATATGGATAGTGAAGTACCAAAAATGGTGACCGCCGCGTTAAAGGACGCCCGCCGATGAGCCGCCCCTTAGCCGAATTTGTGGATATGTTGCGCCACGCTGATGTGCCCGTCTCTATCGGAGAGGCCATTGATGCCGCGCGCACCATTGAACTGCTCGGCTATGAAGATCGGTCGCTCCTCAAGGGCGCCTTAAGTCAGGTAATGGCCAAAACCGAAGATGAAATGGCCAGTTTTGACCAGTGTTTCGATGATTTCTTCAAAATTGAAACAAACCTCGATTTAGGCGGGAACCTGCAAGAACAATTGGGGGATGAAGGGTCTGATAATGGGGACGGGCCAGAAGGATCAGCCCCACAAGACGCACTGGACGATCTTCAGAATGATATGGGGCCACAAAATGGCGAAGGTGGGGGCAGTGGCGGCGGAAGCGGCCAATGTGAGGACCAACCATCTGCTGAAGGTCAAGGGACACCTTCGCTTATTGATATGCTGGAAAGTGGGGATCGTACCGCCCTGACTATGGCAATGAACGAAGCTGCCGATGAAGTCGGACTTGGTAATATTGTGCTTTCTACGCAGCGTGGATTATTTACCCGCCGGATTATGGAGGCCATGGGTCTAAATGATGTGACCCAAGAGGTCCGCGATCGTCGCAATCAGGGGGAAGATGAAAGCGCAGACGAGCTAGATCGCCGCCTTAATATCCTGTTTGAAGCCACCCGCGATATGGTGGACCGCCAACTTGCCCTGACCGCTGAAGGGAAAAGCCTTGAGTTTAGGCAGGACGTTCTTAAGAAAGTCCGGCTCTCCAATATCGAAACCCGTGATTTTAAGATCATGCGCGATCTGGTTCGGAAAATGGCCAAGCGCCTGACGGATATGAATTCGCGGGTTAAGAAGGTCAAAAATCGCGGGCATCTGGATATTCGCAAAACCATGCGCCGCAATGTGGCCTATGACGGCATTCTGTTTGAAACCCATTGGAAACAAAAGGAAAAAGATCGCCCTAAAGTCATGGCGGTCTGTGACGTAAGTGGCTCGGTTGCCTCTGTTGCGCGTTTTCTACTTCTGTTTCTTTACAGCATGAATGAAGTGCTTCCCAATGTGAGGTCATTTGCCTTTTCAGGTGATCTTGGTGAAATCACGGATCTATTAAAAGATAACGGTCCAGAAGAGGCTGTTCCTGCCGCCATTGATAAATATGGTGGACGGTCGACGGATTACGGCCGGGCCATGCAGGATTTCAAGGATCTCGTTTTTGATGAAATCGATAATCGCACTACGGTCATCATTCTGGGGGATGGACGCTCTAACGGATCCGACCCCGGAACAGATATTCTAAAAGACATCAAAAAGCGGGCGAAACGTGTTATCTGGCTTAATCCTGAACGGAAATCTTTGTGGGGCTCCGGAGATTCCGAGATGGATAGAATTGCGCCTTATTGCACAGTTGCAGATACTTGTAATTCCCTCAATAAACTGGAGCTCGTCATCCGCGATCTTCTTAAATCAAATTAGTGAAAGTAAAGTGGTAAATGTTTGATTTTGCAGGACAAGATATAGAACTTCTTCTCGTCTTGGGGGCAGCCCTCATTGGTACAGGTATCGTCGCCGGTATTCTCGCGGGTCTCCTCGGTGTAGGTGGCGGCATTGTGATTGTCCCTGTGCTTTATCATCTTTTGTCCTATGTGGGCGTTGCGGAAGAGGTGCGGATGCATGTAGCCGTTGGCACATCACTCGCAACCATCATCTTGACCTCAATTTCATCGGCACGGGCCCACCATAAAAAAGGGGCAATTGATGTAAAACTCCTTAAAAGTTGGGGGATTATCATCTTTCTGGGCGTCCTAGGCGGCACCTGGATGGCAAGCATCGTCAACGCTAAGATACTGACCGGTGTTTTCGCAGTACTGGCCCTTCTTGTTGCCGCCAATATGGCCTTCCGTCCGGATGGGGCTCATCTGGCTGATAAGCTCCCCTCTTCTCCGCTCAAAGAAGTTCTGGCCCTCTTTATTGGCTGGTTCTCCGCCATGATGGGCATTGGTGGCGGCACCTTCTCCGTCCCTATTCTGACCTTGTTCAATTATCCCATTCGACAGGCCGTTGGAACGGCAGCTGCAATTGGATTGATCATTGCCATTCCGGGAACCATTGGTTTTCTGGCGGCCGGCATGAATGTCACTGATTTGCCACCCGGCAATCTTGGTTATGTCAACATTCTGGGCTTTTTGATCATTGTGCCGATGACCATGCTGTTTGCACCGGTAGGCGCCCATATCGCCCATACGATCAATACTGGAATGCTTAAAAAGGCATTTGCCTTCTTCCTGTTTTTAACGTCGCTTAGAATGTTCTACGGCATTTTTGGGTAACGGAAGATTGATGCTGGACCCGGAAAAAGCTGGTGATGCGCTCGACTGGGTGATTAATTCTCCCCTTTTGCTATCAGCACCAGTGGAGCCCAAATTATGGGAGCTGGAGGCAAGTCAAACGCTGATAGCAGAGACAAAGAATGACCCTTCCAAACTGCTACAGTATCTGACAACTGCAAAACGCAAAAATCTGGGCACTCTGTTCGAAAAACTGGTTTTCTTTTGGTTAGAAAATCTGCCCGAGGTCCGTGTAATTGGCACCAACATTCAAATTAGGGACGAGAAAACCACTTATGGTGAACTTGATCTATTGTTTGAATATGAAGGCACCCTCTATCAGTGGGAACTCGCCATAAAATTCTATGCCTGTGATGGCGATCCAGAAGACGAAGCAGACTGGCTGGGTCCCCTCCGCCGGGACAACCTGAAACGTAAACTCGATCGGTTGTTCGATCATCAAATGCAAATCTCTTTGGAAGATTATGCCAAACCCACTTTGGATGATCTCGGCTTGTCCAATGTTCAAATTCATACCTATCCTTTTGTGAAAGGATGTCTTTATGATCCTGTAGATAAACAATCAGGGATCAGGCCAGAACGAATGTCGGATATGGGTCTAAAGGGGCAATGGGTAACACTTGGCGATTTCGAAAACACCATAATTAATCAACGCCTTGATCACCCTTCTTCCTATTGTATCTTGGAAAAGAAAGATTGGCTTTCGCCTATATTGAAAGGTGAATGGAAAGACTTTTCAATTGAGCAATTCGTGAAGACTATGACAGATATTTTCGATAAAAACTCTACACCGAAACAAGTTGCTTTCCTTATCAACAAACACGGGGAACATATACAACAGACTCTGTTCATCATGCCGGACACATGGACTTTACAGAACAGGGTTTAGGGTAATTGAAGGGTTGATCGGCTAAGGCTTTGAATGATTTTGTAAGCCATACTTTTCTGTTCTTCTTCATTTATTGCTGAAACCACCAAGGCATTTTCACACTTATCCAAAAGAGTTGAAGGTTCCTGCGCAACGTCTACGATGATGACCTCTACTTGCTTAGACGCGGCAATTTGGCAGGCCGCATTTAATCTCTGAGATCGGCTTTCATTTTCTTCGTAAGCAGAACTCACCAGAAAAACGACGAGTTTTTGCGCCTCATTTTCGGCCACTCGGCCCCAGGCAGAACTCCAGGATTGATCTAATACCCGGAGCCCCCACATCATTCCCATCCCCGGATCAAAATCACCCGTCTGAACCCTCGCCGACGCTGTCGAGAGCAACGAATTGGAGGCTGCAACTGGCTGAACTGATGTTTCTGGGCAATCCTCTGTGGTTGTAACTGAATACTCATCTGTTCCATCAATTGCTGTCTCGACGGTGATCTCCATCTCTAGTGGGAATGGCGCTGTGCCGGGCGTTTTCAGATCATAATCATCAGCTCTTGGTCCCACACACCATCTTTGATCTTCCAACGCACCCGCCCACAAGGGAATGCCCGGTACATTAGGTGGCACTGCATCTGGCCACATCCCGGGCACCACCCAGTTTCTTCTGGAACCCACGCGCATCAATCCAGTTGCGTGCGGGACAAGCCCTACAGATATCTTGGGCTGACTGGAGTTATATTTATTGGTCAAAGCCTCCAGAAACCCCAGCAATTTATTCTCTGTGTGAAGTGAGGCGCCATTAGATCCATCCAGAACGAAGGCAATCTCCGCCGCCTCCAAGGTATGGGTAACCTCTGCATCAGCCGAGACTTCAATGATCTTTGCATCGCTTACATACTGCAAAAACAACGGTGTAAGGCGGATTTGCAGTTCGACCTGAACAGAAGCCTGCGCCACCTGTATTACTCCGTTTTTCTTTGAAAACTGTACATTGCCTGGCCCAAACAAAAACCCAGATTTAAACATAGAAGCTTGCAGGAAAATCTGCTGATCAAGGTAGGAGACAAGTTCCTCGTCCTGTAACAGATACAAATGATCTGCGACTGAAAGCGCAACATTCTGTGCCGCTGTCTGCACTTGGTTTTTGGCAACCAGATAGCGCCCCACATCAATGGCGAACGCAAAAACACCGATCAGGATCATGATCGCGAACACTCCCCATATCGCGACAGAACCGCGTTCATCCCGCCATTCTGTGCGCAGTTCTAAGGCCCTCAAAACAAAGGATCCTTAATCTGTCGAAGAACCTGATGATTTACTAGAAAATCTGGCAGAAGTGAGCTTAGGAAAAATCCCCCTTTTGCACGCGCACAGGTTCTTCCAACAACGATGTGGCTCGAATTTGGTGTAATCGCTCCCTCATCAAATGATGGGCTTAGCGCAGCATCAGTTACATCAATGTAACAGGTAAAACCGGCCTGACCTGTCAGGAACTCCTTTTTGATAGCGGAGCGACCGTCTCTATTGACCTCCAACAATTGGAATTGAAAGGCAATTTCTAGCTCGCCCCCTGCAAGTTTATCTTCATAGGTATTTTTCAATATATCCGACATCTTCGTGGGGGTGAGCGCCTCGGTTGTGATTAAAAACAAACCAGAATTTGAGATGTCTGAGACGATCTCTTCCATGTCCACGACGCGATTAAGATCTACGCCACCGAGAAACAGAAAAATCACAAAAGGCATGGTGATTGCGGCCTCGACAAGCGTGCTTCCCTCAGTGTTTTCTATAAACCGATGCCACATCATTCATTGACCGAAGACGCTCGGAAGAACAGGGCTTTTGCCACTTGAATTTCAGGAAAAGCCTTTAACGATCCAACAGATATCAATGAGCTAAAAGAAGTTTTTGCTGTGGCTGTTGCTTTCTTAAAGTGGCTGTTTCCCCCAATTTCTTCAAAAGAAGAGATGGTTAAGGTGACTTTTTCAACATCTAGGCTTTTAACCCCTAACCCGCTGATTTCCTTTTTCAAAACATTCGACGCTATGTCGGTTACGCCAACCTCCTCAACTGATGCTTTCTGCAGATAATTCACCGTGCTTGCAAGAGCTGTTGATAGCTCTCGCTCTGCGAGGGAAAATCTGAAAAAATCAAAAGCCGTTAGGACAAACAAAAACAAAATCGGCAGAAAGAGGGCTAGCTCTACTGCCAAACTCCCTTCCGTTTCACGTATGATTGATGCCAGTCCTTTCATTTGGCGACACCCAGCAGCAACGCGTGAAGCGCCTCTTCATTCTTGCTCTGCCGGATATACCGATAGTAGGTCAGATTTGTCGTTGCAGCCTCTGGCGGCATATCCAATAAGGACACGTAACGTGACGCGTCTTCATCCCCCATCAACGCGTAGGTAAGCGCGAGATTGTGTCGAACCTGCCTGTTCGAAATTTTTGAAAATGCATATATTTCAAGATGTTGCTTCGCTTTCTCAAATTCATGGTGCAAGATGAGCGAAACAGCAAAGTTATTTTGGCGGAACAAATCCGTTGGGTTTTGATTTGCCAATTTTTTGAGATAGAGAACCGTCTGCGGATCTTTTGACAAGAATAATTTTGAAAGGGCAAACCACTCGCTGGCCTCTTTGTGCTCTTCCTCAATATTCAAGCAGGCCGCAAAAGTCTCATTTGCTGTTTTAGGCTTACCCAGTTTCATTTGAACTTTACCAAGCCCCACATAGGCTGGACATTTGTGGTCCACGTAATAACTCAACTTTTCAAAGGATTTTACTGCCTTTAAATGAAGGCCTGCTGCGTTGGCCGCTTGCCCATGTTTCAACAAAATTGGAGCCCGGTCATCCAACTCAGTACGATCAAGGATATTCTCATAAATCTCTAGCGCCGCTTCATATTGTCCTTGTTTAAAAAATGCATCCGCAACTGCTTCACCTTTTTTGGTTTCCGATACGGCTTCCTCTACAAGTGAGTGATTTACATTAGAGAACATAGAAAGAGGCTCTAACTCCGCGCAGGCAGATAATCCCATCTGTAGAAAAAACAGGCCAAGTAATTTCAGGCAAATTCGACTCATTGCCCCCCTCCCAACACACGCATCATGGATATGAAACCGGGCCCCGCAGAAATAACAATGACGGGCGGCAAAATAAGTAACATCAACGGGATGCTTAAAAAAACAGGGACTCGTCTTGCCCTTTCTTCCTTGTCAGATAGAAGCCGTTCACGATTTTCCTTGGCCACCGTTTTCAGGGAACTCGCGATGGGAGTTCCGTAATGTTCACCCTGTATTAAGGCCACTTTCAGGTATCTGAATGTCTCCGACCCTGTACGCCAAGCCAGATTTTCAAGCGCTTGTGTCCTGTCCGGTAACATCACCAACTCAGCAGAGAGAGTTTCCAGCTCTTTGCCAATTTTGGGTGAATAGGATTTAATATGATGCCGGGCCATTTCTACGGACTGATCGAAACTCAAGCCCGCCTCCACCCCAAGCATCAACAAATCAATCACATCAGGGGCGTCTTGCTCGATGACATGGATGATCTTCTTGAGGTGAGCCTTCATAGCATATTCTGGACCTAATATCCCGAAACTCACAGACAAACCCGCAGATACAAGAACTGAGCGTATATCAGTGTCATGCAAATTGAAGCCTGAGAGGAGAGCAAAAATTATACAAAAAAGGGCGACTGACGTCCCCACCTTAATGCCGATATTGAGTGCACTGTGGAGTTTTCTATGTATGTGGAAGGTGCCAAAATACTGATTTGCAATGTTATCCCCTCTGTCCCACTCCTCCCTCTCTTCAGAAAGACTGTTTTTATTTAGAAGGAATTTAGGTTCCGAAGTTCCGACACCAAATCCGACAATAAACCGTGAGATCGCGTCAAATTCAGTTTCGCCGCGCCTCGCCCCTGCTCTTTCAAACAGAAACCTTCTTTTCTCTTTAGCTGTTTCTTTGAAGGACACAAACAGGCAAAAAATAGCAGACAGTATCAACACCGCTATTACGATCACGATCACCTCATTGCTCATGATACGGCCCTCAGCATTTGCCGAATAATGAAAAAACCAGAAGCGATACTTAAGGCGCTATATAGAAGGATTGAATGTCCCGATGCGTCCTGAATTAGGAATAGAAATTGATCCCGATTTAAAAAGAACAGGCTTACAATGGACCCGAGAGCAAGCAAACCAACCACCTTGGCTGCTGTTCGTGCCTCAGACGTTGCAACATTTACCCGCTTTTCCTTTTGCTGCCTCTCACGCATATTTTGCGCCAGAACTTCCACTAATTTTGCATAACTCCCTCCAACCTTCCTTTGGATCGAAAGTACAGCTTGCAGGTAGAGCAATTCTTTAAGCGGATAGTTGAAATGAACCTTCTGACACGCCACTTCCATCGGCATACCGGCAAAACGCAATCCCTCAATTTCCTCAAAAACCCTGCAAAGGGGATCAGGAATATTTCCACCGATTTCCCTTAACACTGCATCTGGTGTCACCCCAACCTTGGCCGCGCGAACGATTAGATCCAGTGTTTCTGGAAACTGTTCGGTCATTTTGCTCAGCTCTCTGGATTTACGCCAACGCAACACGAGAACTGTCATTGTGACAGTCGCCCATATCAGCGCCAGTCCTAACCACGGAATGAACAAATGGGGAAATGTCCGCCACACAATAAGTAGTGATGCCCCGAAACCACAAAGCGCCCAGACCACCCTTCTGGACATCAAATACTGGAATAGTTTTTCACGAACGCCAATTTCACTTTCAGTAGTTTGGGGTTCGGAACTATTCTTGATGTCCTGCACCTTCAACAGCGAGGCCAAACGAATACACTCGTGACGTTTCCTTTCTTTGTACAACCGAAAAAGAATATATCCGCCTAACCAGAAAATCGTGAGAGAGGCACATAAAATCAGATATTTAGTCATGCGCCCCTCGGAACAGTTTCAAAACGTCCGCCTCTAAACCAAATGATTTTGCTTTCAAGGCACAGTGAGGACGCACCCTTCTGGTGATAAATCCGGCCCCACTGTCAGAAGAAGACAATGTCGAAGTGATGTCATGAACAAATAACTCCTGCATTGTGATCACATCATTTTCCATTCCCTGAACTTCACTGATGGATTGCACATATCTTCGGCCGCCAAAGTCCCGAACCACATGAATAACAAGGTCCAGGGCTGACCCAATCTGGCGCCGGACAGCCAGAGGATTAAAATTAGACTGATAGGAGAGAACAAGATCTTCTACACGTAACATTGCATCTCTTGGAGAATTTGCATGAACCGTCGACATGGACCCATCATGCCCGGTATTCATGGCCTGCAGCATCTCATGAGACTCAGGCCCTCTCACTTCCCCAATTATTATCCTATCAGGTCTCATCCGAAGGGCATTTCGAAGCAAATCCCGTTGGGAAACTTCTCCGCCACCCTCCATATTCCGCTGACGGGTTTCCAAACTGATAACATGAGGTTGTTGAAGGTTTATTTCTGCGGCATCTTCAATGGTTACTATCCGCTCCCCTTCGCTAATGCACCCAGACAAAGCGTTTAATATTGTTGTCTTGCCTGATCCAGTACCACCTGAGATTAGAATATTAAGGCGAATTTTCGCAGCAAATTTCAAAAAATGCATCATGTCTTCACTCATTGCGCCATATGCAACAAGGTCATTTAACGAGATTTTATGATTGGGAAATTTTCTTATGGATATAATGGTCCCATGAACAGAAAGCGGCGGAATGATGATATTCACACGGCTTCCATCTATCAGTCTGGCATCCACCATGGGAGAGCTTTCATCAACCCGTCGCCCTGCTGTGAGTGCGATCCGTTTTGCAACATTCAGCAGATGGTGTTCATCTCTGAATGCCATGTCCGTTTTCTCAAGAAGGCCATTTCGCTCTACAAAGATGGCGGCATATCCGTTGATCAGAACATCTGTCACCTGTTTATCATCCAGCAACGTTTCAATTGGTCCCAAACCGACAATATCGTTCAGCAATTCCAATGCTGCGTTAGTCTGCTCCTTCCAATTGATCGGCAGTTTTGCACTCTCTACAATCTCCTCAACCGCCTCGTTGATTTTCACCAGAAGCTGGTCGTTAGATAATCCGTTCGCAAAGGTAGGATTTACCCGTTCAAAAAATTCCCCTCGTATGGTTTCCATATGCCCCAGTGGCCGGGCTATTTTTGACTGTGAACCTTGCTCATCTTCCCTCTTATTCTCGTAAGAATATTCATCGTTCTCTTCGGCAAATTCGGTAAGGCCGGTAGCGCTATTTCTTTTTCCAAACATTCAGTCCCCCCCACTTTGATGTGGCCTTTTCCTTTGTTTGCTTATGTGAAGAAATGAGGGGCAGGATTTGGGAGTATAGGGTTCTCCCTCTTGAGTTCAACGAGAAGACAGGCTGCCCTTCCAACTCCGACTTGGTGAACAACTTTCCATCAAACGGGATAAAGGCAGCGATTTTCTTCTCCAGAATATCCTCTACCTCATTTAGACGCAGAGTATCCTTCGACGTTGGCCGTGCATTTGAAAGGACAACCTGTATGCCGCCCTCCGGATTTAATGCCCTTGCATTTTTGAGTATATTGCGGGCTGTCAGACACCCTCGCAATGAAGGAGGTACAAGGATAAATTTAGCATCGCAGTTGCAAAAATTTTCAAAATGATTAGCAGAGTGATAAGATGGAAAATCCAGCAATAGATAGTGCCGGCGATGGGAAATTAATCTGATAAGTTTGGTAAACGCCTCCCTATCTATGTGGGGGAGCATTGTCTCAGAATTCACCCCCAGAAGATCCAGTCTTCTTCCAAGAAATTGAAGTGACCTTTCTAATAGAAGGTCATCAATTCGGTCCGGATTTTGAAGAAGTTCTTCCAATCCACCAACGGGCTTTTGCCCATAAATAAGGGAAAAATGGCTTCCCCCTCCCAAGTCAGCAATGGTTGTTTGGCTGTTATTTATGCTTGATAATATGTATCCCATATTAGCAACAAGATGACTGGTTCCAACGCCGCCGACTGCTCCCATCACCCCAATGGTTTTGCCATTTGAGGAAGGCCTTCTTTTTTGTACGTCTCCTACCACAAGTTGTTTTAGTATATCCACCAACAAGCTTTCCGGAAGAGGCCGCACGAGGTAATCGGAAACCCCACGGTCGAGCAAAGCCCTGTAAAGCCCCACGCTGTCCCGATCGCCCACCACCACAACTTTGACAGCCGGCGCACAAACTTCAGCCAATTCATCAATACGATCCAAAGGAAAGTCTTCACCAGTGATGTCAACGATAAGGATATTCGAAGAGGGATTGTTTTTGAAAAACTCAATTGAATTTCTGATTGTTCCCACTTGGGCTTTTAACAATTGAATGCCCTGATTTACCGATATTTGAGACAGCCGTTCGATTTCTTCCTCGCTGTTGAGAAAGGCGATGAGAGTGTTCTTGCTGCGTTGGGATAACATCGGATATGGACTGTTCATTCCCGATCCTCCCGTTCTGAAATCCAGGGAGATTTTATGAACTGGACGTCTCGGGCGACAGGAACCTGTTCGTATATAGCAGGAGAGGTAATATCGGTGTTACCCTGTACTGGATTGAGATTATAACGGCTCAATTGCCTGTTGATTTCTGTTGCGCATCCAAGCCGGTATTGCCCCTTTCTATTTTGACAGTCGTCTATTTTAAGCGAATATCTGTAAAGCCTTGCCGTAACCCTGTATTGAGCGTCTGACTTAGCAATAAAATGAACTTTCGAGTTATTAAATTCACTCCATATGCCAGCTAATTTATCCTTAGTTTCCTGGTCCAGATTTGCATCTGACAGGATAACCAGACGCTCGTCGATACCAGCCTTCGCCTCAAAGAGCCACGCTGCAAGTTCCAAAGAAGGATCGACGTCCCCAGCGGAATTTCTCACAATGCCCGTAGATATGGATTTTTCAATGTAATAGGAGCGCAGTGATGTTGCCTGTAAGCTGCTGTCCAAAGGCTCCGGGTCAGCAATCAGAGATTTGCAGGATAAAAGAGCAAAGCTCATCAATGTCACAAGAATTATCCTCATGCCTATCGCCTCTCTCCAATCCCATGAGGGCCATAGACCTTATACCCATTTAGCATTTTAAAGGCCGGGTAATCGGGAGATGTTCTCAAGTACTGAGGTTGCCTAATGTGGTCATCAACCTCCAGTTCATGTTCACGCTTGACTTCCAATGGAGATCTATAGTGATCCTCGTAGGTTGGGCGGACGATGCTTACTGTTGCGACAATGACCAGCTCACTCTCTGAGTTTTGGAATTTTTTCGATCTGAATAAAGGTCCAAGGACGTCAATGTCACCCAACCACGGAACTTTACTAACCGTATCAAGTCGTTGATTTTGAAACATTCCAGCCACCGCAAAGCTCTGACCATCCGCAAGCTCAATGGTTGCCTCAGTGCGCCTGATGGCAACACCTGGAATGGAGATGCCTTCCGTTACAATAGCACCTGTTGCAGTAAGCTCGCTTACTTCAGGTTTGATATGCAATCTGATTTTGTTCCTGGAAAGAAGGGTCGGTGTCATATCCAGAATGACCCCAAACTTTTTGAATTCGATGGTAATTTTGTTGTTATCTGCGGCGATTGGGATAGGAAATTCGCCGCCAGCAAAGAAACTCGCCGTACTGCCGGAGCGCGATGTGAGATTAGGTTCCGCCAAAACCGTCACAAGCTGATCTTTCACCAAGGCATCAATAACCGTTGAAACATCGCCATCCGTTCCAGAAGAGCCAATTCTTGCGGAAACACCGCCGCCACCGGTTCCAAAATCAGGAATAAAGTTGCCCCCTATCCCGCGACTACTGCGACCTGTCAGGATATTGACAGCCAATGATCCCGGATTGAACAGAATGTCCCAATTAAGGCCAATTTCCTTAATGGCAACACGGTTCATCTCCATAACCCGAACCTTCACATTTATTTGGTTAGGGCCCATGACCGTCATTTGATTTATGATCTTGCCGCCGTCTCCTAAAAAGCCCTCAGCAATTGTTAACGCGTTGGTCATGGATGCCGCAGAATGCACCAATCCTGACAGAATGATCCGTCCGGGTGAGGCAGTCACCTGCATCCGGCTCTCTGGAAAATGTTGATCCAGCACGCGCTGAAGACGATTTAGATTGGCTTTTACAGTTACTGTTCGATTTACAAGAATACGATCCTGTCTTCCCAAGACAACGATATGTGTTTGACCGGAAGACTTTCCGAAAACAAACAGGTTCTTATCCTGGGTTAATCTGACATCTGCAATTTCTGGATTGGTAACAACGATATCCTGTATCTCGTCCGAGATACGCAGCAGTTTACCTTCGTTGACATTGATCTCCAACTCATCGCCGAAGCAAAGAGATGAGAATAATAGCGCCGCAATGAATGAAATAAGGTTTTTCATTCTTTCACCTTCTGACGCTTATCCTTGATAACACCTCTCACATCTGGATAATTTGTCTCTGTAGAAACACTGGTAACAGATGTTCCCCGATGAATACGGATTTCTCTATACTGAACTACACTTTGAACGGGAGCTGCCAAGAGCTTGTCTATCTGAGTGGTAAGTTCATCAGGCGGTGTTGCTGTTTCTTTATCATCGGCACTGGATGATCGTAAGAACGTTATCTTTCCGTGTCGTTGAATTGACAGATATAGGGAGACAAAATCTTTTGGAATCTCCATATACTGCTCTTTATCCTTCTTCAAAACCCGCCATTTTGTACCAATTTTCAGGACCACTTCTCGGTTGGAGCGCTGTTCTTTCATTACCCAGTAAACATCCACGCTTTCACCAATGAAAAGGTTAGATACGAAACTGTTCTCCATCTTTTCAGGTAGATTTGTCAGTTGATGCCCCGCTTTCACTGCTAGCTTGATCACGTCGGGATTATCCACCCCAAGAATGTCCGATGTCTTGACCAACTCGCCGATTTCAAGCGTTTCCAATGCCAGATACCTGTTAGTTTCATCGCCTTTTATACTTTCTTTAGAGACAAATTCCTCGTACCCGTCCGCCGCCTCCACATAGGTCCATTGCAAATCTGTTGCAGACAGAAAATCACCTTTTTCAATTGTTCTTTGAACAGTCGCCAACCAGATTTTTTTGGGAACGACAGCATTTGCAGTGTTCGCCTCCTCTGTGTAGAGCCCGAGCCCCAGATAAACAGCAAAGGAGAGAAAGAAAAATCCGGTTATGAACAATAGAAATGACCGCATTCGTTAGTGACTCACATCATCCAGGCAATGCAGAGAACATTAGCGATAGAGATTGGAACACCGAACGGAATTGAGTTTCTTTCTAGGGCCATCTCCTTGAGCGCAGGAACACCCAGAAAATTAGCTATGGTGAGCCAAGTGAATTTCAAACTTTCTGAGAAAGTGTAAATCGCGATAGCAATGTTACTGACAAAAAGAACCAGGCTAAATTCTGGCATATACTGAAGACCACAAACAAAGAAAGAGACACCAATATATTTGACGTCTCCGGCACCCATTTTCCGGTAAAGAAACAAAATAAAAGTCGCTGCTGTAACGATCAGAGAAACCGTGAAATCCATAAGGATATCAACAGGTCCCAATGTGGATGACTTTAAAAGCAAAGCCATCACGAACAATCCAATCAGATGATTATTTTTGATTTTGCGACTTACAAGATCAGTGTAAGCGATTGTCAGACACAATAGTGACATGCCAAACAAAATGAGCGAAATGACTATTCCACTGATATCGGGTGAAGTCATCATTTCGCTCCCCCTCTACTTTAAGGCAGCTGGCTTCCGCCAGAGCCACTGCCAGAACTGTCACCGCTTAACGTAATACCATCAAAAAATGTACCCAGATCCGTGTAAAAGCCGCTTGCAATCCCTGTTACGGCACCAGCTGCGGCGGACGCCAGCAAAGCATATTCGACTGCTGTAACCCCTTCTTCTTCAAGAAAGAAATCAACAAATAACTGTTTCATCTTAACCCCTTCATTTTGGTTTTTTTTGTTATCCATTGGTTGACCGTCTTTTCAATTTGATTGGCAAATCAAAGCGAAAAGAGTTCATCTCCCCAGACGTTCGGTCACGCCAATGGATAAAAATTTCTATAAATTGAATTGATGAAGAGTCGAGATGTATAAAATTCTAATTATGGTTAATTCAATTAATCATACTTTGTAAATGACGTTAAAAATGAATTTAAATTGTTGTATTTCAATATATTTTTTCCAATAGATTTCATAAATAATATTAGTAATCTATTGTTATTTATAGTATTTTTGAAACTATAAATGTCATATTTATTTTACACATTTTATTTGCATTTTTAATTGGCTAAAGAATCTTTGCACTTACTTTTTGTAGCGCCGCCAACAATTTCATGATGAATTTCTAACCATAACTGTTTATACAAGGGACTTTATTAAGTTAGGTATCATGCAACTGCCAGGGGGCTTTAGGATGACTGAAAATAACGAGGCACGGCGGATCCTGATCTATAGCCATGACTCATTTGGTCTTGGACATCTACGTCGATGCAGAACTCTCGCTCATGCGCTTGTTGAACAAAATCAAAACCTATCAGTCCTCATCCTTTCAGGATCACCGATTATCGGCAGTTTTGATTTCCGAGCGCGCGTGGATTTTGTCCGCATCCCCGGCATCATTAAACTGCGTAATGGCGAATACACATCTCTTAGTCTCCATATTGATACTGAACAGACATTGGCCATGCGGGCCTCCATCATCAAACATACAGCCGAGACTTTTGATCCCGATATCTTTATTGTCGATAAGGAACCTTTTGGCCTGCGTGGTGAAGTAGAAGATACCCTTCGTATGCTGAAAGATAAAGGGACGCGCCTCGTTCTTGGCCTTCGGGATGTACTTGACGACCCGGCCTTGCTGGTACCTGAATGGAAACGTAAAAATGTGCTTCCGGCGCTTAATGAACTTTACGACGATATTTGGATTTTTGGCGTAGAACAGCTGTACAATCCCCTTAAAGAGTTGGATTTGCCGGCAAACGTAAAACGAAAAATAACCTATACTGGATATTTGCCGAGATCAGTTCAACAGTCCGTTGAACCTGCCATTTTGGATGAAATTGACAACCCTTATATTCTGATAACGGTTGGAGGCGGAGGAGACGGTGACCTTCTGACGGATTGGGTGTTGCGTGCCTATGAAGAAAATCCAGAATTACCACTAAATGCGTTGTTCGTTCTTGGGCCTTTCATGCCACCAGAAGTTCGTGCCAATTTCAGAGAACGCATCAATCATATCGAAAATGCAACCGCTGTGACCTTTAACAACAACATGGAACAGTTGATGGAGAAAGCGGAAGCCGTGGTCGCCATGGGCGGATACAACACTTTCTGCGAAGTCCTTTCCATGGATAAACGTGCGCTTATCATTCCACGAACAGTACCGCGGCTTGAACAATATATTCGCGCCACCCGCGCTGCGGAGCTTGGTCTAATCAGTGTCCTTGTAGATGACGGTGCAAGATCATCGAACACCATGGCAACGGCCCTTAAACAGTTGTGTCAGCAGAAAAAGCCGTCAGAAGTTGTTATTCCCGGACTGCTTGACGGCTTGAATAATGTAAATCGGCTGGCCCGCCTTCGTTTTGAAGAAAGTGATCGCGCCCGCAAAGAAAACACGCTCGCCCAAAGCAAAAGCTCCCAATTGTGATTATTTTTGATTGGCTCGCTCAACCGCTGTAGACTAAGGTCTCAAGAGACCGAACTGTGTTGATCGACAGGATGATAGAATGAAAAAAATCTTTGCTGGCATGCTCGCGGGCCTCACCTTAGTCGCTTTGACAAGCTCAGTAAGTGCATCTGTCCTCGCCTATAGTTCTGATAGTTGTAAAGGCACTATCAAGGACATCTATAACAATATTGAAATCAAAAATCTGACTTTAAAAAGCAGTTCTTTCCTGCCCATATATGGTGGTTTTGGAGATAGCGGTACCATTATGGGGTTTGAAACCTGGTACAGCTTCAACGAATGCAAGGGTAATCTGGTAGTACACGTGGACAGAGCCTGTGGCTTTGCCAACGTTTACACGACAGGCAGCTGCAAAATTGAAGGTGTTCCTTCCTATTAGCTCCTAGATTTTTATCAAATCCATCTTAGCAAGCCATCCTGCAAACAACAGCATGTGAGAAGGCTTGATTTGGGATTGTTCTGCTATCTCAGCGACTGTCATAGATCCGTTATTTTCAATTAATGATAACATATCTTCAAGTTTGTCTTCTGTTGGTAGAAGGTGAGCCACACCATTCCCCAGACCATTGGACAAATATCGTCCCACTTTGCCCTTAGCCCCCACCTGCAACGTCATTACAGTCTCTCCTGTGATGGCATCTGTTGGATAATGTTCAAACAAAGCAAATGGATCATCATGTAAAGGGGCGGCAACATGTTCGTAATGAACGCGGTTGTCCGGACGCCGTTCAGCCAGGTCCTGCCATAGGTCCTGATAAACCGGGATCAAAACTGACCAATCGAAAGTTGAGCGCACATACCGACGCCCCTCCTCCCCCATCTTCTTTCGAAGGCCATCATTTTCTATCAAGGCTAAATACTGTTCAGCACAATGATCTGTATCCACGTTGGTAAATAGGCTGACTTGCCCAACATACCTGTCATAACTATCCACGCCGCCTTGGTATCGCTGAGCAAGGGGAATACCGGCCCCTGCCATAGGTGCAGACGTCCTAACGAGTAAACCGTCTTTCCCGTCGCGGACAGTCTCTCGGTATCCATCCCAATCTGTTGCGACAACAGGCACCCCAGCTGCCAACGCTTCAATTGGTGTAATGCCAAAAGTTTCCTGAATATTGTCGGACAGAGACGTAAAAATGTCCGCTACATGCCAGATGCATTTTCTGGTTTCTTTCGGACGTCCATCAATAAAAACAGCGTTCACAGAAGGGCAAAACTCCTTCGCCCCTTCAACAAACATTTTTTCAATGGCAGGCGTGGCAAACCAGCCCGCCTGTACCAGATGAATTTTCTTTTTGGTTTTTTGAGCAGCTTTTTCAAGTGCCTGATACATTGTAAGTGGATGTGCTTTTGCATGAGCGGCAAGTCGCCCCACATAAAGGATGACAATATCTGTCTCACCTATCCCATGTTCGGTTTTAAATTTTCGAACATAGGCTTCGGTCTCATCGTCTGCGAGGAAATCGTCGCAGTTTATACCCAGTGGGATAACAGGCAATTGTACCCTCACCTTTGGCTTCGCACCCGTTCTCTCTCCCAGATGTTCGGCCCAATTATCAAGAAGGTAATCTACAGTCTTCTTCACTGATTGTGAGGTGCATATCAGGGCATCCCATTCTTCAACAGGGCCTGTCATCAGTTCTGTAATGGAATGGATCGCTTCATAAGAACAAGTCGTGTGGGTCAGGCCACATAAACTGAAATCAGAAGGAGATGTGTAACGACGTTGCCAGGCGAAGGGCGTTATGCCGGGGCCAGAGTAAAACACACTCCCCGCTTCGCGCATCTGCTCAAGCCTTAATGGATGAACCCAATTGTAAGCAGTAGGCTGTCCGCGATATCCGGCGACCTGTTGTTGAAATTGCAGGAATTTTTCGCGGCGGTCCGTCAGACAATGAAATTTATCCACATTTGCGTGTAACGCATAGCCTTTCAGGAAACTTTCGCCAGCCGCTTGCCGTCCAAGAAGGCGAACACCTGTAGTTTGAAATCCATCAGCTTCATAAAAAATGGCTGCGTTGCGCATATCATTCGACACTATCTTTCCCCCACTGGACCATGCGAATACCGCATGTCAGGACGTTAGCATATCGTGATATGGCACGCAGCCCCTGAAGATTGAATTAACGCCCTTTAATTAAAGGTCGAAATCAACAATGACATCTTCAGTTATCGGATGTGATTGGCATGTTAGAACATAACCTTGTTCAACTTCGTCATCCTCAAGCGCATAGTTCAGGTCCATGCGAACCTCGCCCTGAATGACCTTTGCACGGCATGTACAGCAAACACCACCTTTACAAGCAAACGGAACATCCAGATCTGCTTCCAAGGCCGCGTCCAGAATGGATTTGCCTTCTTCTGGAATGGTTACAGTTGTCTGCGCCCCATCCATAATAACGGTTACAGCGTGATGAGGCGTAGAACTACTGGCTTCCGCCACTGGTTTATTGGCCGCCGCAATCGCCGCATCGGTTACAAATAATTCAAAATGGATGTTTTCTGATGCCATTCCTTTGTTTTTAAGGAAGTCTTTCACATCCATGATCATCTGTTCCGGGCCACACAAGAAGGCCTCATTCAGGCGTGAAGCATCTACAATACCTGAGAAAAGAGACTCGCATTTCTCTGCAGTAATACGGCCATTAAACAGTTCCGTATCTTGCGGTTCGCGGCTCAAAATATGAACAACGTTGAAGCGTTTCTGATAAGCGTTCTTCAAGTCTTCAATCTGTTCCAGAAACAGAATGCTGCTCACAGTGCGGTTGCCATAGATCAGTGTGAAAGTGCTTTTTGGTTCCGTCGCCAACGTTGTTTTGATGATAGACATCATTGGCGTGATACCACTACCTGCCGCAACAGCCAGATAGTTCTTTGCATTGGATGGTGACAAAGGCGTAAAGAAGCGCCCCTGTGGTACCATCACATCAATTTCCTGACCTGCTTCAAACGAGCTATTGGCAAAGGTTGAAAACTTACCCTTCTCGATTTGCTTAATCGCCACTTTTAGGCAACCTTCATCCACGCCGGTGCAAATGGAATAGGAACGGCGGAGTTCTTCACCGTCCACATCCGCTTTCAGGGTAAGATGCTGACCTTGAGTAAATTTATATTCTTTTTGAAGTTCATCAGGCACATCAAAGGTTACCGAAATCGCATCTTCTGTTTCTTTGACGACTTCGGCAATCTTCAAACTATGAAAGATTGTCATTGGTAATTTTTCCTAGACACATTTGAAATAGTCGAACGGTTCCATGCAGTCATTACATTTATACAGCGCTTTGCAGGCTGTAGAACCAAATTCGCTCACAAGTGAGGTATTTTCTGATTTACATTGTGGGCAGGCAACCGGATCAATACCGATCATCGCCGCCTTGGACCCTTTGGATGAAGGAGGAGCAATCCCAAATTCTTCCATTTTCTGGCGTCCACGTTCGGTAATCATATCGGTCGTCCATGCAGGTGACAAAACCGTCTTGATCTCTACTTCGGGATAACCGTGCAGGTTCAACGTGGTTTTGATATCGCTTGCAATATGATCCATCGCAGGACAACCCGAATATGTAGGCGTAATGGAGACAACAACTGTATCTCCATCTACATCCACACGTCGGATAATGCCCATATCCTCTACAGTCAGAACCGGGATCTCTGGATCCTTAACAAGTTCCAGAATACCCCCAATCGACTGCGGGTCATAGTCAGGTGCCGGAATAGACATTGAACCTACCAGGTCGCGTCCGGATATGCCCGCGGCAGGAACTGCATCTCGGCCAGAATATATCCAAGATATTCTG
This sequence comes from Sneathiella sp. P13V-1, assembly GCF_015143595.1. NCBI lineage: Bacteria > Pseudomonadati > Pseudomonadota > Alphaproteobacteria > Sneathiellales > Sneathiellaceae > Sneathiella > Sneathiella sp. P13V-1. The sequence continues at coordinate 738,610 of NZ_WYEU01000002.1, read as the reverse complement.
AATGCTTCCCTTCACGGCTTCCACGAACTTCCCAGCTCACGTCAGGTGTTCTTAAAGTTGCTTCGTTCAGGACCTCATTAATCTTGGCATCCCACTTGGAACGAAGTGCAGCGGCATCAATTCCGATACCAGCAGCGACCATTGCGTTATCCACCTCGTCCATATCAAACATCTCTGGAACAAAGCCCCAAAGACGATCCAGGGCATCCTGCATCCGCTTATGGCTTTCGTCAGTACCGTCACCAAGGCGAATGACCCAGTCTGCGCTGTGCCGAACGTGATATGTGCTTTCTTTCAAAGACTTGGTCGCAATTTCCGCGATCATTTGGTCTTTTGACTGAGTCAATGCTTCGTATTGAAGATACTGGAACACATCAAAGAACAGTTGACGTGCCATCGTGACAGCAAAGTCACCATTTGGCTGTTCAACCAGCAGGAAGTTACGCCAATCCTTTGCGTCACGGTGATAGGCGAGCTTGTCTTCGTCGCGACCTGCGCCTTCAACCTTGCCTGCATAATCAAGGATCATGCGTGCCTGACCTACAAGATCGAGGCCCACATTCATTAACGCCATTTCTTCTTCAAGAACCGGAGCCTTACCACACCATTCAGAAAGACGATGGCTAAGGATGACGCAGTTATCTCCCATGCGAAGGAGATATTCAAAAAGCATCTCTTTATCTGTCATGATCTTATCCTGCCATCATCAATTACATATGCCCGACTTCTTCGGGGATATTATAGAATGTTGGGTGACGATACATTTTGTCGTCATTCGGATCATAGAAGGCTTCTTTGTCTTCTGGCTGAGAAGCGACAACATTTTCAGTTTTTACAACCCAGATGCTCACTCCTTCGCTACGACGTGTATATACGTCGCGAGCATTGGTAAGGGCCATTTCATCGTCAGATGCATGCAGGCTTCCTACATGCTTGTGATGCAGACCGTTTTTGGAACGAATGAAGACTTCGTATAGTGGCAGTTCTTTATTTTGCTCAGACATTTCTTTATTCCTGTTCTTTTAAGCGGCCTGCGATGCGGCACGGTTTTTACGTTTTTCTGCATAGGCAACAGCGGCGTCACGAACCCATTTACCGCCATCATGTGCCTCGCGGCGTGTTTCCAGACGTTCACGGTTGCACAGGCCATTGCCGGCAACAACATTTGCGAACTCATCCCAATCAATCTCACCCCAATCGTAAGACTGTTTTTCTTCATTCCAAGCAAGCTTGTCATCAGGGATTGTCAGCCCAAGGAATTCAGCCTGCGGAACCGTTGCGTCCACGAAGCGCTGACGTAGTTCGTCATTGGAAGTACGTTTAATTTTCCAACGCATATTCTGTGTTGTATGCGTGCTTGTGCTGTCGTGCGGGCCGAACATCATCAAAGCAGGCCACCACCAGCGGTTCAACGCATCCTGCGCCATTTCCTTCTGCTCAGGTGTGCCCTTCGCCATTTCCAGCATGATTTCGTAACCCTGACGCTGGTGGAAACTTTCTTCTTTACAGATCTTCACCATGGCGCGGGCATATGGGCCATAGGAGCAACGGCAAAGCGCAATCTGGTTTGTAATCGCCGCGCCATCAACCAACCAGCCGATTGCACCAACATCAGCCCAATTCAAGGTCGGGTAATTAAAGATGGAAGAGTATTTTGCTTTACCGGAATGAAGCTGATCGTACATTTCATCACGTGAAATACCCAGCGTTTCAGCAGCACTATAAAGATATAGTCCGTGACCACCTTCATCCTGAATTTTGGCCATAAGAATACCTTTACGCTTCAAAGAAGGTGCACGGGTCAGCCAGTTTCCTTCAGGAAGCATCCCAACAACCTCAGAATGTGCATGTTGCGACATCTGACGGATCAGTGTCTTACGATAGCCTTCTGGCATCCAGTCTTTCGGTTCGATTTTGATTTCAGCGTCTACACGATCTTGAAACGCTTCGTTCAGTTGCTCTTCGCTCAGAGCCTTAGTCGCACTCTCAACCATCACACACCTTGTTCTTAAGTTTCATCCTGATACCTTAAATATGATACATAAATAAAAAACAATCAACAAAAATTGTATCATATTATTTTCTGGATAAGATTCCTCATATTTCCTCTTGAAGAAAATGGCAGTTTTACTATCCTTCCCCTGGCCAAACAGTTGTTTGATAATGGCGAGTGGAAATCAGGAGAAGGTTATGAAAAAACCAACACCACAAGAGTTATTCGAGAGAAACAAGGAATGGTCAATGAACAAATTGACGGCAGATTCCGAGTTTTTCAGTCGACTGAGTGACATACAAGAGCCTAACTATTTGTGGGTTGGATGTGCCGATAGCCGTGTTCCTGCGAATGAAATTGTAGGTCTGGAGCCCGGTGAACTATTTGTACATAGAAACGTCGCCAACATTGTTCCCCACAGCGACGCCAATTGCCTGGCGGTTATTCAATACGCTGTGGAGGTTTTAAAAGTTGAGCACATTATTGTCACGGGCCACTATAACTGTGGCGGTGTTCGGGCGGCTTTAGGAGATCAGGATCACGGGCAGATTGATAACTGGCTGGCCCACATCAAAGACGTCCTGCGCGATCACTATGACGAAGTCACATCTATTGAAGATGAAAATGATCAGGTAAATCGTCTGGTGGAGCTAAACGTCATTCAACAGGTCCGCAACGTGGCGAAGACTTCAATTGTGCAAAATGCATGGCGAAAAGGTCAGGAACTGACAATTCACGGCTGGGTTTACAGCCTTCATGACGGCATTTTGAAGGATTTGGAGGTCGATATGAACTCGATCGATCAAATCCATAAAGCCTATCAAATCAATCAATAACCTTTTCACCAGATTGCAAGGGGGGTGGTTCAGGCAACCACCCTCGTTCTATGCATATCCCTCTCCAGAATAGCTTCATGGTCTCTCACTGTTAAAGACCTGATTGCGCTCACAGCGGCTTCGCTATCTGAAGATTTAATTTTATCCAGAAGAAGATAATACCAACGCATATTAATGTCTGGCAGTTTTGTCTCCTGCATACTGCGGGTAAACACGTAATCAAGCACAAGCCTCACAACACTATGCATTGTGCGTAAATACTCGTTCCCGCAGTTTTCCATTATTGTATGGTGAAATCGCAGTCGAAGATCATGCATTTCTGGATATTCGCCGAGGATCTCACATCGCTCCATTTTCCGAAGAAGTGTTAGCAGTTCATCCCCCTCCTGCTCACTCATCCTCGTCATGCTGAAAAGCCTGACGGCTTCCGGCTCAAACAACCGGCGCAATTCAGAAATCTGTCTTATTTCGGCTTCTGAAATTGATACCGCATCATGCCAGCTCAGTACATCCGGATCACATAAGTTCCAAAAATGACGAAGCCTTACATGAGTTCCTGCCCGTTGCCGAGCCTCAAGAAGACCTTTTGCCGACAGAACACGAAACGCTTCTCTAATTGCGGTTCGACTTCCATGAAAACGGTCAATGAAAACGTTTTCATTTGGAAGCCTTTGACCAGGCAAAAAGACCCCTCTTACGATATCCTTGCCAAGCTCATGTACAACTCGGCCATGTATCCCTGTTTTGGGATACTGTCTAGAAATTCTCTGCAACATATAACCCCCCAATGCTGCTCTATTCCCGTTAATGTAAACATGTAAAATTTTTACTAATACCGTAAATATGATTATCCTTCATATTTATATTTTCAACCTTTTTCTCATATTTCAGAAAAGTAATTATACTTTTTGGAAATATTTAAATATCAGTTTTCCAGGGGACTGAGTTTTGCGACCCTTCCACCATACAGCTTAAAGACGCCGCTTTATTTGCCTTCTCAATCGCTGTTTTTATGGTGTTTCCGGCATCCAAATCCGCTACAAGATAGCCGCAGAAACAATCCCCTGCTGCGGTAGTATCTACGGCGGACACTTTATTTGCAGGGATTTGTAATATTAAATTATCCTGCAGATAACACACCCCTTTTTCACCCATCGTCAACACACATGTGAGGGATAGGTCTACTGATAATTGCATACACATATCTTCATAACTATCAGTGTTAGCACTTACTTTATGAGCAATATTTCTCGCCTCGGTTTCATTCACAACCAAAATATCAATATGTTGAAAAAGGGATAAATCAACGTCCTGATAAGGGGCAAGGTTGAGAATGGTTTTGACACCTGCAGACTTTGCCATTTTCGCAGCTTCTGAGACTTCTTCCGCTGGAATTTCCATCTGCATCATCAGGTAAGTAGCGTCTTTCAATATATCATCAGACAATTGATCAGCAGAGACATCCATATTCGCGCCGCCATTTACGATGATAGAGTTTTCAGCATTTTCCCCGACCCAAATGGAAGCTGAACCAGTTGGATTAGAGCTGATTTTTAATTTATCCAAACGGACACCATCTTTTGCCATCAGAGAAAGAGCCGCTTGAGCATTATTGTCCCGGCCAACAGCCCCGACCATGACAACATCTGCGCCTGCACGCCGTGCCGCCAGTGCCTGATTAGCCCCCTTTCCCCCTGGAACTTGCAGATACCCTTTCCCCATACGGGTCTCACCCGGGGTGGGCAACTGGTCTACATGATAGATCTGATCGATATTGATAGAGCCTAGAACAACAATCATTTAATGCCTCATTTATTGATGTTATTCCCGGCTTATCCCTCCGGCGAAAACATCTTCGCGTATGGTCTTGCTGGACAATATAAGGAATAAAAGCCCCGGAAGGGATACCATAATTGTAAGCCCAGCAGACACTGGATCTAGCGAACCTCCACCGCTAAGTTTTGAAAACAGGATTGTGGCGAGGGTTTCGATCTGCCCCTGCCCCATATAGAAGGTCAGCAGAAAGACATTCGTTGAAATCAGAACGGCGAATAACGCCCCTGCTATGACACCTGGCATGAGAAGCGGAAGTTCAATTTTCAGAAATCGTTGAAATGGTGACGCCCCCAAAAGTTCCGCCTGATCCAGCATGGATTGGTCAAGTTCCGCATAAATCCCAACTAAAACACGGATCAGATAAGGCAACACAGGCACTAAATGTGATAGAATGACCGCCAGTAAATTTCCCTGCATCCCTAAAGAGACAAAAACCAGATACATTCCTATGCCAACCGCAATCTCAGGCACGATAAGCGGGCTTGCAAATGCAAGCTCAATCAGCGATTTACCCCTAAAATTCTCACGTGCAATGACACGGGCTGCAGGAATGGCAAGAAGAAGCGAAATGACAGTTACCGCTGCCGCGATAAATAAAGTATTCCCAAGTGCTGGAACAATTCTGGAAACGGGGCTTAGGATGTAATCCCACGCGAGCGGTGTTGCCACTACGTCTCTCTTTTCCCACCACCAGATAGACGGGATCAAGTCTGGCCACCCCCACCGAAAGGATATAGACGCCATCAATAGAGGAATAAAAGGACCCACGATAGAAGTCAGAAAGAATAACAGAAGCAATTTACCACGAAGGGACAGCGTCTTCATAACCGCCCCCTCTTCTTCTCGTAACGCCGGTAAAGGCTTAAATACAGCAGCAAGCAGGTACCTGACACAACACTCACCACTGTTGCAATCGCCATGGCCTTCGGTCTGATGGAATAATCAGGGTCATCAAACAGCCGCCACGCCTCCACTGTGAGTGTGTTGGGAAACCCCGCGCCCAAAATATATGGCACTTCGAATGATCCAAAATTAAAGGCAAAAACGATAAGTGTTGAGCTCACTATGGCTGGGATTAATCGTGGGATTGTTACATGCCACAAGATTTGCCACTTACTCGCCCCAAGCATAACGGCACTTTCTTCCGCTTCACGGCCGAGCACCAACAGATGTGAAGATAGAATGATGGTCATAAAGGGCACTTGTTTCCATAGATAAACAAGCATAACGCCATAGCCACCCGCGGTTTGAAGCAGCCTCGGGAAGTCTGATGGCCGATCAATAATATCGACTAGATACAGAAATCTGGCAATTAACCCGCCATTTGAGAAAAGCAAAAGGACCAAACTCACCCCAACCAGATAGGGCACCACCATAGGGATTTTGTAGATGATCAAGGCAAATCCCCGTCCCCGAAATTTGTTGGATAACAGAACGGCGAAGACAATGCTTATCACCAACCCTATAAATGTAGGGATAAGCGCATAATAGAAAGTCAGTCCCAGTGATTTCCAAAACCCTGGATCAACAAACAACTGACCATAAAAGCGGAAAGTTATAAACTCAGATACGCCATATTGAGGAGCATAACCAAGGCTTTGTGAAAGGGCATAAAACAAAGCCCCAAAAAACAGGATACACAAGACCGCCAGAGCAGGAAAAAGCCCCATTAACCGGGCCCAGCTTTTGTGTATGCCTTGGCGGTGGATATTCATATGTTAGATCAGCCGGATTTCTTCATGGCATTTGCCACAATTTCATTGAATGGCTTGTCTGATTTGCGTTCGATATACTCAATCCAGATGGCTTCAATCACTTTAACCAAAGACGCATTGGTGTCAGCCACAGCGGCTCCCGCAAGCTCGGCATCAGTCACACCATATTGTTTAGGCGCTGCGTCTACTGCACGTTTCTGATCTTCCGCAGACAGTTTAAAGATATCAACACCAAGTGGATATCCAATATCTTTCAATTTAGAGATCTGTAGATCTACCGTAGACATCACATTTGCTAAAACCAGTGCTGCGGCTGGATGCGGGCTATTTGATGGAATCGCAAGGAAGTTCTTATTTTTGATCATGCCTGATTTTGGAAACAGCACTGTTTCTGTTGTGTCAGAAAATGCTCCGCTTTCACGTTGGTTTGCCACGAAATAGAGACCGAACTCACAGGCCATGTCCACTTCACCGTTGTTATACATGGCTTGGTTCGCCGCTTGGTTTTGCGGATAGACTGGCAACAGATTAGGCTCGATACGCTTCAGATACTCAAACCCCGGTTTAACAAGGGCTGCAAAGCTCTCCGGTGTAAATTCTGATATGGATTTCTGGAAGGGCTTAAACCCGCCGCCATGGGCATACATAACCGTTTGAACAAATGTGTTTCCGATATAGTGCGGTGGCTTCACATAGGTAAATCGGCCCGGATTTTTGACAAGCCAGCTTTCCAATTCTTTAAAGTCTTTTGGGGCGTCGGCCTGTGATAGCCGTGATGTATCGATGTAACAGACATATTGTTCCCCTGACCACGGCATTTCACGGGCTTCCGTTGGCGTACCGAAATCGGCCAAATTGAGCTGCGAGCGCGGATCCGCAGGATCAAACGCGAAGTTCACGGCATGTGGGACTTTATTGGCGAAAGATCCAAACAGAGCGTCTTGTTGGGCTAAAGTGTAGAAATTATCACCGTTGAGCCAGATCATATCGACGCTGCCTTCACCGATCCCTTTACCTGCTTGTTTATCAGCAAGAACAAGATCAACCGCTTCACGCGTGCCGCCGATGCGTGTTGTTTTAAGGGTAATCCCTTTTTCTCTCATCACAGGCACAACAGCACGTTCAATCCACGCATTTAGTTTCTCACTGCCGCCCCAGTGAAACCAGTTCACTTCCCCTTCTTCCTTGGCGCGCGCTTCCACATCAGCCCAAGTGGCTTTCCCGTTTAAAAATGCGTCTCGAAAATCAGAAGCAGCTTTATCCGCCGCAAGCGTCACACTTGCAGATAAGCCCACCGCCAACACTGTGGCGACACTTAAAATGCTTTTTACCATTATGAAAACACCCTGTTATGAAAGTCATTAATTTAAATTAAGTGGCCAAACATCCTTCTCGGCCACTGAAATAGACACATCAGCACCAACGGGAAACTTTTCTTCTCCCATATGCCGAATGATCAGATCCTCATCCCCCGCCTGCACGCGATACTCAAAATAACCGCCTTTAAATCTCGCCTCTTGAATTGTACCTTTGAATGCATTGCAGCCAATTTCAAAGTCATCCAACTGCATCAATTTAAGGTCTTCAGATCGCAGCATAACCTTATGATTTTGAACGTTATTATTTATTTTTGATTTTAACTTACCTGCGGAAAACACAAACTCGCCTGAGCTGTCGATTTTACCTGAAATGATGTTACTTCCCCCGATAAATCTGGCAACTCCCTCATTAATTGGGCGCTTGTAAATATCCTCCGGGCTCCCCTGTTGGAGGACTTCTCCCCCATCCATGACAGCTACTTCATCCGCCAGCATAAGAGCTTCTTCCTGATCGTGGGTTACAAATACAGTTGTTATATTCAGGTCCTGTTGCAACCCTCGAATAAATCGCCCCATATCTTCGCGCAAATTCGCATCCAGATTTGAAAGCGGCTCATCCAGCAGCAATATATCGGGATCCATTACCAATGTTCTGGCAAGCGCGACCCGCTGTTTCTGACCACCAGATAACTGACTTGAATATCTGTCTGACAACTCAAGTAATCTGGTCTTTTCGGCAATCCATTCGAACTTCTGATTGATAAAGTCTGCAGGTTTTTTCGCCATTCGAAGGCCAAAGGTGATGTTATCTCGCACGGTCATATGGGGAAACAGACCAAAGTTCTGAAACACCATACCAACTCCCCGCTTTTGCGGCGGCAGATGTGAAATTTCATTACCTTCAAAAAGGATCTGGCCAGAGGCAACTGGCGCCAAGCCCGCAATCATCCGAAGGGTGGTGGTTTTTCCTGAACCCGACCCACCAAGGAGGGAAAGCATTTTGCCCTTATCCAAAGTCAGGGAAACCGGACCGATTTTTTCTTTGTTATCAAATTCGGTAACCAGATTTTTTAAAACTAAACCCTGCATTTGCACCCTGATGATCACTTATCTTGCAGCACCTTAACCATATTTATCTAAAAAGCGCTTCAAAACAACGTGAACAACAAAAAAAGCCGTATCACGAGGATACGGCTTTTCGAAAATCGGGGTGTTTTAAGTCCAGGGAAGTGAATAAGTCTTCACGTTAGTAAAGCTCTTCATTGCTTCCAGGACGCCTTCTTTATATCCAAGACCACTGTCCTTGATACCGCCAAATGGAGACATTTCAATACGGTAGCCCGGCACTTCCCAGACATTCACAGTCCCCACATTCAGTTCACGAATGAATTTCTGAATGGATGGCCAGCTATCGGTGCAAATACCTGAAGACAATCCAAAGGCCGTGGAATTGGAAATGCGGATGGCATCTTCTTCATCTTTAAAACGAATAACCGGGGCCACAGGGCCAAAGGTTTCTTCACGCACCAATTCGCAATCAAATGGCACATGATCAACTACAGTTGGGGAATAAAGTGCCCCATCCCGCTTATTGCCACAAATAAGCTTGGCACCCGCCGCCACAGCATCATTCACTCGGCGTTCAAACATTTCTGCAGACTGGGCATTAATCACGGTACCCATATCCACATCAGGGTCAAAAGGATCACCGTATTTGATCTTCTCAGTTTTCGCGGCCAACAAAGCCACAAACTCATCCGCTACACTGTCATCAACCAAAATACGCTTAACAGCCGTACAGCGCTGACCGGAGTTTTTATAAGCACCCGCTACGGCAAGATCACTTGCTTTTTCAAGGTCAGCGTCTTTCAGAACGATCAGCGGATCATTACCACCGAGTTCCAGCACTTTGCGTTTATATCCTGCTTTTTCAGCAATATATTTGCCGATTGGAACACCGCCAGTGAAAGTCACCAATTCAGCATGTTCGTTCAGTAGCATTTCATCCGCAATATCTTCCGGACGACCGGTGACAACTGAGAACATTTCTGGCGGCAGACCGGCATCATAAAGAACATCCGCAAGCAACAACGCAGTTAGCGGTGTTTTTTCCGTTGGTTTCAAGACCATGCAGTTATTGGTCGCAATGGATGGCGCGATTTTGTGGGCCACCTGATTAAGCGGGTGGTTAAAAGGCGTAATCGCACTGATGGCTGTCAGAGGCTCCCGCATGGTGAAGATTTTACGTTCCTTACCGTGCGGCGTGATATCGCAGGAATAAACCTCGCTATCATCTAAAATACAAAGACGTGCAGACAGGCTGAACACGTCATAGGCACGGCCTACTTCGTAAAGGCTGTCTTTTTTGCAAAGTCCAGCCTCAGCTGTGATGCAGTCGGAAATCTCTTCTTTTCGGGTAACAAGGATATCCGCCGTTTTTTGCAAAATCTCATAACGCTGATGGCGTGTCAGGGTCGGCTTGTATTCAGCCGCAGCCGTAAAGGCCTGGCGGACATGTTCAACCTGCCCTGCCGGGATCGTCCCAACGACTTCATTGTTATACGGGTGGCGTACTTCAATTCGGTCATCAGTATCGATTTTCTGACCGGCGATACGCATTTGCTCGTGACGGATATCCATGTTTTTCTTATGCCTCTGCGTAGTTCAGTGCCATATCGAAGATGTCGAAGTTACGCTTACCTTCTTTGGACACAAAATCGCCAACAGGACGGTTACAAAGAAGCGGTACACGCTGCTCTGAAATGCCACCGTGAGAGCGAAGCGGCTCTTTCAAGGCAGTCAGGTCATGACGGCTAACGCTCGTCCCCAGAACCTTGTTTGTTGTTGAGACAATGATGATGTCACCAGTACGGTTCTCTGGCAGTTCAAACTTGGCGCAACCTTCTTCGCGAGACAGGCTTTCCATGATGCCATCCACGTCTTTCAGTTTTGCGATGATTTCGTCGCGGCGATCTTCTGGAACATATGCGGTTGCAAAGGATCCAAGTGCACCGTGGTGAACCACATAAGGGTCAGTAATTGGAAGGATCACACGGGAATTCCCTTCGCCCAACCATTCATCAAACAAATCCTGCAAGAAAATAACGTCCGGCTCCCCTGCATCGTCGAATTTTGGTTTCATGCCATGATCAGCGGTCAGCGCAATAACGGCACCACGGGCATCCAGTTCCGTCATGTATTTGTCCAGCATCGCATAGAAATCATTGGCAACAGGTGTCCCCGGTGCATGTTTATGCTGAATATAATCAGTGGTAGAGAGATACATCAGATCGGGCGCAAACTCATCCATCAACTTCACACCACATGCGAAGATAAATTCACTGAGTTCAGCGGAATAAACAGACGGCACTTCGCGGCCAATCCAGGATGCCGCATCATCGATGCCATTTTCAGCCATTGTTGCGTCGGCTGATTTCTCGGAAGAGAAACAAATCGCCCGGCCGGATGTCACATCAAGGCCGTTACCCAGCAATGTGCGGAGTTTGTCTTTTGCTGTTACGACAGCGATTTTGGCACCTTCATCGAAGAAGGCTTTGAAGATTGTCGGCACCTGAAGGAAACGCGGGTCATTCATCATGACCTCTTCGTCATTTTCAGTATCGTAGAAATAGTTACCGCAAATACCGTGAACCTTTGGTGGCTGACCAGTTACAATCGACAGGTTGTTTGGGTTGGTGAAACTTGGAACAACACAATCTGCACGAAGATCTGCACCGCCCGCCAATGCCTTTTCCATATAGGGCATGACACCCATTTTAATGGCTTCTTCGATATAGGCAGGTTCGCTACCATCAATGCAAACCACAACAACAGGTTTCTTTGGCCATGCGTAATTACGGCCATTTACCGTGATTGTGTCTTTCGACATACTTTCAACCCTCTTCTAAGATGATACTTAAACTGCTTCCCATCCGAAACAGCCCGTCATATTGCAATACTACTATTGCAGAATTATGAGGAGTATAAAGAGAGCTGATAAATTATTAAAATTGATATTTATAATCTTTTCAATAAGTCAGACTGATATTAAATATTGACCTGATTTACAAGCCCCGCACCGCGGGAGGCCATAAAGTACAACCCCATATAATGGGTAATATCCTGCGGGTGCGCAGATGTTTCTGGAAGCCCCACATCAACAGCGACTTCCTTTGGCATATCAAAGGTCGCGCAGCCTTTATCGTAGACGTAAATCTCTTTCAGATCAGACAGCATGTCGTGGTTGCGCGCACTTAAAGATGTCAGCACAAAATCCATTACGCAGATATCTGTGCAAATCCCAACGACCAGCAGATCTGTAATGCCGTTATCTGCCACCCATTGCATGACGGCATTACCGCCATCTTTATCGAACGCACCGATAAACCCATTGATACAGTCTTTTCGAACCAAGGTGGCATTTTCATCTTCATGTAGCCATTCAAGCTCAGGAACCAATTCTTCCTCACCCGTACCTGCCTCACAATGCGGTGGATAAGGTGGTTCCGCTTTTCCGGGCTCATGGGTATCTAGAAAGGCTAGAACAGGAAGATCATTGGCACTGAACGCCCGTGCGATACGGTCCGTTTCGGATACCATAGTGGTAACCTGATCATTGGGTACGGGGGGCGCCAGATTTCCGGCGCCAACAGTTGCAAATCCGTTGATCTCATCAACAATTACCAAGCCAGCCTTTCGGCAGTCTGACAACACATTTAGTGTTTTAAAGCCGAGGGGCATATGCCCCTCAAGTGCTGTGGTAATTTCTGAAATCTGCATTACTTCCCCACTATTTCAAAATTCGATTAGCTGCACTGTTTAGCAGGTTCAATAATCCCAAGAGATTTTTCAACCTGCAAACTACCACCTGCAGTTTTACCGATATACATGTTCATGGCAACGTGGTGATCATCTTTTGTGATAGATGCTTTGCCTGTCGGGATATTAAATTCAAGACCCGCCATACCGTCAATCAATGCTTCTTTATCTACCTTACCGGCACGCTCCATACCTGCTTTTACAGCCATCAGCGAATTATAGTGAGTCATCACATAGAAAGACACAACTGCATCGGCACCTGATTGCGCCTTGATGCGAGAAACAAAATCCTGAACACCAGCCTCAGATGAACTTGCGACCATTGGAAGACCTGCATACATCCCCTCACCTTTACCGGCACCGAAAGCGCCCAGATAAGTTTCCGCAAATCCGAGGAAGGCAATGGTCACTTTATCCATCAGGCCAAACTCTTCTGCCTGTTTAATAAAGGTAATACCATCTGCACCCGGCAGCGCAAACAGTAGGATCTTTGCACCAGAGTCTGCAATTTTGCGAATAATCGGTGAGAAATCTTTGACACCAAATGGCGTGTATTCTTCACCAACGCTTTTACCGCCGATTTTGTTGATCATGTCACCGGCCGCTTTAAACATGTTACGCGGCCATACATAATCTGCACCAAACATGTAATAGCTGTCGCCTTTTCCAATTTCTTTCAAGTAAGGAATAAGTGGTGCCGTATCCTGATTTGGAACCGTATTGAAAGAGAACAAATAACGATCGCAAATACCGCCCTCATAATTTGTTGCATATAGAAGCGGTGTTTTCATGCGGCGAACTGTACCTGCCATAGCGTCACGGGCCGCAGATGTAATTGGACCAGACAGCGCCATAACTTCGTCGCGCTGGATCAATTTACGGGCACGTTCAACTGATGTTTTAGGATCAGTTTTGTTGTCTTCATACAGAACCTCAACCTGATGGCCCAGGATACCGCCAGCGGCGTTGATCTGAGATGCGGCAAGATCCAATCCCATTTTGGCCTGCGCGCCAAACAATTCAAGCCCACCAGAGAATGGCTGCACTGCACCGATTTTAATTGTTTTACCACTTGCAATGGAGGGCATTGAAAACGCACTTGCGGCCAGTGTAGCGCCTGAAGCGGCAATGAAATTTCTGCGGCTGATCCCAGTCATAACGAACCTTTTTAAATTATTTGATTGCATACAAGTTATTGATGAACCTGTCATTTCAACAATTTTGCAGTTGTTTATCTGGTATTTTCACTCCAATTCAAGTATTCAAATTTAAAATTCATGGAAAAAGACAGAAATAGTCTCAATAAGATAAATTCTTTGACGGCACACATATGTTTTTTTGTTTGAACGCAGACGACCCAACTTCTAATTTAGTAAGAACACCTACAAAATTACTCCATGCCGTACCCATTGCTTCACTTAAAAAACCTATCCAAGAGATTCGGTGGCGTCATCGCCATTGATGATATGGAGATGTCTATCGAGGCAGGTACATTAAGTGCGATCATAGGCCCCAATGGATGCGGTAAATCCACGCTTTTCAATGTGATCTGCGGTGCTGAGAGCGCGGACAGTGGTAGTGTGATCTTTGATCAGGTCGACATCAGCAATAAAAAAGCAGAAGAAATTTGCAAATTGGGGATTGGTCGGAAATTTCAGTCTCCGTCTGTATTTGAAGAAATGACAGTGGCGGAAAACATTGCGCTCCCGCTCATTCGTTTTGGCGTGGCCACGCCTCAGAATATTTCCGCCGAAGACATCCTGACCAAAGTAGGTTTGATCCACAAAAAAGAGGTTCTTGCGGGTTCTCTATCCCATGGGGAAAAACAGTGGCTGGAAATCAGTATGGTACTGATCCAGTCCCCTAAACTTATATTGCTGGATGAACCAACCGCCGGCATGACTGTGGGAGAGACTCAGGAAACCGTTCGCCTGATCAAAGAGTTAAATCAAACACTTCAGACGACAATTATCGTCATCGAACATGATATTCGGTTTATTCAGGCGCTGGACTGTCCCATCTATGTTCTGTCTGCTGGTCATATAGTCATGAAGGGTAGCTTTGAAGAGGTATCCTCAAATCCTGACGTTCGGGCCTTGTATTTCGGAAAAAGGGAGATGTCATTTGCTTGAACTTTCTTCCCTCACATCCGGATACAAGAAATCCACTGTGATACACAAATGTAACTTACAGATCCCAACAGATCGCATTGCAGCTCTCGTTGGGCGAAATGGTATGGGGAAAACGACCCTTTTAAAGACCATTATGGGGATTGTGCCGCTCCAAGCAGGATCTGTTATGTTCGAGGGGCAGGATATCAGCAATGCCACGCCCCACGAAATCTCTCACTTAAAAATTGGATATGTCCCGCAAGGACGTGAAATTTTTGACGAATTTACGGTTGAGGAAAATCTGCGACTTGGATCTTTAGGAGCCAAAGGGGACACAACACCCCTAGACCGGATCTATGATTTATTTCCAGTGTTAAAAGAACGCGCCACCCAGAAAGCCGGTACTTTTTCAGGTGGTCAGCAGCAGATTTTAGCCATTGCCCGTGCCTTGATCGCTGCCCCGAAACTGCTGCTTCTTGATGAGCCTTCTGAGGGTATTCAACCCAGTATCATTGAGGAGATAAGCCAAACCCTTAAACGCATCAATCAGGAAACCGGCATCGGCATTTTACTAGTGGAGCAGAATGTAGATCTCATTATGGATCTGGCAGACGATGTGATCTTTCTTGAAAATGGAGAGGTTAAGCAACAGGCAACAGCAGAGGAGATCCGCGAAAACAGCGACCTTCTTCATCAGTTTCTGGGGATTTGAACTATGGAGATGTCTGACATTCTGATCATCGCCATGGACGCGCTTTCCCATATCCTCATCCTTGTGATGGTGGCGCTTGGGCTCATGATTATTTTCGGACTTATGGGCGTTATCAATATGGCGCACGGAGAGCTTTTTATGATCGGCGCGTATGTTGCCGTTCTCACAGGTCAAAGTGGTATTGGTTTCTGGCCTTCGATCCTTGTCGCCCCGATAATTGTGGGTTTCCTTGGATTTCTGATCGAAAAAGCGCTCATTCAGCACATATATCATCGTCCGTTGGATACAATCCTTGCCACATGGGGGCTATCCATCGCTTTGAAGCAGGCCATTGTCCTCCTCTTCGGGCCCGAGTCTCAGTCCATTCCCGTTCCTTTGGATATGAGAGTGTCTTTAATTGGATTTGAATATCCTCTTTACCGATTGGTGGTAATGGGGTTTGCAGCAGCCATGATTTTCGGGTGTTTCTGGGTGTTTTTGAAAACAAATTACGGTTTGATGGCTCGGGCTGTCATCTCCCGTCCCATCACATCAGAAATATTGGGATTAAATACAAAAAAGATCAATTCCTGGTCTTTCGTGACGGGTTCGGCGCTAGCCGGGCTTGCAGGTGCCTTTGTAGCGCCAACGATCAGTGTTGATCCGCAAATGGGACTTGGGTATTTGGTGCCGGGCTTCTTGTCCTTGCTGGTTGGAGGCACCGGGCCCTTTGCGGGTGTTTTAGTGGGCGGGGCCGCCGTTGGAGGTACCAACAGCCTGCTTACAACCTGGATTTCTCCCGTTGCCGCACAAGTGGTTGTCTTCCTTCTAGCTCTTGTTGTTATTCGGATGCGTCCCAATGGCATTTTGGGTGGGAAATCAAAATGACAAACAGGCTTCTCCCCCTGCTTCCGACCTTTGCGGTCTTTTCAATCTTATTGGCGGCACCCACATTTTTGAGCGGATATTGGGTGAGCCAGCTTAATTACTATCTCGTCTATGGTCTTTTCGCATTATCCCTCGCCATTGTTTGGGGCTACGGCGGTATTCTCTCCCTTGGGCAAGCTGCGTTTTTTGGTATTGGCGCGTATGCTATGGCGACACTCACTAAAGGAATGATCACCCCTGACATCACCGCAAGTATTTTGGGCGTTATATTCGCGATATTTCTGTCCGTCCTCGCCGCATTTTTGCTTGGGATATTTCTTTTTGCCGGAAAAGGGGTGCAAGGGGCTTACCTTGCCATTATGACCATCGCCGTTACCCTGATACTGGAACGTATCATGAGTAATTGGTACGCCCTTGGGGGATATAACGGATTATTGGATATTCCGCCGCTTACCATCAACAGCTTTGGCGTGTTTTATGAGTTTTGGGATGCGATCCCCCTCTTCTACCTGCTTCTGAGTATTGTGTTTATCGTGCTGGTATCCTTGCAAATATTGATGGCGACCAAATACGGCATATTGCTCGCGGCCCTTCGGGGAAATCAGGAACGTTTGACGTTTTTTGGTTACGCCATATTACCCTTAAAGCTCTCTGTTTTTTGTTTGGGGGCCGGCATCGCAGGGCTTGCAGGGGCGCTATTTGTGACATTGGATGGCTTTGCTTCCCCAACCCTTATTGGGTTCACCTTATCGACTGAGGTATTGATCTGGGTTGCCCTTGGCGGGAAAGAGATTTTGCTTGCCGCCCTATTGGGAGCCTTTGTCACTCGATATGCTGAAAACTGGTTCTCAGAATTATTTGGGGATTTCTGGATTATGATCCTTGGGTGCCTGTTTATGATAAGCGTTGTTCTATTTCCAAAAGGGCTTATCGCGACACCACTTTCTTACCTTGGCGAGAAGTTAAAAATCAGGATCCGCTAAGATCTCGGATTGCTTTTTGCAATCTTGTCGGGGTCATTGGCGCTTGTGTGACGCGCACCCCTGTCGCATTTCTGATGGCCCCGAAAATGGCAGGGGCAGTCGGGACCAATGCAGGCTCTCCAATTCCTTTGGCGCCATATGGCCCAAGAGGTTCCGGATCTTCAATCAAGATGCTTTCAATATCCGGCATATCCCCAAAGGTCGGGATTAAATAGTCATGTAAGTTTTCAGTTTTCCCGGGGATATATTCTTCCATCAAGGCGAGCCCAAGCCCTTGTGCGATACCCCCGTGAATTTGACCTTCAACCTGTTGCGGGTTAATCGCTTGTCCCACATCATGGGCCGCCACAATGTTTTTCACTTTCACAGTGCCAAGTTCGGTGTCCACCTCAACAAATGCAATCTGGGCGGCAAAAGCATATGTGGCGTATGGGGTTCCCTGACCGTTTTCATCCAGATCAGTGGTAGGCGGGTCAAAGCGCCCAAATCCTTTGAACACATACCCATCTTCATCGGGCGATAATTGCCGCAGATTAATAACATGGGTTTCATCGCTGTCTTTCACCTGAACATTTCCGTCAATCAGTGAAAGTTCTGCTTTCTCTGACGCATTAACCTGACGCAGGATTTTCTGGCGGATATCCAGACCGGCAATCTCCGCCGCTTTCCCGGATACAAATGTCTGACGGGAGGCGGAAGTCTTACCTGCATCCCGTGTCAGATCACTATCCCCCATGACATAAGTAAACTGATCAACTGGAAATCCGGACGCCGCAGCCGCAATTTGTAATAGAACGGTATTTGACCCCTGCCCGATATCCACTGCACCATTCAGGAAAACCAGTTTCCCGTCCCTAGTCAGGCCAACTTCCATTTCAGAAGGGTTACTCAAAGACGTATTGCCTATGCCGTACCACATGGCCCCGATACCCACGCCATAACGTGCTGAGCTGTCTGCGTTATTGAGGGAGGTCGCTTGTTCTTTGAAATGCTGCCATTTGGGTTTTAACGCTTCCAAGCAGGCGGTAAGACCCGTGCTCGCCGCTAATTTTTGACCGGTTGCCGTTACATCCCCTGCTTGGAGTGCGTTTTTGATACGGATCTCCAACGGATCAAGTCCCAGCTCCAACGCCAAATCATCCATCAGGCATTCATGGGCAATCGCCACCTGCGGCACTCCAAATCCCCTGAAGGCCCCCGCGATGGGACCATTTGCATAGATGGCCTCCCCTGTAATTTCAGCATTGGGTACACGGTACGGTCCGGTTCCATGAACGGGAACACGTCCCGCTACCGTCGGCCCCCAGGATGCATAGGCACCTGTATTGAACCTGCCGTAAAGTTTGGCGGATACCAGATGTCCGTTCCTATCTGCGGAAAAATCTGCGGTGATGTTTGCTGCGTGCCGTTTTGGCGATGCCTGCATACTTTCGCTGCGGGAATAGACAAAGGCCACTGGACGATTAGATCGAAGCGCTGCGATGGCCAGAAGCGGCTGAACAGAAACATCCAGTTTTCCGCCAAACCCACCGCCAACCTCGGTCGGGATAATACGAATATCAGACGCCGCCATTCCAGTGATATGAGCCACTTCCTGCAAGTCCATATGCACTGCCTGTGTGGATGCATGGATCACAAGGCGGCCTTCATCCATATACGCATATCCGGCTTCTGGCTCGATGGCCGCATGTTCCACAAAACTGGTGCAAAATGATCCGCTTGAAGAGACTTTCCCCACTACACCTTCTTCACCAGAGCGCAGTGTCTTACTGATCAAGATGTTGTTGGGATGCCCCTCATGAAATTCAGGGGCACCTTTGGCCAATGCCTCCTCTGCATCCATAATCTCGGGCAATTTATTCAGAGTGATCCCAAAATCATCAAGGGAATAATCGGAAAGTCGATCTTTCTCACCCACAAGGGCGACAATGGCCTCCCCCCGATATCTCACAACACCTTCAGAAAGGACGGTTTGATCCTTTCCTTCAGGATAAATACCATATCGGTTATTGGGAATGTGCTGAGCGCCCAAAATATCAGTGATCCCGTCAAACTCATCCGCTGACGGCCATTCCTTTGGAAAGACAACTTCTGCCCTGTGATAAGGGGATCTTAAAACCCGGATATAAAGGGCATCATCCGGAATTACATCCGCGCCATAGCGTGCTGCGCCGTTGAGTTTTTCTTCTCCGTCCACTTTCAGAACAGATTTTCCAATAGAGTCACTTGTTACCGTTGGATCAGATAAATCCACCTGATCTTTTGAAGCCATCAGAACAGCCTCAACAATTTTCTGATACCCGGTGCAGCGACACAACACACCGCCAAGGGCATCTTTAACCTGTGTTTCTGTTGGTGCCGAATTTTCTTGTAGCAAGCTGTGGGCCGCCATCAGCATTCCGGGGGAGCAAACCCCGCATTGAGCCGCCCCCGCCTTCAGGAAAGCGCGCTGCAAATTGTTTAATTCTGCATCACCGGATAATCCTTCAACTGTTTGAATGGATTTATCTTTTAACTTTCCGATGGACGTTAAACAGGCGCAATGTTGCTCCCCATCTATGAGTACCGTACAGGCGCCACAATCACCGCTATTACACCCTGATTTCGTGCCTGTGAGCGATAAATCATCCCGCAGTAAATCCAATAGCCTTTCCCCTCTGGGCCGACTTGTGGAAACTGGAATGCCATTTACGGTGAAGGTGAGCTTGTCAGACATGAGCCACCTGTAATTCACGGATCAACCGGCGTGTCATGGATTTTGCAGTATTGAGACGATATTCCGCATCTCCTCGCATATCACTGATCGGATCCAGAATATCAAAATCCTCTTCCCTAACATATGCGCTCAAATCTTCAGACATGTGCAATCCTCTGACCCGATCCCCAATGCTGTCCAATGTTTTTGCAACAGGCGAACATGCACCGATGGAAATTCGAAAATCGATGATAACATCGTCATGATCTATTTGAAGAATACCCGTCGCCATAACGGGTGAAATAACCAATTGCGCGCGCGCACCAGTTTTAAGAAATACCGATCGAGAGGTCTTGCCGTTATCTGGTACGAAGAGGCGCGTGACCATTTCATCAGGCCTTAAGTCAACGTCTCTTCGCCCTTTGATAAACTGATCAAGTTTAACAAGGCGCGTCTCGTGGATGTTTCTAATCTCTACAGAGGTATTCATTGCCATTAGTGGGGGAACACTATCCGCCGCTGGGGACGCATTGCAGATATTACCGCCAACTGTACCTGCATTTTGAACCTGCCGCCCACCAATCATTCGTGCCGCTTCTCGAAGTCCGTCAAAAAGCGGTGGCAAATCAGCTTTTGCAACTTCGCTCCAGCTGACCGCACTACCAATCCACCAGCCATCTGATGTGCTTTCGATTTCGCAAAGGCTTTGAATTTCTGAAATATCTATAAGGTGAAGATTATCAGCTTTGAAAGATTCATTGGCATACAGATCCGTTCCGCCAGCCAAAATGGTCGCGGCACTGTCTTTTAGACACTCCAACGCTTCCTCTAAACTCTCGGGTTTGCTGTATTTTCCCATCCGCATGCCTTTATTTTCATCATTCATGACTATCACAGGTCAACAAACAAGATAAAGGCCCCTTTTAGTTTCATTTTACATGCGAAATTCCGAAATATGAAAAGATTCCGCTTCATTGAAAGCGAGAATTGTAATAAAACCGAAACAACAAGACGTCATTTTACAAACGATCTGTAATTCGGGGATTAAATGTCTGAAATCAAACTGGAAAAAAGCTGGTTAAGCGTCCTTAAGGGCGAGTTTGATAAAGACTATATGAAAAGTCTCAGGCAGTTTTTACTGGATGAAAAGAAAAGCGGAAAAACCGTTTATCCTCCTTCGAATGAAATCTTTGCAGCTTTCGATCACACACCTTTTGATAGGGTAAAAGTTGTGATCCTGGGTCAAGATCCCTATCACGGTCCGGGGCAGGCTCACGGATTGAGCTTTTCAGTCAAAAAAGGGGTTCGTACACCTCCCTCCTTGCTCAATATGTATAAAGAGCTGGAACGTGATCTTGGGATCCCAATTGCCGATCATGGCTTTCTTGAAAGCTGGGCCGATCAAGGTGTTCTACTTCTAAACAGTGTTCTGACGGTTGTTCAGGCAACAGCTGGTGCCCATCAAAAACGCGGGTGGGAAGAGTTTACGGACGCCGCGGTGAGTGCACTTAATGAAGGGCGCGAAAACCTCGTCTTCATGCTTTGGGGAAGCTATGCCCAGAAGAAAGGAAAAGTCATTGACCGGAACAGGCATCTGGTCCTGACAAGCCCGCACCCATCCCCTTTGTCAGCCCATCGGGGCTTTATTGGAAATGGTCATTTCTCCAAAGCCAACGCATATCTGGAACAACATCATAAAACACCTATCAATTGGTCTGTAAACAATTGATATCAAGAGGATAAACCAAATCATGTCATCTTCATTCTTCGACACAATGCCTCGTGTTATCAGCCATCGTGGTGCCTGTGGGCATGCACCGGAAAACACGCTTGCCTCTTTCAAAGCTGCGGCAGATTTAGGCGCGAAATCTATTGAAATTGACGGCATGGTGACGGCAGACAATCAAGTTGTGATTTGCCATGATTCAAGCGTCAACAGATGTACAAACGGTCAAGGTGCGGTGTTATTGAAAACACTGGAAGAAGTTCGCGCCCTTGATGCTGGATCAAAGTTTGATCCAAAGTTTGAAGGTGAAAAAATCCCAACTCTGCAAGAACTCATCGATGCTTTGGTCGAATTCAACATGAGCGTTAATTTCGAGATCAAGCCCACTGCGGGTTGGCAGGTTGAAACTACCTTGAAAATTATCGAAGACTTGAACAAATCTCTACCTGATACGGTTCCGCTCCTCTTTTCATCATTCAATATTGAAGCGTTGGAAGTCGCTTACAAACACGCCCCGGAAATTGAGCGTGGTTACTTAACCGAAGCCGTTCCAGTTGATTGGGAACGCCGATTGAAAGCTGTTGGCGCGGCCAGCCTTCACTGCCATCACAGTTTTGCAACCACGGAACTGATTAAAGCCGTTCAGGATGCAGGTATCCGTTTCCTTGTTTACACTGTAAATAATCCAGAAGATGGCAAACGTCTTCTTGATTGGGGGGTGGATGCGATCATCACCGATTACCCGGATCGCATGTTTGAGTTTGTTTGAAAATAATCAGGGGAGCCATGCTCCCCTTTTTCACCCTACTGTCTGTGCGCCTATTGAGAACACGCCTGGCAAATCAACCAACCCCTTATGTCCATTCAAGGCCATAACAGTTGAGTTCCAATCGTCATTAAATCCAAGGCTCTTGAGAAATTCAATATAACCAGGCTGGTGGGCGAAAACATCGGTGCGGATTATTCCCTGCTTCCCATATGATAGCATTTTCACAATGGCTTCTGCTTGCGCCTGTTCTTTTGCAACCACAGGGCCGATTTTCAACATATCAGCGCGCGGATAAATAATTCCAAAGCCTAAAATCTCTCCAGTTCCCACATCATTTAGCACCACAGAACTAATTGACGCCTCGCGTAAAGCGGTTAGCCCATGGGATCGATCCTCTGCAAATTCTCTTTTGTCGAATAGGAGCACATCTGAAAAGTTCTTGTCAGAGATTGAAGAAAAGCGAACGTTGGGAAGATGTGGCACTTCTCCCCTTTTTTCTTCTGATCGCGAAAACATCTCATAACACTTGGAAATCACTTCATATCCGCGGTGTTCATAAACCGGATATCCATCTTCAGTGGCCACAAGGGTAACTGTCCCTTTACCGTTTTCCAGAATGTGGCCTTCGGCCAAATCCATCATGTGGGAGGCAATCCCTTTCCCACGATATTCAGGGCGCACGATAACGACACCGATATTGCCCCTGCCCGCCCCAAATTTGACGGCAAAAGCACACCCCGCCATTTCACCGCTTAAATGGTAAACTGCATATCCTGTGGAGCAGGCTAAAATTACGCGCCAGTAAATCTCGCCATATTCCCACCCAACGGATTTGGTAATATCGATCAATTCTTCTAGGTTTCGAACATCAACGCGCCGCGTTTCAAACTCCAGGTTGTCCATCTTTACCCCCATAAAGATAACCGCATCGGCTTAGAATGTTCCATCAGGTGAATTTCTAACGTCTTTAGAAGACTTTTTTGTGACTTTTTCATCTTTATGTTTGCTTTTCTTTTCCTGGGCAATTGGATAGGCAATTTCAGTCACAAGCGAATTGATACGTCTTAGGTCACTCATCAGACCCAAGTGAATGGCACTAGAGGCCTCATCGGTTCCGATATTCTGGCGTAACCGTTTGAGGTGATTTTGAACATATCTCTGCTCCTGATCACGCAAAGCCTGTTTACGGCGAATTAGGTCCTTCGCGTCCCCTCGGTTCTGACTGATCAACAGATTGAACCCAAGTTTCATATTTTCCAGAACTTGTTCAAACAGCGCATTATGATCTGCTGTATCTTCCTGCGAGAAAGATACCTGTTGATCCGCGCTTCTCTCCAGCATCTCAACCATGCTAAGGAGAAGAATATTGCCAACATTTTCCATGTTGGTTGCAAATGTCATAATCTCGGTGCTGCGCTTTTCATCTTCATCGTCAAGCGGTTCGCGCCCAAGTTCCGTCAAATAACTTTTTACCCCGGCATTAAACTCAAGGATCAACTCGTCCGTATCACGAAGTTCCTGCAGCAATTCTTTGTCTGTTGTCTCAAAGGCTGTTCGGAAGTCGCGGAACATTTTCTCCAGAATATCACCCATACGAAGAGTGTCCCGAAGGGCATTGGCAAGCGCCAACTGAGGACTCTCAAGTGCTGCCCGGTCCAAATGCATGGGCCTGTTTGCCGCGGTTAGAGGATTAATCTTTTCCGTAATCAGTTTTTCAGATAACCGACCTATGGGACCTGTGAAAAATATGAAAATAGCCGCCAACCCGACATTCAGAAGTGTATGGAAGTTTACGATCTGGCGTGTGGTATCACCGCCAAGGCGCGCGAGCTCCGGTTCGATTTGACCAAGGAATGGCAGGACAAACACCACAACTGAAACACGGCAAATAAGGTTCCCGACAGGAGGACGGCGGGCGGCAACATCCCCGTTCAGGGTTGCCAAAATTGGCGGGAACGCTCCCCCCAGGTTCGCACCCAAAATCATGGCAAGCGCCACATCAAAAGGCACACCGCCCGAGGCAGCCAGTGAGATAATAAACAGAACCGTTGCCAGACTGGAATGAGCAACAAATGTTAGGATTGCTCCTAAAATAACTGTGAGAACCGGCTCATCTGATAGCGATGAAAACAGAAACTGAGCAACCTCTGAGCCACGAATTGGCTCCGACGCCAAAACCAACAACTTCAACGCCGTCAACATCATGCCAAGGCCAAGGCCGATACGGCCCAAATTCTTTGCGCGGGTTGTTTTTGACGTTGAATGGCGCACAAATCCCATAAACAGAAGAACGGGGGCCAACCACGTTAAATCGAATGTGAGGATTTGGGCGACAAGTGTGGTCCCTACATCTGCGCCCAACATAACCGCAAGACCGGCCGAGGCGGTTACAAGCCCCCTGCCCGCAAATGACGCCGTGAGCAGCGCCGTTGCCGTACTGCTTTGAAGCAACATAGTCACACCGAGACCGCCTAAAAAAGCGTTTATCCGGTTTTTTAAACTGAAATTGAGGGCATAGCCCAATTCACGACCGAAAGCGCGTGTCACGCCTGTATTGACCATGCGAAGGCCCCACAAAAGCAGGGCCACACCTCCTAGGAGGTTAATTAGTACAAATGTTGCGTCCAAACTGTGTTATTTCACTCCTGCTGGGGGGGCGAAGTTGGTCACCCCCATAGCAGCACAGCTTTCTGCGATCGCTTTAAGGACACCCTCCATCACCGATTTGTCTAGAGCTCCGATAAACCCGATACGGAAACTTTCCGCCTCCGTAAGTTTTCCCGGATAAATAATGAAGCCCCTTGATTTTATCTCGTCATAGAAGCGAGTAAAGTCAAATTTTTCATCATCAGGGCTAAAAAATGTGGTTATGATTGGAGATAACCACATTTCGTCCAACAGTGGAACAAATCCCATCTCTTTCATACCGCCGACGAGGGTGTCGCGATTTTGTGAATAGCGTTTAAGGCGTCCGGCAACCCCACCTTCTGCTTCGTGAAGGCGCAACGCCTCCAAAAAGGCAACCACAGTATGTGTTGGAGGTGTAAAGCGCCACTGCCCAGAAGTGTTCATATAAATCCACTGATCGTAGAGATCGAGGCTGAGAGAGTGACAATTACCTTTTGAGGCTTCCAGGGCAGATTTCTTGGCAAGAACAAAGCCAAATCCAGGTACACCTTCAATACATTTGTTGGCAGAAGAGACAAGCGCTTCAAAAGGAATTTCATCCACTGTAACCGGGACAGCGCCGAAAGCACTCATGCTATCAACAATAAGTTTCCGGCCATGCTTCATGGTAACATCGGAAATCCCTTTAAGCGGGTTCAAGATACCGGAACTTGTCTCACAGTGAACGGCCAGCACGTGGGTGATTGCTTTGTCGTTTTTCAGGATCTCATCGATTTCTTCCGGCATCGGTGGCAGATAATCCCCCTTATCAAGACTGACAAAATCACGACCGATATATTCCAGAATTTTTCCTGCCCGTTTGCCATAAGCACCGTTCATCAGAACAAGCGCCTTACCGTCTTTTGGAATAAAGGAAGAAAGGGCTGCTTCAACCGCAAAGGTACCGCTACCTTGCATAGGAACGCAATCATATGCATCGCCGCCTTCACACATGGCAACCAGACGAGCGCGAATTTCAGCGGTTACAGCTTTGAAGTCTCCATCCCATGAACCCCAGTCTTTCAACATGGCGGCTTTTGTGGAAGCGGCGGTGGTCAATGGCCCTGGCGTCAGAAGATATGGTTCTTCCCCCATGATGTAGTCACCCTGACTTGTGGAATACTGCATTTCCTGATTTACCTGCTGGTTCACGTCTCTCTCCATCGGCGGCGTTGGAATTTAAATAATTCTTACGCCTGCCTTTGATATAAGTAAAATCGTTATTTTATATTCTAAATATCACCAAAATTTATGATACTACCTTCAGCGCATCCTCAATCACATCCAGTGCAAAATCCATTTGTGCTTCTGTCGTGATCAAAGATGGGGTCAGCGTCAGAACATTACCCATTGTTGTTTTAAAACTGAGCCCCGCATCAAAAGCCCGATATAGGATCTCTTCCGCTTGATCATTGGCCGGTGTTTTTGCCTCCCGGTCCGTTACAAGCTCCAGCCCCAACAGGAAACCCCGTCCCCGAACATCACCGATAAGGGAGTATTTGTCTTTCATGGCGGCCATACGATCCAACGCATAAGCCCCCACTTTGGCTGCGTTTTCCACCAATCCTTCATCTTCAATGATTTGGATTGTTGTAAGTGCAGCCCGCGTTGTGACGGGGTTCTTCTCATGGGTATAGTGACCTATGGCATAGTCCCCGAGAATATCCAACTCAGGCCGGCACAGCATCGCGGAGATGGGCAAAATGCCCCCACCCAGAGCTTTCCCCATAACCAGAATATCCGGAACAACCTCATCATGGTTACAGGCGAACATTTCACCTGTTTTGCCAAGGCCTGTCGGTATTTCGTCAAAAATGAGCAATGCACCTGCATCATTGCAGGCCTCCCTCACCATCTTCCAGAACCCTTTAGGTGGTGTATACGGGACAGCCCGTGCAGGCTCAGCTATGACTGCAGCCACATTCCCTTCTTTTTCTAGGACGTAGCGCAGCATATTGGCACAGGTGGTCTTACAGACTTTCAAATCAGGCTGGCCATTAGTGTCGCATTCATATCCATATGGGCAGCGATAACAGGCAAATGGCGCAACATGTTCAGTTCCGGGCAGCAATGGGCCTATATCTTGCCCCCTAAAGAGTTGCTCTCCTCCAATACTGGACGCGCCAAAACCGGCGCCATGAAAAGCATCCCAAAATGAAACTGTCTTAAATCGCCCTGTTTTTGCGCGGGCAACTTTCATTGCCATTTCGATGGCGTCTGAGCCACCTGTGGCATACAAAACCTTACTTAAATCACCAGGGGAAATCTCTGCCAGCTTCTCGGCAAGTTCTACAGCAGGATCGCAGGTAAAACGCCGCGGCGCGAATGGCAGTTCATCCATTTGCTTGGTGATCGCTTCTTTTAGGCGGGGATGACCATAGCCAATGTGATGAACATTATTCCCATGGAAATCCAGGTATTTCTTCCCGTTCCCATCAATAATATAGGCCCCTTCGGCACCTTTGATGGTATTCAGGCAGGGTGTTGATACCGATTGATGCATGAAAGCATCTGCATCTCTTTTCAGAAGTGCCGCCTGTTCAGGCCCAATGTTTTCCGCTGCCCATTCTTTGCGACGCGCGGAAAAGTTCACATCCCCTTCCGATTGATGCGGTTTGTTTTCTGCCATGATACCCTCTTCTAGCTGGCGACGCAGTGTTCACCAACGTCCCAATCGTCATTCCATATATTCAAAAGAATACATTTTCATGACACTCCCAACTGCGCCTAGACCTTGACTTAGATATAGAAAAGCCCCTACCATAAGTATAATCTTTTTTTGTAATTTATCTTATCGCTTTTACTTATGAATAACTCTCAACTTCGTGCCTTTCATGCCGTCGCTCTTCACGGCGGCTTTTCTAAAGCAGCTGACAAGCTGGGCCTGACACAGCCCGCCATTTCAGATCAGGTAAAGAAGCTGGAAGAACATTTTGGTGTTCTGCTGTTTCACCGACATAAACGCGTGGTAAAGCTTACCTCACTGGGGGAGCAGCTTTTTGAGATTACAAAACATAAGTACCAGTTGGAAGATCAGGCCCGGGACTTGCTATCTGCGCATCAAGCGTTGGAAAATGGCTCACTGACTATTGCGTCGGATACCCCACTTTATATTTTCCCGCTCATATCCCGTTTCAAACGTCTCTACCCTGGTATCTCCGTCACTGCGACTTTTGCAAATGCGGAAGAGATCATCGAAGGGCTCAACAGTTTTTCCTATGACCTTGGCATTGTTGCTGATGTCACTCCGGAAGATAAGTTTCATACCATCAAACTTGCCGAAGATCCCCTGGTGGCCTTTGTCTCAAAAAAGCACGAGCTCGCTCACAAGGATGATGTGACTTTACGTGAACTTTCCCGCTATCCGCTTGTTTTACGCGAAAAAAGGTCCAGAACCCGCCGCCTTATTGAGGAAGAATTCAAAAACGCGGAACTTTCCATCAGAACAGGTGTGGAAGTTCAAGGCCGCGAAGCCGCACGAGAGGCCGTCGCCGCGGAAATCGGTGTTGGGCTTGTCAGCAAACCTGAATTTGGACATGACCAACGCCTGATCGCGTTACCCCTTAGGGATTGCAGCGCGGTTATGACAGAATCCATTGTTTGTCTGAAAGACAAGATGGATCGGCAGATTGTTCAAGCGTTTTTCACTTGTAACGACCTCCCTCTTCCCGATGGAGAGATTGCTTGACCTTAACAGTCGTTCTTCTTGTTTTAGCATCCGCTGCGCTCCATCCTTTATGGAACCTGCTGATCAAAAAGGACCCCGAACCTGATTCCGCCTTTATGACCATGGCAGTCTCTATTGCCTTGGTGGGTGGCCTTCATGGCTTGGTGACGGGAGCGAACTTCTGGCTGACACCAGATCAGTGGATGTTTGTCATGATCTCTGTCGCTGGTCAGACGCTCTACAGCCTTGCGCTTGTTGCCACGTTAAGCCGGGGTGATCTGTCTGCATATTATCCGATCATTCGGGCCTCCCCCATTTTCATTGTTGCGTTCAACTATTTCGCGCTGGGAACGTTGTATGATTGGGAGATCTTAAGCGGAATTGCACTGGTGATGGCTGGTGCCGTGTTGTTGCTTTATCGCCGCGGCACAAACTTGTTCAGTGATATTCGAGTTCTTGCGTTTGCCGTATTAGCCTTGTGCGGTACAGGCATCTATTCCTTAGCGGATGCAGAACTTATGAAGGGTATAGAAGCGCCAGTACTGTTCTTCTGGGTTCATACTTTCTTATGCCCGATACTTGCTGTGACATATCCTCTATTTGGGCACAAGCGTCCACCTGCAATGGGTATCATTAGATTAATTCGACAGCCGATCTTACATATGAAATTGGTCGCCTGTGTTTACGGATCATATTTCCTGATCCTTATGGCGTATGGAAATGGCGGAGATGTTGCTGCGGTGACGACAATCAGGCAGGCGTCAATTCCCCTCTCCGTCATTATCGGTGGTTACTTCTTGAACGAAGGGGCTATCACCCGGCGGCTTGTGGCATCTGTTATCCTATCCGCCGGGATCATTGTCGTTATTACGTTTGGTTAGCCCAGATCACCTTTAACAGCGTTTAGGAACACTTCTGTGTATTCTTCTGCTGTCAGGCTGATCGGGTTACCACCTGAGGACGGATCCTCAACGGCCATCTTGCCAACCAGTTCGGCTTTTTCATCATCAATGCCGATAGCACACAAGTCATTTGGAATTTCCAGTTCCTGACGCAGATCCAGAACCCATTTCAGGAAGCCATCAAAGCTGGCATCTTCCAATCCCATAAAGGCAGCAAGGCGTGCAATACGATCTTCGATCACTGAACGGTTGCGGATCAGCACATATGGCATCAGGATGGCGTTCAACAAACCGTGGTGCGCGTCATACAAAGCGCCAAGTGGATGCGCGAGCGCGTGCATCCCTCCCAAACCACGCTGGAACGCTGTCGCGCCCATAGTAGAAGACACCATCATCTGGCTGCGGGCAACCAGGTCTGACCCATCTTTTACCGCCGCAGGCAAATATTCCTTCACAAGACGAATACCTTCAACCGCGATACCTTCTGCCATAGGATGATAGAAAGGGGAGCAATAGGCTTCGATATTATGAGACAGCGCGTCCATACCGGTTGCCGCTGTAATATGCGCAGGCAGACCTTCTGTAAGCTGCGGATCCGCAACAACGATGGATGGCATCATTGTTGGATGGAAGATGATTTTCTTCACATGGTTAGCTTCGTCTGTGATCACAGAGGCGCGGCCCACTTCAGAACCTGTTCCAGATGTTGTTGGTACGGCGACAATTGGTGCCACTGCATCCGCATTTACACGTGTCCAGTTATCCCCAACATCTTCAAAATCAAAGACATCAGCGTCCTGCCCTACCATCAAAGCGATGGCTTTTGCCGCATCAAGACCGGATCCACCACCAAAAGCAATTACACCATCATGGCCGCCTGCTTTATAGGCTTCAACACCATCGTCGACATTCTTGCCAACTGGATTTGGCTTCACGTCACTGAACACCGCACAGCTAATGCCCGCAGCTTCGCAGGACGCCACCGCGTTTGTTACCATTGGCAAGTTCGCAAGGCCCGGATCGGTTACCAAAAGCGGGTTTTTCATGCCCAGTTCAACACATGCAGCGCCAATTTCAGAGGCGCGACCAACACCGAAACGCACCGCTGTTGGGTAGTTCCAGTTACCTGTCAGTTGATCAACATTTACAGTCATAGGAGTTTCCTAGATTTTATTACGTAAGTGATAAGATTTTGGACGTGTCAGGCTTTCATAACCCACACTTGAAAGGGTGCAACCCCGTCCGGAATTTTTAACGCCAGTCCAGGCAAGAGCCGGATCAAGATAGTCACAACGGTTCATGAACCATGTACCCGTTTCAATCTGATCACCAATTTCGATGGCTTTGTCTTCGTCAAGCGTCCAGACAGATGCCGTCAGGCCAAATTCACTGTCATTCATCAGCTTGATGGCTTCTTCATCGGAAGAAACCTTCATAATACCGACAACAGGACCAAAGCTCTCTTCAGTCATGATGCGCATGCTGTGATCTACATCCACAACAACCTGCGGTGCCAAATAGGCACTGCCTTCTGCATCTTTTTCAAATCTGGATGTATCGATCAGAGTTTTTGCGCCGGCGGCCACCGCATCTGCAATCTGACCGCGAACGAAATCTGCGGCTTTCGCATTTACAACAGGGCCCAATGTTGTTTCAGGGTCCAGTGGATCGCCAAGTTTATAGTCATTCACAGTTTTAACAACGGCGGCGATAAAGGCGTCGTAAACATCTTCATGAACGTAGATACGTTCAATACCGCAACATGACTGACCACTGTTAAACATGGCGCCATCAACAAGGTTTTCAGCAGCGAACACAGGATCAATGTCAGAACGCACATAAGCCGGATCTTTACCGCCAAGTTCCAGACCAACACCCATGAACTGACCTTTAGCGGCTTCTTCAATGGCAGCACCGCCCGGAACGGATCCAGTAAAGGCTGTAAAGTCAACACCGCCAGACTGGATCAGTTTTGCGGCGAAATCATGTGTGGCAACGACCAACTGGAACAGATCTTTTGGAAGTCCTGCATCAACAAAGGCTTTCACCATTGTCTCCCCACAAAGATGCGTTTGTGTCGCGTGTTTCAGGATCACCGCATTGCCCGCCATCAGCGCAGGAACGATGGAGTTCACAGCCGTCATATACGGGAAGTTCCAAGGCGCAATTGTAAAGACCACGCCAAGCGGTTCGCGTTTGATATAGCGGTTGAAGTTTTCTTTCTCTTCAATCTTCACAGGTGCCAGCGCTTTCTCCGCGATGGAGATCATGTATTCCGCGCGTTCACGGAAACCACCAACCTCACCCGCACCGTACCGGATAGGGCGCCCCATCTGCCATGCCAGTTCTTCAGCAATCTGGTCCTGACGAGAAACAAATGTTTCAACACATTTGGTCAAAATCTCCGCACGTTCAGCGATGGGAACCTGACGCCATTTTGCACCGGCATCTTTCGCCGCAGCAACAATAGCCGGGATCTCATCAACCGACATATACGGGCGTTCAACATACAGGCTTCCATCAACAGGGCTGTAAGTTTTCAAACTATCTGACATTAAGGTTTTCCAATATTTAAATAGAGTAAATTACGATCAACGGCGTGTCCCATTTGGGTGCTATTTAGTCATTTTTGTTTTTCCATCACAACAGATTTTTCACCCGTCTGCGTAACTTGTTAATGAGCTAATTTTCAAAATCCAAAAATCAACATTTATTTGTACACATACTGTGGATTTCCACATAATTCTTGGGTTGTTCCCTCAAACATGCTAAGCGAGTATGAGTGAATGTTTATGTGGGGGTGGATTTCATGCTTAAACAATCAAAACGACATGCCGAAATAATGAAACTTCTGCAGGTTAAAAAAAGCTGCAGCGTCATCGAACTTGCGAATACTCTGGATGTATCCGACGAAACAATCCGGCGCGACATCAGACAACTCGCCGCCTCAGGTGCGGTTGAGAAAATTCATGGCGGTGTTGTTCTTCCTCAGAACACATTGGAGCCGCCCTTCTTAAGCCGAATGCAGGAACAACGTGAAGAAAAAGAGAAAATAGCGCGCCTTGCGGCCAGCATGATCAATGATGGAGAAACCATTCTATTGGATAACGGATCCTCATCCTGTTATGTCGCACATGAGCTGATCACCCACAAAAACCTGACCGTCGTCACGAACTCCACCGAAGTGGCACGGGAGTTGTGTTCCCGTAATCAAAATCGGGTTTTCATGGCGGGCGGTGAGATCAGGTCTGACGATAGTGCCGCCTATGGTCCTATGGCCATTGAATTCGCCAAACAGTTCACAACAAACCGCGCCATTCTTTCCATGGGATCAATCACCGCGGATCAGGGATGTCTTGATTATGATCTGTCAGAGGCGGAATTTAAACGGGCGATCCTGCCTCAGGCACGAAATGTCATTGTTGTCGCGGACCACACTAAATTCACCCGAAGTGGCATCGTAAAGGTCTGCGACCTGGACAATATTGACCTTCTCATCACAGATCGGGAACCGCCTCAGGAAATCATAGAAAAAATCGGGGAACAACGCATCCGCATTGCCGATTAAAAAAGGGGAGCATTGCTCCCCTTCTCGATTAGATGATTTCGAAATATCGCTTCATTTCCCAATCAGTAATCGCTTTTCTGAATTCACGTTCTTCCCATTCACGCGTAATGGCGTAGTGATCTACGAAAGCATCCCCGAACAACTCACGGGCGGCGGCTGAACCTTTCAGATTCTGTGCGGCTTCCCAAAGGGTTTGTGGCAATGCAAGCTCCTCCGGGAAGGTCTTGTCGTAAGCGCTGCCTTCCACAGCTTCACCCGGCTCGATTTTGTTCTCAATACCCCAAAGGCCCGAACCCAATGCAGCTGCAATGGCAATATAAGGGTTCATATCGGCCGCTGCGATACGGTACTCAACACGTTGGGATTTCGGATTACCCGGAATAGCACGAAGCGCACAGGTACGGTTTTCAACACCCCAGCTGGCATCAGTTGGCGCCCAGAAACCCGGGATCAGACGTGTGTAACTGTTCACTGTCGGTGAGACCATGGCAAGCAACTGTGGCATCAAAGCCTGCTGACCACCAATGAAGTAGCGCATTTCATCGCTCATGTTGTGCTCTTTACTTTCATCAAAGAACACACTGCTCCCATCTTTACCGCTCAACGAAAGGTGAATATGGCCACTTTGTCCCGGATAATCTGAAGACCATTTTGCCATAAAGGTCGCCATCAATTCGTTTTGTTGGGCGAGTACTTTAGTGAAGGTCTTGAACAACGCGCCCTTATCAGCCGCTGCCAAGGCTTCATCATAAGCAATCGCACCTTCAAGAACCCCCGGTCCTGTTTCAGTGTGCAGGCCCTCAATCGGCATATCCATTTCATTACACAGATGCAGAAGCTGGTGATAGAAGTCCGCCTCGGTCGTTGCGCGAAGCATGGAATACCCGAAATTGCCGGGAGTGAAATTTTCCAGATCCGTGTAATTTTTTTCCCGAACGGACTTTGGTGTTTCATTAAATAGGAAGAACTCGTATTCGCAGGCGGCTGTCGCAGTGAAGCCCATATCAGCAGCTTTTTGAATGATGCGCCTCAATGTACCGCGCGGGCAAACTGCTTCCGCACGATCCGCAAATTCAAGGATAAAGAGAAGCATATCGCCTTCAAGTGGCAAATCGCGGCAGGTATCAATGACAGGGACAACTTTGGCATCTGGGTATCCAGATTTCCAACCGGTGTAGCTTTCTTTGTCGTAAAGCTGATCATCCACGTCCCAACCAAGAACCACATCACAAAAACCAAAGCCATCATCCAAAATACCAAAGAATTTCTTTTTACTAAGGTATTTACCGCGCATAACGCCATCTATATCGAAGATACCGACCTTCACATATTCAAGGCCGCGCTCTTCTACAATCGCTTTCGCATCTGATACTGATTTGACTTCCCTTGGATCCATTTTCCACCTGTCGAGACTAAAGTAATTTGTTGCCTAAAGATTATAGCCAAACAAAAAAATCACAAGTGGATATAAATTTAAACTGCAATTGTTGAAACTTCTGCACTTTTGGCTATTTCTTGTGGAATTACAATTTCAATTGTTGTGCCTTGCCCAGGTGTGCTGTTAAGAGAAATCTTGCCGTCATGCAATTCAACAAGGGCCCGAGTAATGGCGAGCCCAAGACCCGTTCCTTCGTGGGTTTTATTCATGGCATTTTCAACTTGAATAAAGGCATCGAAAACAAGTTTCTGCTTCTTGGGGTCTATACCGATCCCGTCGTCAGTG
Organism: Sneathiella sp. P13V-1; assembly: GCF_015143595.1. Classification (NCBI taxonomy): domain Bacteria; kingdom Pseudomonadati; phylum Pseudomonadota; class Alphaproteobacteria; order Sneathiellales; family Sneathiellaceae; genus Sneathiella; species Sneathiella sp. P13V-1. The sequence continues at coordinate 703,703 of NZ_WYEU01000002.1, read as the reverse complement.
AATTTCAAGGTCATATAATCCCTGTCACGAATGGCCTCTATGGTAATGTTACACTTCTCACCAGAGAACTTTGCAGCGTTACTTAAGATATTAAGCGCTATTTGCCTGAAGCACTTTAAGTCCATCACAACTGTCTTAGCGCCTTCGCCGAGATTAAACTGGGTTGAAATGGCTTTGTCTATAAATCGGCCCTGAACCATCCGAATGGTGCTGGAAAGCTCTTCTTCCAGATTAACCTCAACCGGATAAATCTTGTAAGTTCCCGCCTCTGTCTTTGCCACGTCCAGAATGTCATTTATCAAACTCAAGAGATGTTTAGCGCTCGCATTTATGTCCCCTACATATTCAACATATTGATCGGATCCAAGTTTCCCAAATATCTGCTGTTTCATGATATCAGAAAAACCGATAATGGCATTGAGGGGCGTGCGCAATTCATGGCTCATATTGGCAAGAAAATCTGACTTTGCCATGTTCGCCATTTCCGCTTTATTTTTCGCCATGCGCAGTTCTGTTTCGATCAGGTTTCTGGCATGAACTTCCACAATCAAAGAAACAATATTTTTAATGGAAGAGGCAAAATTCTGTTTTTCTTCAGTCCATTCGTAATCAGCATCCAAAGTCGAAAAGAAAATCACGCCTACTTTCATACCGTGTCGCACAATTGGGGACACCATAATTGACTGGTAGTAGACTTCATCCATACATCGTTTTTGAAGTGTCTCTATTTCTTCATTTTTCAGCTTCATATTGATGATGGCAGGTTCATCTCCTTCCAGAAGGCCTGCCAAGGTCGGAAACTCGCCAAGTTTGAAATTAATAGCCTTACCCGCATTCGACTCGCCTTTTTCAAACTGGCAGATGCTTTTCATCTCGTCCGACTGATCATCATATTGCCAGATGCAAATTCGATCGAGCCCAAGAGTATCTGAAGCGTTGCTGGAGATTTTTACCAGGGCTTCGTTAACGGACATACGATAAATAAACTCACCGTCCACAAGTTGTCTGATGGCCCGCTCGTAATCCTTCGCAATACGTTGACTTTCACTTAGGTTATCAATCCCGCCTGAGATAACTTTCAGCAAGTTAATACTTCTAGCCCAAATATAGAAACCCACCAGGATCATGACGACAAAAATCAGCGAAGAACTTTGGAGCGTTTTAAGCAACAATTCTTTACCTGCCTGACTTGGTTGCCAACAGATATACCCAATAACATCACCAGATCCGCCAATAAGCGGAATTGCAGATTTGGAAGAAGTATATTCCAGATCACGGGGGCCCAGCTCTAAATTCTGAAGACCAAACCTACTCTCAATACTTTTTAAAAATTCGGGTGAGATCTCTTGAATATAGATATAAAACCGATTGGTGCCTTCATAAGCTTTGATCAGCTCTTCTGTGATAGACTGTTCATCAGGTGAAATTCGAGCCGCCGCTACAATATAATATTTGTCGCTTGTCGCATGTTTCAGCATAAAACTATCTGAATTATTTTCCTCAACCGAGAGGTCCCTTCGGGTAATTCGTTTGAGTTCTGCTTCCATGCCTGGAAAAGACGTGTAGAGGTCACCACCGACGATACCGTTTGAAGACAAGAGCGTCTTATGTTCGGGATCCAATTCAACCAGATAAATTGCTGAGAGATTGAAGTTCTCCTTTGCATAGTCACCGCTATTTTCATGAAACCAGTCCTCATTTAAGGACAAGCCAACATTGATAACAGAGTCATCCCAATAGGCGACATCAAAGGCAAGAGCGTTCAGTTTCTCTAGTTCGGTATTTAAGACGGATTGCAGTAATCTTGCAGATCGATCTCGCTCCAGAGTATCCTGTTTTGAGGAGATACTCCAAACTGTGTATATTTCTAAGGAGATCGCACAAATAAAAAATACAAAAAGGGGTATCAGAAGCTTTCGAAGACTGTTCCTGATATAGGATTGCGATTGAATTATTTGGTCTTGCTTCATTTCTAATCGATACAAGTTACTACTGGATAAGTAGCATAATTACCGCGATTCATTAACAAGCCACTAATTTAACACATCTAATATATGGTTTCTTCGACAAATCTGAGGTGTTTTAATTTACTCGCGAAATTTCTATTTTTTCCAGGTCAATTGAACCGTTCACCAGGTTTGAAACCATTTCCTGATACACCCTTACCAGATTATCAAGATCAAGTTTCCCATCACTTCTGTACCATGTGCCCACACTTGTCATCATGCCCAATATCAATTTACTGGTGATATGAGGCTCTGCGATATTCCACTCATCCAGTTCATTTCCTTTGGCCAAAATATCTTTCAGCCGCCGCTCATACTCGTCCCGTTTGGCAATTATTTTCTCATAATTTTGAGGCGTTAAGCTACGAAGTTCGGTTGTACTAATCAGAACCTCTCGTTTTTTCTCGCAATGATACCGAACGTGGCAATCAACATAGATCATCAACGCCTCATGCTGAGATTGAGCCGCTGCAAGGCGTTGATCCGTTGCGTCCGTCAACGTATCCATGACATAGTCCATAAGCTGGAACAGAAAGTCCTGCTTATTTTCGAAGTAATTATATAGAGACCCTGCTTGCACACCCACATCTTTTGCGAGTTCACGCAAAGTAGTTCCTGCAAAACCTTGTTTATAAAGCCTTTTTAAACCTGCTTCACGCAAGGATCTAAGCGTCCTCTCCCCATTGGAGCCGATCGTCCGCGTCAATATTCCCTCCCAGAAATTTTCAGGATTTTAGTGTCTGGTTCGGAAAAAGGCCAACAGTATATTATTTTTATTGAAAGACAGCGTATCTTTCCAACCGAACAAAGGTAAAGGCGGCTTTCCCAATAAAAGCCGCCTCAACTTATTATCCCAGCTTGATACCCAGACCTTCTGCTGCTTTTGTCAGCATGTTTTGAGTCTGATCGTTACCGCTTGTATATTCTTTCTGAGTGGCCGGATCTGAAATGGCACCCCAGTTTTCAGCTATTTTCTCAGGTGTCTGGTCTTCTTCAGGCAACCACATACCACCAGTTTCATATACGATGGTACGGGCAAATGTACCTGCGCCCGCAGTAATAATAGTCCGGTTTGGACCTTCTTCACCAACAAGATAGAGAAGCGCTGGCGTTACAGATTCAGGCTTCAACAGACCCAACAGATTTTCAGGCATCAAGTCTTCTGTCATACGTGTTGCCGCACATGGTGACAGTGCATTCACCCGAATGCCGTATTTTCCGCCTTCCAAAACCAAGGTGTTCATTAGGCCAATAACACCCATTTTGGCGGCGCCGTAGTTTGTCTGACCAAAGTTACCATAAAGACCACTTGAAGACGTGGTCATGACGATACGGCCGTAATTCTGCTCACGCATAATTGGCCAAACCGCTTTTGTACAATTGACAGAACCGATCAGGTGAACATCCAAAACAAAATTGAAGTCACTCATTTCAACGTTATTGAAAGAACGATCCCGCAATACACCGGCGTTATTGACAAGGATGTCAACGGAACCCCATTTGTCTTTGGCTTCCTGCACCATCGCTTCCACTTGGTCATATTTAGTAACATCCGCGCCGTTGGCGATAGCTTCGCCACCGGCCGCTTCAATTTCCGCGACCACAGCTTTCGCGGCGTCACTTGAAGCACCGCTACCATCACGTGAACCGCCCAAGTCGTTGACAACAACTTTTGCGCCACGTTTGGCAAGTTCAATGGCGTGGCAACGGCCCAAACCATTACCCGCACCAGTTACAATGGCAACACGACCATCAAAACGAAAGCTCATAACTGCTCCTACTATCTTATTGTTTGTGATTTATTTTTTAGACAAAAGTCATTCCAAGCCACTCACAGATCAGGGCTGGAACTTTCTCGTCTTTGATTTCGACTGTAATTTCCGAAGTGGTCAGAATTTGACCAGGTTTCTTTTCCACGACTTCCAGAACCTTGGATGTCACCCGAATTTCACTATCCACTTTGACCGGGTTCAGGAAACGAAGTTTGTTCATTCCGTAATTCACACCCATTTTCGGGTTTTCCGGCTTGGGTGAAATTTGCGGTACCAAATGCGCCAACAGTGACAAGGTCAAAAATCCATGCGCAATAGTTCCGCCAAATGGTGTTTCCTTCGCCGCTTCCGGGTCAACATGGATAAACTGATGATCATCCGTTGCATCGGCAAATTGATTGATGCGCTCTTGAGTAACTTTGAACCATTCACCCGGACCGTATACTGTCCCCGCTGAGTTTAAAAACTCTTCTTTTGTGATGAAATTTGTCATGTTCCCCCCTTTTTTCGGTGTTGTTGTTATTTCTTGTAAGCAGCAAGATAGCAACCTTTGTGAGCGATCCAAAGAAGAAATCTCACTAGATGGAAAAGGGTATGATTGCATCACATTTATGTTCAGGTATCATCACCTCGCCTCACAATAAAAAGCAGTTTGGGTACAATGACTTCAAAACCAAAAATTCTTGCAACACGTCAGTTTCCTGAAAATGTCCTTATCCGCCTGAATAAGGACTATGAAGCCGTTGTAAATTCTTCACTTGATCCCATGCCTGCCGAAGAACTTATCCAACTTGCTGAAGGTATGGACGGTATCATCTGTGACCCGACATGCCTGTTTGATGAAAAACTGGTCTCAACCCTTCCAGAGAGTGTCAAAATCGTAACGACCTTCTCGGTTGGCTACGATCACTTGAACGTTGATGCGTTAAAAAGTAAAGGCATTGCCCTCGGCAACACTCCAGATGTTCTCACGGATGCCACAGCGGACATTGCCATGCTTTGTATGTTAGGGGCATCGCGCATGGCTTATTCAGCAGGGCAAGCCCTTCGCCGTGGTGATTGGACCAGTTGGTCTCCTATTGAATTTTTGGGAACTCATGTCAGCGGAAAGAAACTAGCCATTGTCGGGATGGGCCGCATTGGTGAAGCGGTTGCGCGCCGCGCTCAAGGTTTCGATATGGAAATCCACTACCACAATCGCCGACCTGTTGACGCGCGCGGGTTGGAAAACGCCACCTATCACGAGACTTTGGATAGTCTTCTGGAACAGGCCGAGTTTCTGTCGATCAATTGCCCCCTCACAGAACAAACACATCACATGATCAATGAAGAAGCCATCAGTAAAATGCCCAATGGCGCTGTGCTGGTGAATACCGCCCGCGGCCCCATCATTGATGACAATGCTGTGCTGGCGGCCTTAAAATCGGGAAAACTGGCGTCTGCCGGTCTTGATGTCTTTGAAGGAGAGCCAAACTTCAACAAAGGGTATCTTGAGCTCAACAACGTTTTCCTGCTGCCGCATATCGGCAGTGCGACCTACGAGACCCGGGATCAAATGGGATTCAAATGCCTTGATAATCTGGACGCATTTTTTGCCGGAAAACCTGTGCCAAACCCCATCTGACCCTGATTATTTGTATCCCGAAAGCATTCCTTGTGCAGTCACCAGATAACCGTCAAGCGTATGGTTCTCATTTTCCATCCGCCAAGACAGCATTTTTTGCGCGTAATCCAGTACCACTGCTTGATAATCAGGTTCCTCTGCTAGGTTTCTGGTCTCCTCCGGGTCATTCACCAGATCGAAAAGCAGCGGTGGTTGAGCAACAAAATGCACATATTTAAACTGCGCATCCCGGTAAACCATCATATTGCATTGGTTATGGTTCAACCCAAACGCCTGCTCTGGCAGTTCATTTTTGATATCACGATAATCAAACAGCCAATGAACCGCATCTCGCCAGTTTTCCGGATCTTTACCTTCTAGCCACGGTTTGACTGACAATCCGTTACATTGGTTAGGGATCGGCGCGTTCAGCATCTCCAATATGGTCGGCATCACATCAATTGACTCTGTAAATGCCGTCACTTTGCGACCACGTGCACCAGTAAACTCTTCAGGAGCTTTAATGATTAGAGGGATGTGGAAACTCTGATCATAGAAACCGAGCTTACCCATCAGATGATGATCGCCCAGTTGTTCGCCGTGATCAGCGGTGACGATGATCAATGTATTTTCATATTCTCCCGCTTCTTTCAGCGCATTTACAATCCGGCCAACATTTGCATCCACCTCGCTGACAAGGGCAGAATACGTGGCGCGAATTTGCCTCACTTGATCTTCAGTAAGATCACGCACCAGCCCTTCACCGCCCATATAGAATGTTGATTGCTGAATGTTATCCAATGAAAACTCAAGCATTGGATGGGTATCTGAAACAGCTTCCACATCCCCAAAATGCTTCGGAGCCTTCATATCGGCCGGATCATACATGTCGTGATATTCGGGCGGCGCAATAAATGGCGGATGCGGCCGAAGGAAGCTCAAATGGCAGAAAAAGGGATGGCCATATCGATTGGCCATATAATCAATTGCCTGATCCGCAAGCCACGCCGTTTCACTGTCTTCAGCCTTAAATCGAGAGGGTGCGAAGGTTCTAAACTTGCCATCTGGCAGATCATAATCTTCTGAAGGATAATAGATTGCATATCCCTCACCCGGAACATCATATCCCTTATTCTTTAGGTAAGAAAGCCACGGGCGACTGTTCTCGCCAAGGATAACCTCAGGTTTATATCCTTTGAGTATCCCTTCATAGGTAAACATCACAGGATCGTTTAAATCCGTTTCCCTTGGATCCGCTGTTACATCAGTATAACCAAACAAAGCAGGCTCATACCCTGCTTTTCGCGCCTCCAAAGCTAAATTAGTCAAGTTACCATCTAATGGCGTTCCGTTGCTGATTGCCCGGTGATTGCTTGGATACATGCCTGTGTGCAGTGTTGCACGAGACGGCCCACAAGGCGCAGAGCAGCTAAAGTGATTTTGGAACAGAACACCGTCCGCTGCGAGTTGATCAAGATTAGGGGTCTTTATCCCATCATTTCCATTTGCTGCTAAGAAATCCGCACGCCATTGGTCGATTGTAATAAACAGAACATTCATAAAGATTACTCTTACACTTAGATCTTTGGTTCGATAGAACGTAGAATTTTCTTCGAAAGATGCATGAGCATCGCACTGATACTGTTAGCATAGGCGCCATATGTGACAGCTATGTCATTGCTGACAAAATTGGCGGAACCACGTACCAGCAAACTGTTATCCAGCATGCGTTTCACATTCCAACTAACCAGCAAACGAACTTTCCCATCCTTCTGTTTGATCATCTCTCTGATCTCTATCGCCACTTGAAGGCTTTCCCGATCAGGATGGAAACTGGTTGGGAAAGGATAAACACGCTCCGCCCCGAGCATTGCGCCTAAATTAGAGACCATAACCCGTTCCAGATTATCCTGTAATGGCTCAGCCCAATGATTGAGATCATCAACGATCAGCTGACCATTTTCCCCTTCTGAGACAATCTGAGGGCGATCCGCATACCCCGGTATCTGGACTGGTCCAACACCAAGACGAATATTCTTTGCACTCAAGGCGGGGGCCACAATCTCCTTAGTCATAATCGGTGATTGGGTCACTCTAAAAAATGTGGTTGGAGTGGAAGGCGGGATCAACTGCCCGCAAGCGCCCAACAAACCGACTATCGCCGTGAAAAGAACAATTTTTGAAAGGCTTTTGATTTTCATTTTATTTCTTTCCACTGAGCAAAGAGCTTGGGTTTCTTTCTAAAAATTCTGCAAGATTACGAACAGATCTACTGGCGGCTGCCAATTCTCTTAGCATGATGGACAGATCGTACTTTAGCGGAGATCCGTCAGCCAAAGTATTATCGGCCGTTTTAAACAGAGTACTAGCGTTATTGAGCGTTTTATCAATTTCAGCCAATGTCTTCCGACCATCGTCAACAGCCTCATTGATCCGCGGAAGCGTTTCTTTGTCCACTTTGCCTATGATACTGGTGACCGATTTGGCCACACCCCGGATTTCCTTGATGGTTTCCGTGATTTGCCCTTCAGTAATGATTTCCTGCAATCCTTCAGCTGTTTCTGTCAAAGAAATCGACAAGCGATCGATCGGCATTTTTTCGACTTTTTCAATCAGCTTGGTAAGAGATGTTGTGATCTCTTCAAGTTCGGTCGGCAAAGTGGGAATTTCAGGGATGTCCGATCCTTCCGCGTAATAGCGCGCTTCTCTTTCCGGGAAGAGATCCAGATCGACAATCAATTGTCCTGTCAGGAAATTGTTAGACTTAAGGCGCGCGCGAAGCCCTCTCTTGATCAGGGATTCCAAAGCTCTGCGACGCGCATTCTGGCTAGTTGCAGGGTCATTGGGAAGAGTTGGATCGGCTTTAACCCGAATACGTTGCGGTTCGATATTGATCACCACAGGAATGGCATATTCGCCGCTGTTATGTTCCAGTTGCAGGGAAATATCACGGACGGTACCAATCTGGATGCCTTTAAATTCAACGGGTGCACCCACTTCAAGTCCACTAACCGAACCATCGAAATAAAGGACAAAGGGCACGCGATGCGTATAACGCGCTTCTTCCATGGCAGAGCGACCGGTAAACAGGTAAAACTCCTGACCACTTTCGGCAATACCTGCCGGTCCATCTGATCGCAGCGACGCAAATTCAATCGCACCAGAAAGCAGTGCTGAAAATGAGCTGGCGCCAATATCAACACCACTTGTGGACACTCGAACATTTACGGCGCCCGCATCCCAAAAGCGGGTTTTTGTGGTGACGAGATTAGTATATGGGTCTTCCACAAAGGCAATGATTTCAATGGACTGGTTATTCAGGGCGAGGCGATGACCAAGGACCTTACCAACCTGCAGCCCACGATAGATAACGGGACTGCCACGCTGAATATTGCCAAGGCTGCCTGTACGCAGAAGATACTCCCTCCCCGGAACGGTTGATGAAATCACCGGCGGATTTTCAAGGCCTTCAAATTCATAAGCAGCCTCACCGCCTGCACCTGGGTCAATTTCAAGGTATGAGCCGGAAAGAAGCGTATCCAATCCGGAAATTCCTTCCAAGCCAATGGCCGGTGCAACCACCCAGAACCGCGCTGTATCAGTGAGGTATTTTCGGGATTCTTTGTTGACAGACACAATCACATCCACCTGATCCTGTTCATCAGGAATAACGATGCGATCGACAACACCGATAACAACATCACGGTATTTAAGGGGTGTCTTACCTGCTTCCATTCCTTTTGCGCTAGGAAGGGTGATGCTGATTTCAGGCCCTTTATCATATACCGATTTGAAAACCAGCCATCCTGCTATGACGAGCGCAAGCAACGGGATCAACCAGATTGCAAACAATCCGGCATAGCCGCTTTTAATCACTGGCTGTTCATAACCGCCAGAATTATTCCCCTCTGTCATTGCCCCTGCTTTCACCCTTTTCCCAAATGAGTTTGGGATCAAAACTATTCGCTGCAAACATTGTCAGGATAATGACCGCAGCAAATGCCAATGCCCCTACTCCCGCCTCTACTGTTGCAAGAGCTTTTAGTTTTACCAGTGCTATAAGAACAGAAATCATGAAAATATCAATCATAGACCAGCGTCCGATCCATTCCACGAAACGATATAGTTTTGTTCTTACAACAGGTCGCCATCCTATGTTGAAATAAACAGATCCGACCAAAAACCCCAATGTCGCAATTTTGAATATGGGCACAAAGACACTTGCCATGAAGACAACAATCGCAATTCCAATTTGACCAGTAGCAATTAATTGCAAAACACCTGAAATAATTGTCTCCCTGCTTTCCTCACCAAAAGAAACAAGTTTCATAATCGGGTAGATATTTGCTGGAAAATAAAGAACGAAAGCGGCAATTAGAAAAGCGGTGGTTCTTTGCAAGCTATGGCTTCGGTCGTGCGTGATACGACTTTTACAACGGGAACACAGAAGTTGCTTACCACGCAAATGCTGATCCGCCGGCAAGCTCATCACATGATGACAGTGATGACACTCTACAAGATCGATATCCTTGCCATGATCCTGCTTCTCCACCCCAGTCATTTCCGAAGCTCCTCAATTCGAAGCCATAATTCCCTGGGGTCAAGATACATCAGTGCGAGTATTGTCGTGATGACCATGCCAATAAAACCGATCATCGATAGCCCAATTCCTACTTCCGCAAAATCAGCGAGCTTCACATAAGCCACAATCAGGCCGATCACGAAAATCTCCCCCATCGCCCATGGTCTCAGCAATACGTAAAGACGAAAGGCCCGCCCGATAAATCGTGGGGCACTCCCCAAGATAATTGGGGTAATCATCATCACCAGCAAGCAAAGTATGGCAATTGGCGCGATCACACTGGCAAACAGCACCAGAATACCCAATGCCCAGAAGTCCGTTTGCATAAACGCAATGCCCCCATCAATCAGGAGATTGGCATTACTGTTACCCTGCATTGTAAAAACCAGAAGCGGTGCCAGATTTGCGACAGTAAAAAATGCAATTCCCGCAATGGCAAAAGCCAGCGACCTCTCCAAAGCATGTGCATGACCACGATACAATAGCTTGCCGCAACGCTTACAATAAGCCGCATGACCATGCTCAACTGGGACATGCTCATGCACCAGATCACATTCCGGACAAACGCGCGGATGTACATAATCGCGTTTATTTTGTTCTGACTGCGCCATCGCCCCTCAATAAACAAAACGGCCAAGGTGAAACATATTAGGCGCTATTCCACTGTAGACAAATGAAAATGTAATCAAAATCACTATTTCAACATTATTTTACAGGAAATATCACAATTTCACATTTATTTGGTGTTTTAATATGGAAAAATAGCTTGTAGAATAAAATGAAACGACCTAATCCAAGGACAACAACATATTTCTTTTGAAAGCAACCATGTCTCAGGATCGCCTTACACATCTTCGCCAGCTGGAAGCAGAGAGCATTCATATCTTCCGTGAAGTCGCCGCAGAGTTTGAAAAACCTGTGATGTTGTATTCTATTGGCAAAGATAGTTCAGTTTTGCTCCATCTGGCACGCAAAGCCTTTTATCCGTCACCCATTCCATTTCCACTGTTGCATGTAGACACCACGTGGAAATTCCGGGAAATGATCGAATTTCGGGACAAAATTGCCAAGGAATATGATTTGGACCTATTGGTTCATATTAACCAAGATGGCGTTGATAAAGGCATAGGCCCCTTCTCGCACGGATCTGCGCTCCATACAGATGTGATGAAAACGGAATCCCTAAAGCAGGCGCTTAATCATTACAAGTTTGATGCAGCCTTTGGTGGGGCACGCCGGGATGAAGAGGCATCCCGCGCGAAAGAGCGTATTTTTTCCTTCCGTACGGAAAATCACCGCTGGGATCCTAAAAACCAACGCCCAGAGCTTTGGAATGTCTACAACGCCCGTGTTCGTGATGGGGAAAGCATCCGTGCGTTCCCGCTATCCAATTGGACAGAGTTGGATATCTGGCAGTATATCTTCCTCGAAAACATTCCAATTGTTCCCCTTTACCTCGCTAAAGAACGCCCGGTTGTCGAACGCGATGGCATGCTGATCATGGTTGATGATGAACGCATGCCGCTCAAAGAAGGTGAGACACCTGAAATGAAATCCGTGCGTTTCAGAACTCTGGGTTGTTATCCGCTCACCGGGGCTGTTGAATCTGAAGCTGATACACTGCCTGAAATCATTCAGGAAATGTTGGTTGCCCGTACGTCCGAACGTCAGGGACGCCTTATCGACAAAGATCAGGCCGGGTCAATGGAGAAGAAAAAGCAGGAGGGTTATTTCTAATGAGTATTGCAGAACAAAACCCAACTGAAATTGATGCATACCTGAAAGATCAGGAACAAAAAACGCTTCTTCGCTTTATCACATGCGGCAGCGTTGATGATGGCAAAAGTACGCTGATCGGACGCCTTCTATGGGATTCAAAACTTCTATTTGAAGACCAATTGGCCACGCTGACTTCCGAAAGCAAGCGCATCGGCACCCAAGGTGGTGAAATTGACTACGCACTTCTTCTTGATGGTCTGCAAGCAGAGCGTGAGCAAGGCATTACTATTGATGTGGCCTATCGTTTTTTCGCGACCGATAAACGCAAATTTATCGTTGCGGACACACCAGGTCATGAACAATACACCCGTAACATGGTCACGGGTGCCTCAACAGCGGATGTCGCCATTATCCTGATAGATGCCCGTAAAGGAGTACTGACCCAGACACAACGTCACAGTTTCCTTGTGTCACTGCTTGGCATCAAAAATGTGGTTCTCGCCATCAATAAAATGGATTTGGTGGATTATGACCAATCCAGGTTCGATAGTATCGTCAACGGATATCTTGAGTTTGCGGCTAATCTTGGTTTTGAAAATATCACCCCTATTCCATTGTCCGCATTGCGCGGAGATAATGTTATTGAGGCAAGTGAACAAACCCCATGGTATTCAGGACCTCAGCTTTTGCCTTTCCTCGAAACCGTAGAAGTTGTCAAAGATACACTGGACCGACCTTTCAGAATGCCCGTTCAGTGGGTTAATCGACCTAATCTGGATTTCCGTGGCTTTTCTGGAACCATTGCCAGCGGACGTATCTCTGTGGGTGACGGAATTGTTGAACCCACCTCTGGCCAGACCAGCAAGGTAAAAGAAATTGTGACTTTTGATGGCAATTTGAAAGAAGCCATTGCAGGTCAAGCTGTTACCCTAACCCTTGAAGATGAAATTGACATCAGCCGCGGCGATATGATCGCCAGCTTGCAACATCGTCCATCTGCGGCGGACCAGTTTGAAGCAAAACTGATCTGGATGAATGAAGAGGCCCTTCTTCCAAACAGGAATTACATCATCAAACTAGGCACAGCCTCCGCGCAAGCCCGCGTGACGAAACTGAAATACAAAATCAACGTCAACACGTTGGAACATACGGCTGCAAAAACCCTGGACCTAAATGAAATTGGTGTCTGTAACTTTGCGCTGGATAAGCCCCTTTCTTTTGATCCCTATGAAGAGAACCGCCAGACAGGATCTTTCATCCTGATTGATCGCTTTACGAACGCAACTGTTGGTGCTGGTGTTATTGATTTTGCGCTGCGTCGGGCAGACAACATTCACTGGCAAGCCGTTGATATTAATAAAGAAGCGCGGTCTGATCAGAAGGCGCAGAAAGCTGCTGTACTCTGGTTTACGGGGCTTTCTGGATCCGGTAAATCCACCATTGCCAACCAGCTTGAAAAGAAACTACATGCCATGGGCAAGCACACTTATTTGCTGGATGGTGACAATGTGCGTCATGGCCTGAACAAGGATTTGGGCTTTACCGATGAAGACCGCGTGGAAAATATCCGCCGTGTGGGAGAAACTTCCAAGCTCTTTGTGGATGCGGGTTTGATCACACTGGTGTCCTTCATCTCCCCGTTCCGGTCAGAACGTCAGATGGCGCGTGGACTACTTGAAGAAGGTGAGTTTTTGGAAATCTTCGTCGACACACCGCTTTCCGTCTGTGAAGAGCGGGACATCAAAGGTCTATATGCCAAAGCCCGTGCGGGTGAGATTAAAAACTTTACAGGTATTGATAGCGCATATGAGATCCCTGAAAATGCTGAAATCATTATTGATGGCGCGAACACTCCCTCGGATGTAGCCGCCGATCAGATTATCAGTTACCTGAAAGAACACGATTTCATCTAAAAGTAAGGCGGCCATTGGCCGCCTTTTCTTTAGTCTTTCAACAATGACAGCAGATAACTGCCATATCCGCTTTTAATCAGTGGCGTTGCAAGTTCTTCCAATTGATCACCGGTGATGTAACCTTTTTCATAGGCGATCTCTTCTGGGCAGGCGATTTTAAGGCCTTGCCTTTTTTCAATCGTCTGAACATAGGAAGATGCTTCCATCAGATGATCATGAGTTCCTGTGTCGAGCCACGCGCTGCCACGTCCAAGAAACTCCATCTGCAACTGACCTTGTTCCAGATACAGACGGTTCAGGTCTGTAATTTCCAACTCCCCACGGGCGCTCGGCGTAAGTGATTTGGCCATATCTACAACCTGATTGTCGTAAAAATAAAGACCCGTAATAGCAAAGTTGGATTTCGGGTGATCCGGTTTTTCTTCCACCCCGATCACCTTGCCATTTTCATCAAACTCCGCCACACCATAGGCAGTTGGATTGGCAACATGATAGCCAAAAACTGTCGCCCCCACTTCACGGGAGACAGCATTGGCAAGCAACTGGCTGAATTGGGCGGCATAGAAAATATTATCGCCAAGAATCAAAGCGGATGGATCATTTCCAATATGCTCCTCTCCCAGCAAAAAGGCTTGCGCCAACCCGTCAGGAGATGGCTGTTCCTTATAGGTGATATTCAAGCCCCATTTGTGGCCGTCCCCTAAAAGTCGTTGGAACAGATACTGCTCCTCGGGAGTTGTAATCACCAGAATATCCTGAATACCAGCCAGCATAAGGGTGGACAGTGGATAATAGATCATTGGCTTGTCATAGATCGGCATCAATTGCTTGCTGACACCCAATGTCAGCGGATGAAGCCGGGAGCCAGTTCCCCCTGCCAGAATAATTCCTTTATGTGCCATGATGCCCCTCACGCGCTTTTAAGCAATGACCTGATTGATAGAAACAGGCGACAATAATCGCAATCAATTATAACCTACCTGCATAACTAATCTTGATGTCTGTTGCCTTTAAACCGATATTTAGAGGCCAGAAGTTAATTTTTGTGGAACAGAGTTTATGCAAACGGTTCGAAACTGGATTTTAAAAACCGGTCGCCTTATACACGATCCTACTGAGTTCATTGAGGAACTTGCGGAGAAGATCAACAAGGCTGGCATCCAGATTGATCGCCTTCGCATTGGGTTTCAAACCATTCATCCCCAAATCGATATCTGGGCTTACATCTGGACATCTGAAGACAGAAAAGCCGTCCAGTGGGGCGGTCAACATGGAATTAGAGAAACCTCCTCTTACTTTGGATCCCCTGCTGAGTGGGTCCATCAAAATCACAAACCTTTCCGTCGCCGGTTGAATGAGTTGGATCCTGAGAAAGACCATAACCTTCTGTTTGAGCAAGCCAAGATGGGGCTGACGGATTATCTGATGATGCCAATGGATTTTATGGACAGCTCTATTCCCATACTATCCTATGTCACCGCCCATCCTGATGGTTTCTCAGATCAGCAAATCGAAGAGTTAGAAGACCTGATCGGTTATATTGCCCCCATCATTGAAGTTCATGCGAGCCGTAAAGTCGCCATTACCCTGCTTGACACCTATGTAGGGCACCGAAGCGGTGAGAGGGTTCTGGATGGACAGGTAAAGCGTGGTGACAGTGAAACAATCAAGGCTGCGCTTTGGTTCAGCGACCTTCGCGGCTTTACTGAAATGACAGAACAACTTGATGAGGAAAGCCTGCTTGAAGTTCTCAACAGTTATTTCCAGATCCTTTCCGACAACACAAAAGCCCATGGTGGTGAAATCCTGAAATTCATTGGTGATGGGGTGCTGATTATTTTCCCAGTGGATGACAAAACCACAATGGAAGAGGCCTGCCAGTCCGCGTTGTCTGCCGCAAAGGATGTTTTTGAAAAGGTCACTGAAGAAAACAAATCCCGCGCGGAAACCGGTGCGACGGAAATTCACTTTGGTATGGGACTTCATTTTGGAAAGGTAACCTATGGCAATGTGGGGGCGTTGGACCGCCTAGACTTCACTGTTATGGGGCCTGCCGTTAATCTGACATCACGGTTAGAAAGTCTATCCAAACATGTAGGTAAACCACTGGTTTTATCCAGTGATTTCGCCGCAAAGATAAATGAAAAAACAAATCATCTAGGGGAATTTGAGCTTAAAGGAATAGCTGAAAAACAGAGCATTTATTCCGTCGAACTCTCTCAATAAATTATATAAATCAGGGTAGCGTAATGGCGACAGAGACAACACCGTCCGAAGAAAAGCAGTGGCAGTTCTGGATTGATCGCGGGGGCACATTTACTGATCTAGTGGCAAAAGATCCCGAGGGTAATATTCTCACCCACAAACTATTAAGTGAAAATCCAGAACAATATAAAGATGCCGCGATCCAGGGCATTCGCGACCTACTCAAAATTGAGCCAAACGAACAAATCCCTTCCAAGAGAATTTCCGCTGTCAAAATGGGAACAACCGTTGCTACCAACGCCCTGTTGGAGCGGAAGGGAGAGCGGACACTTCTTGTTACCACCAAAGGCTTCAAAGATGTTCTGCGCATAGGCTATCAAACACGCCCAAAACTGTTTGCATTGAAAATCGATCTTCCCGAAATGCTCTATGAGGAAGTGGTAGAGGTTACAGAGCGGGTTACCGCCCACGGTGACATCGAAATACCGCTGGATCTGATTGAGGCCCGTAAAGAGTTACAGGCCGTTTATGATAGGGGTATTCGGACCTGCGCCATTGTCCTGATACACGGATATCGATTTACTGATCACGAAAAGAAGTTAGCTGACCTTGCCAAGGAGATCGGCTTTACGCAGGTTTCCACCAGCCACGAGACCAGCCCTTTGATGAAAATGGTCAGCCGAGGCGATACAACAGTTGTGGATGCGTATCTCTCCCCTATTCTTCGGCGTTATGTGGATCAAGTGGCAAGTGAACTTGGGGATAGCCGCCTCATGTTCATGCAGTCAAACGGCGGCCTAACCGATGCCCGTCTATTTCAAGGAAAAGACGCCATTCTATCCGGCCCCGCTGGCGGTGTTGTGGGCATGGTGGAGACATCTTCACTGGCTGGTTTTGATAAAGTCATTGGCTTTGATATGGGCGGCACGTCTACTGATGTGTCCCACTTCGGCGGGGAGTTTGAGCGCACCTTTGAAACCGAAGTTGCCGGTGTACGGATGCGCGCACCGATGATGCTGATTAATACGGTGGCTGCAGGTGGCGGCTCGATCCTGCATTTTGATGGATCCCGCTATCGCGTTGGACCAGACAGTGCCGGCGCAAATCCCGGCCCAGCCTGTTACCGCAAAGGCGGACCGCTTACCGTTACAGACTGTAACGTCATGTTAGGTAAGCTAAGCCCTGATTTCTTCCCTCCTGTTTTTGGCCCGAACGCGGATCAGCCATTGGATGTGGACGTTGTCCGGCAGAAGTTCAAAACCCTTACAGATGAAATCAACGACGCCACTGGCGGAAATCAGTCTCCTGAGGAAGTTGCCTCCGGTTTCCTGACCATTGCGGTTGAGAATATGGCAAATGCCATCAAGAAAATCTCGGTTCAGCGCGGCTATGATGTGTCAGAATATGTTCTGACATCATTTGGTGGCGCTGGCGGTCAACATGCCTGTCTGGTTGCCGACAGCTTAGGTATGTCGCGCATCTTGCTGCACCCATATGCAGGAGTTCTTTCCGCCTTTGGCATGGGTCTCGCGGATCAACGATCCTTAAAAGAGAAATCTGTCGAATTGCCACTTGATGCTTCAAGCCTCAAAATAGCAGCTACTGAAATTGATGAACTCGCCGCCGCAGGCATTGAAGACCTCAAACAACAGGATGTGCCGGATAACCGCCTGAAAGTAGAGCGGAAGCTGCATCTTCGTTATGATGGATCCGACAGCAGTATGTTCGTTTCCGAAGGGAATGTCGCCGCCGCAAAGGCGGAATTTGAAGCCGCACATCAGCAGCGTTATGGCTTCATTAGCCCTGAGAAAAAGTTGATTATCGAAGCTGTCGCGGTTGAGGTCGTCGGCCTTGCTGAAAAGGTCAATGCATCCCTTGTCTCTGATGTTAAAGCCGAAGATGACGCAGTATCAATTGCGAACCAACCGATCTTTTTTGGTAATGCATACAAGAATTGTGATTTCTACGATCGGGATCGTATGCAGCCCGGACAAAAGGTAAAAGGTCCCGCTGTTATCATAGAGAAAACCGGCACCAACGTCATCGAACCCGGTTGGCAAGCCGAGCTTACCCCATTAGGTGACCTGTATCTGGAACGCGTGGAAGAGATCAAGCGTGATAAGGCCATTGGAACCAGTGTTGATCCAGTCATGCTGGAGGTGTTCAACAACCTCTTTATGAATGTCGCAGAACAGATGGGAACGGTGCTTGAGAAAACCGCCTATTCCGTCAATATCAAGGAACGGCTTGATTTCTCTTGTGCGATTTTCGATCTGAACGGCGATCTGATTGCGAACGCCCCTCATATGCCTGTGCACCTGGGATCCATGTCGGAAAGTATCAAATCTGTCATTCGAAAACATGGAAATGTGATGAAGGCGGGTGACGTCTTTGTATTGAACGCGCCCTATAACGGCGGTACGCACCTGCCAGACGTTACTGTGATCACGCCAGTTTTTGACGATAACGACAAGGATATCCTGTTCTATGTGGCGAGCCGAGGACATCACGCAGATATTGGCGGCCTCACCCCCGGCTCCATGCCTCCTGACAGCCGTACTGTGGAAGAAGAAGGTGTTCTTCTGGATAATATCCTGCTGGTTGACGGCGGACGCTTCCTTGAAGAAGAAATTACGGAAATTCTGAAGTCCGGAGCATATCCATCTCGAAACACCCACCAGAATATTGCTGACCTGAAAGCACAGATCGCCGCCTGTGAAAAAGGCATTCAGGAACTTCGCAAAATGGTTGAGCATTTCGGCATTGATGTGGTGCACGCCTATATGGGGCATGTTCAGGACAACGCGGAAGAAAGCGTCCGCCGGGTTCTGGATGTTTTGAAAGACGGTGAGTTTACCTACCCCATGGATGATGGGCATGAAATTAAGGTCAAAATCTCCATCGACAAAGAAAACCGCCGCGCCACCATCGACTTTACGGGTACCAGCGGGCAACATCCGCTCAACTTCAATGCCCCGCGTGCAGTGACAACAGCAGCTGTTCTATATGTCTTCCGGTGTCTGGTGGACAGCGATATTCCACTAAATGCGGGCTGCCTGAAGCCACTGGATATTATCGTGCCGGAAGGTTCCATGCTGTCCCCTGAATATCCCGCTGCGGTTGTCGCCGGAAATGTGGAAACAAGCCAGTGCCTTACGGATACCCTATTCGGTGCTTTAGGGGTTATGTCAGCGGCGCAAGGTACCATGAATAACTTCACCTTCGGCAATGATACCTATCAGTATTACGAAACCATCTGTGGTGGTTCAGGCGCCGGGCCAACATTTGATGGCACCACGGTTCACACCCACATGACCAACGCCCGCCTCACGGACCCCGAAGTTCTGGAATGGCGTTTCCCGATTACGTTGATGGATTTTGAAATTCGTCGTGGGTCTGGCGGCAGCGGCGCCCATAAAGGCGGTGATGGCGCAATCCGCAAACTTCGTTTCAACGAGCAAATGACGGCCGCCCTTCTCTCCAGTCACCGAACAGTTGAGCCTTTTGGGCTGAACGGAGGTGCAAATGGTGAAGTCGGCAAACAATGGATCGAGCGTGCCAATGGCACCAAAGACCTGATGGAAGGCCGTGACAAAGCTGAAATGATGCCGGGTGATATCTTCGTCATCCACACCCCAAGTGGCGGGGGCTATGGCAAAGCTTAAACAAAAAGCCCTCCTACTAGGAGGGCTTTTTTATTAGTCAGAAAAGGCCAATTTCAAGCCAAGGAACCCAAAGGCACCCGCAAAGCTTCTTTTGATCCAATTCATGACATTGGGCCGCGAAATCACGTAGTCACGGGCCGCTGCCGCAAATGCGCCATAGATGACAAAGACGGCAAAGGTCATTGCCATAAACACCAGGGCAAGGGAGACGAGATCCATCGTCACATTGCTAGAATTGGCCGAAATAAATTGCGGCAAGAAGGCAAGAAAGAAAAGAGACAATTTTGGATTGAGAACATTAATGAGCGTTCCCGTGACCGCAATCTTTCCATAGCTTTTTGACGTTTTCTCCTCTTTGACATCCATGGCGCCACCATCTTTCAAGATGTTCCATGCCATGTAAAACAGATAAACCACCCCAAGATATTTGATAACCTGAAACGCAAGGGCGCTTGTGTGCAGAAGTGCGGAAAGCCCAACGATACTGGCAATTGCTGCGGGTAGAATGCCCATCGTGCATCCAAAAGCCGCCGCAACGCTTGCCTTAAAACCACGCCCGAGCCCCACAGCCAAAGTGTAGATCACACCTGTGCCAGGAAGCAGAACCACGACAAGAGATGTCAGGAGAAATTCAATTGTCATGAGTTCATCTTCTCAACGATCATACGGGCGGTCATCAAATCCAGATGTGCTCCGCCACCATTTTTAAACAGGGTAATTTCACTATCTGCCCCCCTGCCGGGTGCGCCATTGCAAAGATCCCTGAAATCCGCCACCACGTGATCATCAGCGAACAAACCCGCCGCCATCGGGATCATCAACTCTCCAATTTCGCCAATAGTTGTTTCGCGGGCGTCCACAAACAAACGCCCTTTCAACATCAAGTCATCATCCGCTTCACGCATATCAGGTCGAAACGCGCCAATAAGGTCAACATGTGTGCCTTCCTGCACCCATTCACCCTTCAATACCGGTTCTTTTGCCATTGTGGCCGTAGAAATGATGTCGGCTTCACGAGCTGCGGCTTCCAGATCATCTGCCACAATCAGCTCAAAACCTTCTGATTTCATTTCTTCGGCCAGCTCTTCTGCTCGGCCCTTGCTTCGGTTCCAAACAGTAAATTTCTTCAATGACGGGAAAACTTCCCGGTACGCCTGCAACAGTGTTTTGGCCACAGTTCCAGCACCAACCACCAAATAATTTTCGCTGTCTTTCCGCGCCAAGAGACGTGCACCCAAGACACTATCCCCTGCTGTTTTCCATTTGGTCACCAACGGACCATCAACGATGGCTTCAAGGGCGCCCGTATCTGAATCAAAGACAAACATCGCCCCTTGAATGGACGGGATTGGCGGTACGCGATTATTGTTTTCAGGAAAGATCGTAACGGATTTCAGGGCAATCCCCATGCCATCAATCCAGGCGGCCCGGTTCAGGATACTGCGATCCCCTTTCGCAAGAAGAAGATCCCCAATTTCTGCAGGTTCCAGCTTATGTCCGGCTTCCATGGCATCGGCCATTTCTGACCAGTTGAGTTTAGAATCCGCTTCTTCGTAGCCGATAACTTTCATGATTAATCCCTGTCGTAAATCAAACTGTGGGGTTGAACGTAACGACAGGGAAGATTGAAGACAAGTAGACGTTTAGTTTTTCTGCGCCAGATACTTTTTCCAGTTCTTTTCCGCATCCTGAATGCGCGCATCCACACCGGTGCGAAGCCAGCGATCTTTGCCAGCCTGATGTCCGAAGAAATAGAGTTTTTCCTTGTGAATAAGCCAAACCCCCGGATCAACATCCGCCAGATTTCCAAGGCTCATTTGATTGGAACAATATCCGCCATACTGTGGGGAGTATTTTTCAGGGTTTGCTGCGAACAGATCACGGCTTTCTTTATTGGCAAAGCGCCATTCAGCCCCTTTCCAATTAAAGACCAGATCTCCTGTTCCTTCCATGGCTTTACCGCTTGTGTGATAACCTGCGCTATCAAAACCATGCAGGGCCAGGTCGTTGAAATAGCCGGTATTTATTTCCTCAAAAGCGAAGGCCGTATTTGTACCTGCAAACAGGATAAGGAAGGCAAAAACAGTTGTGAACTTTCGGAACATGTATCTCTCCCATGAAAAACATGCTCCGAAAATCACACAAAATGATTGGGAAATATAATCACAATTCTGTCAGGTGATTGTGATTATCGGCCCCGGTCATACCCCAAATTCGGCGCGAGCCAACGCTCCGCCTGTTCCATGCTAACACCTTTGCGCTCCGCATAAGACTTCACCTGATCTTGGCCAACCTTACCAACACCGAAATAACGCGCTTCCGGATGAGCGAAATAGTAACCGGAGACAGAGGCCGCAGGATACATCGCGTAGCCTTCGGTCAAGCTGACACCGATTTTTTCTTTTGATCCCAACAGATCAAATAGCCCTGTTTTTTCACTGTGATCCGGGCAAGCAGGATAGCCAGGCGCCGGACGGATGCCTTGATATTTCTCCCGGATCAGGCTGTCGTTATCCAGACTTTCACCTGAGGCGTACCCCCACAGCTCACGCCTTGTGAGTTCATGGAAATACTCAGCTGTGGCCTCAGCAAAACGGTCTGCCAGCGCTTTCAGAAGAATACTGCTGTAATCGTCATGAGTTTTCTCAAACTCAGCAAGTTTACTTTCAATTCCAAGACCGCCCGTCACCGTGAAACCACCGATATAGTCTTTTACGCCAGACCCAACGGGCGCGATGAAATCAGCCAACGAATAGTTGGAGCGCCCTTCCCCACGTTTCATTTGTTGACGCAGGAAATGGAACCTGTGTTTCTCGGAACTGCGATCTTCATCGTCGTAAACGATGACATCTTCCCCATCACGCGCAGCAGGATAAAATCCAACCACCGCATTTACGGTGAGCCATTTTTCATCGATGATTTTTTTCAGCATCGTCTTCGCGTCGTTGTAAAGCTCTGTCGCGGTCTCTCCGACAACCTCATCTTCCAGAATTTTTGGGAAATGCCCTGCAAGCTCCCATGTGCGGAAGAAAGGTGACCAGTCAAAATATTGGGTCAATATCTGAAGATCTACTTCTTCAAATACCCGCTCCCCAAGGAAGGTTGGCACTTGTGGCGTATAGCCGTCAAAGGAGACACCAACACCATTTTGAGTTGCTTCTTCAAATGGTGCCAAAGCGTCTTTGCGGTCTTTTTTGTAGTAATTATCCCGAACCGTTTCATATTCAGACTTAATTTCCTCAATCAGAACAGAGCGTTGTTCGTCACTTGTCAGGCGCGTGGCTACACCCACCGCACGGGACGCGTCGGTGACGTAGATGGTCGACCCTTCATAATTTGGGGCAATCTTTAGTGCCGTATGGACTTTTGATGTAGTGGCACCACCAATCAACAGCGGCACTTCAAAATCCCCGCGCTGCATTTCAGATGCGACAATGGACATTTCTTCAAGGGATGGTGTGATCAGACCACTCAGGCCAATGATGTCCACTTTTTCCTTCTTGGCCGTTTCGAGGATGGTCGTATATGGCACCATGACACCAAGGTCGATCACTTCAAAGTTGTTACACTGTAAGACAACCGCCACGATGTTTTTACCAATATCGTGAACGTCCCCTTTCACCGTCGCCAGCAAGATCTTACCTTTGCTGTCATTGACTTCATCACCGGTTTTTTCCGCCTCGATAAAGGGAAGCAGATAGGCAACCGCCTGTTTCATCACACGGGCACTTTTCACCACTTGCGGCAGGAACATCTTACCGTCACCAAATAGGTCACCAACCACATTCATGCCTGTCATAAGTGGCCCTTCAATCACCTGAATGGGGCGATCCACCATTTGCCGCGCTTCTTCAGCATCTTCTTCAATAAATTCAGAAATACCTTTCACCAAGGCATGAGTGATCCGTGACTGTACATCGCCTTCACGCCAACTGAGATCCTGCCCTTTTTCCTTGGATTGCCCGACCGCTTCTTCTGCGACTTCCAGCAGACGATCTGTGGCATCTTCCCGCCGGTTGAGAACAGCGTCCTCTACACGATCGCGAATTTTCTCAGGGATATCGGAATAAACCGCAAGCTGACCGGCATTCACGATGCCCATGTCCATGCCCGCATGAACGGCATGATACAAGAAAACAGCGTGCATGGATTCGCGCATCGGGTTATTGCCCCGAAGCGAGAAGGACATGTTACTGACACCGCCGCTGATCTTAGCGTAAGGTAGATTTTCCTTAATCCATTTGGTTGCCTCGATGAAGTCCTTGGAGAAATTCCGGTGCTCATCAATCCCAGTAGCGATCGGGAAAATATTTGGATCAAATATAATATCTTCTGGTGGAAAACCGACCTCCTCTGTCAAAATCTTGTAGGATTTTTCACAGATTTCGATCATCCGCTCGTAACTGTCAGCTTGTCCCTTCTCATCAAAGGCCATAACGATCGTGGCCGCACCAAAACGGCGGATTTCTCTCGCATGTTCAATGAATTCCTCTTTCCCTTCTTTTAGGGAAATCGAGTTCACCACCCCCTTGCCTTGAACGGTCTTAAGGCCAGCTGTGATGACGTCCCACTTGGAACTGTCCACCATAATCGGGACACGGCTGATATCTGGCTCCGATGCAATCAGATTGAGGAATGTCGGCATTGCCTCCTCAGCCTCAAGCATCGCATCATCCATATTAATATCAATGACTTGCGCGCCGTTTTCCACCTGACTTCTGGCTACATCAAGGGCGGTATCATACTCGCCTTCCATGATCAGTTTTTTGAAACGTGCGGAGCCGGCAACGTTGGTGCGCTCTCCCACATTTACAAAACCAACTGTGTCATCCAGATACAAAGGCTCCAACCCACTTAGACGGCAAATCGTATTTTTTTCCGGAACTGTTCGCGGTTTAACCGAAGAAACGGCCTCTGCAATGGCTTTGATATGCTCTGGCCTCGTGCCGCAGCAACCGCCAACAATATTGACAAGTCCGCTTTCAGCAAATTCTTTCAGCATGGACGCCATATATTCTGGCGTATCGTCATATTCCCCCAATTCATTGGGCAAGCCCGCATTTGGATGAACACTGATACCTGTATCTGCAATTGAAGATACTGCCTGAACATGTGGACGTAAGTCTTTGGCACCCAATGCACAATTGAACCCAACAGTAATCGGTTTGGCGTGAGAGATAGACGCCCAGAAGGCCTCCGCGGTTTGCCCGGACAGCGTACGTCCTGAGGCATCTGTAATGGTACCGGAAATCATCACGGGATACTCTACACCCGTATCATCAAAATACTTCAAAACCGCATAGATAGCCGCTTTACAATTTAGCGTATCAAACACGGTTTCGATCAGGATGATATCGGCGCCACCATCAACAAGACCTTGTGTTGCCTCGTAATAGGCTTCAACCAGCTGATCAAAAGTCACATTACGATAACCCGGATCATTTACATCCGGTGAAATAGACGCGGTTCTGTTGGTTGGCCCGAGGACACCTGCAACAAACCTCGGCTGATCCGGTGTTTTTTCCGTCCAACGATCCGCGACTTTACGGGCAAGAGCGGCACCTTCTTTGTTAATCTTGTAGACTTCAGCTTCCAGGCCATAATCAGCCTGCGCAATTGACGTCCCGCTGAAGGTGTTCGTTTCAAGGATATCTGAACCCGCGGCCAGAAACTGATCATGGATGCTGTCAATCACATCCGGCCGTGTGATAGTCAGAAGATCACTGTTCCCCTTCAGGTCGATATTGGATCCGCGATACGCATCTCCGCGATAATCTTCCTCAGTCAAACTAAAGCCCTGAATCATGGTTCCCATAGCACCGTCAAGAACCAGTATCTTACGGGACAAGGCATCAATAATAGTCTGATATGATTTTGATTTCTGCATGTTACAGAACCTTTTCAACTTATCGCGGCAAGGCGAGTTACGAATTTTTACTCAATGATCGAAGATTTAGGGCGCACACCAATGGAATGACAGACGCCGTAAACAAGGTCAGCCCGGTTTAAGGTATAGAAGTGGAAATTCTTGACCCCCTCATACTGAAGTCTGCGACATAA
Organism: Sneathiella sp. P13V-1; assembly: GCF_015143595.1. Lineage (NCBI taxonomy): Bacteria > Pseudomonadati > Pseudomonadota > Alphaproteobacteria > Sneathiellales > Sneathiellaceae > Sneathiella > Sneathiella sp. P13V-1. The sequence continues at coordinate 678,178 of NZ_WYEU01000002.1, read as the reverse complement.
TTCAGAGGCCACAATCGCTGCATTATAATCCCTTGTGGCGGGATCATCCTCTAACCCTTCAAACAAGTGCGTTAGCCAAGCAGGAACTTGAGTTCCGCATTGGGCACTAAAACTTTTAATGCGAGAGTAACTTGTGATCGGCAGAATGCCTGGAACAATTGGAATATCCACACCGTTGGAAGCAGCCCGCTCCACGAAATTCAAATAGGTTTCCGGATCAAAGAAAAACTGCGTAATAGCGCGGGTCGCCCCTGCGTCCATTTTGCGCTTCAAGTAATCCAGATCCGATTGACTGGAATGGGCGTTTGGATGGATTTCAGGATAACAACCCACAGTGATTTCAAAATCATGCAGTTTTTTCAGAAACTCGATGAGCTCAACCGATCCTGAAAAACCATCTGGGTGGGGTTTAAATTCGGTTTCACCTTGAGGCGGATCACCACGGAGAGCCACAATATGCCGAACACCAGCCTCCCAATAAGCATGGGCCACTTCTTCAATCTCAGCTTTTGAGGCACCGACACATGTTAGATGCGCTGCGGGCTCTAGGTCCGTTTCCTGTCTGATACGAGCAACCACATCATGGGTGGTTTGGCGGGTTGAGCCACCTGCCCCGTAAGTGACAGAAACAAATGATGGATCAAGTGGTGCTAGCCGCTCCAATGTTGTCCAGAGTTTCTTCGTCGCTGCTTCTGTCGCAGGCGGAAAGAACTCAAACGACACCTGCAACGGGCTGGATCCTGAAAGATTCAACGGCGTATTTTCCGCTTGAGATCCTTTTTTACCAGGCAATTTCATTTTATTACTCCCAATTCACTCGGTTTCGCGCGAGCTACCCAAATATTTACAGTAAGTGGTTGTCCCGGAAGACTATGTGTTTCAAATGTTTCAAAGTTGTTTTCATCGCACCAAAGCTCCATCTGGGATAAATCAAATCCCAATTGCTGGTGCGCGTGATCTTCTTTCAGATTGACCAAGTCATGTGGCGCGAAATCGACAACAATCAATATGCCATCTTCACGTAGAACTCGGCGTGCTTCTTCAAGGACTATCTTGGGCCGGTCCGCGTAATGCATAACCTGATGCACCATCACCAGATCCTGAGACTGGCTCGCAACGGGTAATGTATACATATCGCCCAAACGCACCTGACTATTGCGCAACCCTTTATCTTCAATCATGGCACGGGCATAGCTTAACATTTCTCTGCTATTATCGATTCCAACCGCGTTTGCAACACGCGGACCAAACAGTTCCAGCATTCGGCCGGTACCTGTTCCTATATCAAGGAAATCACGAAACTTGCCTTGTCTGCTTTTCTCGCATTTATCCAAAATGTCGATTAAGCGGGTTTCCACCTCTTTTTCAGCCACATGAAGGGAGCGAATCTCGTTCCACTGAGAGGCGTTTTTCTTGAAATATGCCATCGCTGCGTCATTTCTTGCTTGGCGCACAGCATCCAAACGATCCAGATCACGCGCAATCGTAACGTCATCTTCCGGTGTTAAATCAACGAGGTAGCGAGCAAGTAGAGCATTTGAGCCTCGATTTGCCAGGCGGTAATAAACCCAACTGCCCTCTTGAAAGCGATCGAGAAGCCCCGCCTCACACAAGAGCTTCAGATGCCTTGAAACCCTTGGCTGGCTTTGGCCAAGTATTTGAAGAAGCTCACTTACAGTAAGCTCGGAGTGAGCGCATAAAACCAACAGACGAAGCCTTGTCTCTTCGCCTGCAGCTCTCAATCCTTGTAGCATCGCTTCCATACATTTACCCCGTCATTTTCATGATATAAACATATCTTTATATCTTTTTAAATTGAGTTTCAAGTCTCTTTCGCGACTTTTTCGCAACAGTGAAGTGAGTCGCTGTTTGTGTACAAAACAACGCCTAGCCAATAACTTAGGAGTGTGATAGACACTGATCTGGAGTGAGTATTTTTCTAAGATTAAAAAGAATTACTGAGCTTGTTACTAAATGTGATGTGACATAAAGGAATACGTAACCTTTAATGTGTTTTATGGTCACTCTTAGCGACAAGTTGGGAAGAGCTGAAAATATGATTTCGAAGAAGTTCAAATCGACTCTTTTAGGTGGATGTATTGCAATCGCTTTTGCTGGTTTGGTTAGTGGTTGTACCACTCCTCCAGGAGAAGATCCTAAAAACGTGACATACAACGAAGTGCAGGATCCTATTGAGCCGCTAAACCGTTACTTCTTTGACGTCAATTACGCGCTTGATGCACTGGCTTTGAAACCAGTCTCACATATCTATCGTGACGCTCTTCCTGAAGGTGTTAAAGACAGTGTCAGCAACTTCCTGACAAACCTGTCTCAGCCTATCTATTTCATCAACAACATCCTTCAGGGCGACCTGAACGGTGCTGGCGATAACATGGGCGCCTTCTTTACGAACACATTCCTTGGCTTCGGTGGTCTGTTTGACATTGCTCAACTCGATACTGATGACGAAGATTTGGGACAAACATTTGCCGTATGGGGTATTCCTGAGGGACCATATCTTGTGCTGCCAATTCTAGGACCAAATACAACTCGCGAAGCTGTAGGTATCGTTGGTGAATATTTCATCGATCCAGCCAATCTCGTTGCCAGAAACAACGACGTCGATAATTTTGCACTTATTCGTGCAGGAGTATCAGCCGTTGATAAACGGGCCCCTTCTATTGAGCCTCTGGATGAAATTGAAAAGAACTCAATCGATTTCTACGCAGCAGTTCGTAGCTTGTATCGCCAAAATCGTAAAAGTCTGATTATGGACGGTGAAAATAAATTGACACCGTTACCCGATATTTCTTTCGAACTGGATGATGAGCCTACCAAAAAAGACAGCATCTCTCTTCTTATCGAAGAAGATGATGAAGCCTCACCTTCAGTCAAGAAATCAACGAACTAAACTGATTTCCTTGCGAGGTAGAGGATGAAGATGCTGCGTTTTGCAACTCTGGCACTATCTGCCACTTTTATTCTAGCATCACCTGCTGTTGACGGGGTACTAAGCCCCGCTCACGCGTATGCGAAAGAAGAAACCAAGTCTGCGACTTCTCTTGTCAATGAATTGGGGCAGGAAGCTGTAAAGCTTCTGGCAAATGCTGATTTAGACGAAACCAAGAAACGCGAAGGATTTACGCGTCTGTTGGAGCGCGACTTCGACATGCGTCTCATTGGACGTTTCGTTCTTGGAAAACACTGGCGTAACGCCAGCAAAGAAGAGCAGGAAGAGTATCTGGCTCTTTTCCAGAAATATATCGTCAACACCTATCAAAAGCGGATTGGCGAATATTCAGGTGAAAATCTCAAGATTATTAAATCTCAGGAACTCAACAAGAAAGAGGAACTTGTGAACTCACAGATTGTGCGTCCAAGTGGCCCTCCTATCAAACTCGACTGGCGTGTTCGCCGCAAGAAAAGCGGCGAGCTTAAAATTGTCGACATTATTGTTGAAAATGTGAGTATGGCGCTCACCCACCGGGAAGAATTCTCAGCGGTGATCAGTTCAAATGGCGGCAAGGTCAGCGGACTTATCGAGAAGCTCAAAAGTCATATTGAAGAGAAAAGCTAAGAAAAAGCCTCCTGATCAGGAGGCTTTTTTATTGCTATCCCCTTTTTCAAAGCAATAGCCTACAGCGCGAACGGTTCTTATAAGATCTACGTCATTGTCTTCGTTCAAGGCTTTGCGAAGACGTCGGATATGAACATCTACTGTGCGGTCTTCCACATAGACATTCTGTCCCCAGACACCATCAAGAAGCTGCTCACGCGTCAGGACACGCCCTGCCCGCTCCATAAAGAAGCGAAGGAGTTTAAACTCTGTTGGACCAAGATGTAATTCGCGGCCATCACGGCTCACCTTATATGCCACGAGGTCCATCACCACATCAGCAACAGTGATGTTATCATTTGACATATTTGGATTATGACGACGAAGCACCGCACGAATGCGGGCCATTAATTCAGCCGGTGAAAATGGTTTTGAGACATAGTCATCCGCGCCCACATCAAGACCACGAACGCGATCACTTTCTTCGCCGCGTGCCGTGATCATGATGACCGGTAGGTTTCTAAACTCCTGATCCCGGCGAAGGCGGCGACAGATTTCTATACCAGACAGCTTTGGCAGCATCCAGTCCAGCAGGACCATATCTGGTTTTTGCTCTTCAATGCAAAGCCAGGCTTCTTCACCATCCAATGCAGAGCAAACCTCAAAGCCTTCGCTTTCAAGATTATAACGAAGCAGCTCAACCATAGACGGTTCGTCTTCGACAATCAGAATTTTCATAACATTACAATCCGTTGTGTCTACTTAATCTTCTTTTTCAATCATCGTGATACTGGTTTTGTCACCTTTTGGACGGCTTTCCTTCGGTGTTTCACCAGTAATCTGATAGATGATGATTTCCGCGATATTGGTCATATGATCACCTATACGCTCGATATTTTTTGCCATGAAGATCAAATGCGTGCAGCTTGTGATACTACGCGGATCTTCCATCATATAGGTCAGCAGTTCACGGAACATGCTGTTATAAAGCTGATCAACTTCCTTGTCCCGACGCCAAACATCAAAAGCAAGATCTACATCACCTTGCGCATATGCCGACAGTGTGTCGTGGATCATATGGCGAACCAATTCACCCATCCGTGGGATAGCGGCAACCGGGCGTGCAGTCGGTGCAAGGTTAAGCGCGATCACCCGTTTGGCAAGATTAGCAGAATAGTCAGCAACACGCTCCAGCAAGGACGCAATTTTCAACGCTGAAATCACGCGACGGAGATCGTCCGCAACCGGATTTCTAAGCGCCAGAATGCGCACAGCCATATTATCGATCTCTTTCTCAAGTTCATCGATTTCAACATCGGCTTCGATTGTTCTCTGTGCCAGATCAGAATCTCTGTCGGTCAATGCCCGAATGGCTGCCTCCAATTGGGACTCGGCCAATCCCCCCATCTCAATGATGGAATTGCGCATTTTCTGCAAATCTTCGTCGAAGGATTGCACGATGTGTTTTGTATCATTCATCTTTCTTATCCCTTATCCGACAATTAACCGAAACGGCCTGTAATATAGCCCTGTGTCCGCTCATCTTTCGGACTTGTAAAGAGCTGTTCTGTATCTCCGACTTCTACAATTTCTCCCAAGTGGAAAAACGCAGTTTTCTGGGAGATACGCGCCGCCTGCTGCATGGAGTGCGTCACAATGATAATCGTGTAATTCTCACGAAGCTCCTCGATCAACTCTTCAACTTTGGCCGTTGCAATCGGATCAAGGGCAGAACAAGGCTCGTCCATCAGAATGATATCAGGCTGAACGGCAAGCGCTCGCGCAATACAGAGGCGCTGCTGCTGACCACCGGACAATCCAGTACCCGTTGATGTCAGACGATCACGTACTTCTTTCAGCAGGCCTGCTTTTTCAAGACTGGTCAAAACGATATCGTCAAGTTCGTCTTTATTCTGGGCTAAACCGTGAATTCGAGGGCCATATGCCACGTTGTCATAAATTGATTTCGGGAAAGGATTTGGCTTTTGGAACACCATACCAACCCGCGCGCGCAACAACACTTCGTCTACTTTCGGGTCATAGATATTGTGACCATCCATAAGGATTTCACCTTCAACACGACACCCTTCCACAGTGTCGTTCATGCGGTTCAAGCAACGCAGGAATGTTGACTTACCACAACCGGAGGGGCCGATCAGGGAAATAATCTTATTCTCTGGAATATCCAGAGAAACTTTATTCAACGCCTGCTTATCGCCGTAATAAACGCTTACGTCGCGTGCGGTGATAATAGCTTTTTCTTCGTTGTTCACGGGTGTATCCACTTCTGCCAGCATTTGCATAACAAATATCCTTTACCAGCGACGTTCAAATTTCTTGCGAAGCACAACTGCAAGCGCGTTCATAAAGACGAGGAAACCAAGCAACACAATGATGGCACCAGAGGTTTTCTCAACAAAAGCACGTTCCGGACTATCGGCCCAAAGGAAAATCTGGACGGGCAGCACGGTTGCAGGATCTGTAACGGCACCTGGTATATCCACGATAAACGCGACCATACCAATCATCAATAGCGGAGCAGTTTCACCAAGAGCCTGCGAGAGGCCAATAATTGTGCCTGTCATGATACCCGGCATCGAAAGCGGCAAGACGTGATGGAAAACCATCTGTTGTCTGGAGGCACCAAGTCCTAAAGCCGCGTCACGAATACTGTCTGGAATGGAACGAATTGACGCACGCGCCGCAATAATGATCGTTGGCAACGTCATCAGTGCAAGGGTTAAACCACCCACCAATGGGGCCGACCTTGGTAAATGTGCCACGTTCAGGAAGAGCGCCAAACCTAAGAGACCAAATACGATAGACGGCACAGCAGCCAGGTTATTGATGTTCACCTCAATCAAGTCTGTCAGCTTGTTCTTAGGTGCAAACTCTTCAAGATAAATGGCAGACATTACCCCAATTGGGAATGAGATAATGAAAGTGACAAACAAGGTGTACATTGATCCAACAATTGCACCCCAAATACCAGCAATCTCAGGCTCGCGGCTATCACCACTGGTAAAGAAGTCTACATTGAAACGTGTTTCAACATGGCCCTTCTCAGCCAATTGGTCATACCAGGTAATTTCCTTGTCCTTAACCCGGCGATCCCCTTCAGGAACATCTCGAGGGATATATCCTTTATTGAACATATCGATGTCATCACTGGCGACCAGAGTCACTGGTATTGTTTGGCCGATCAGGTCAGGATTTTCCAGAACCATGTCACGAAGTTGCAGCGGCGCGCCTTTACTTACAAAGCCAAAAAGAACTCTGAGGTCACGGCGTCCTTTTACATCGGGAAATTCCGCGCGAAGCGCATCACGTACAAGCCCACCATAAGACGCAGCTCTCATTGTGGCTTCGTCACGTGTTCCCTTAGGATCAATGACCTGCTCTTTAAAGGTGACGTCAAGTGTTACGGTTGTCTGCAAGAAGGCTGTCGCGCCCTTACCAACAATACTGACAATCAGAATGGCCAGCAGGGTCAAAGCTGTAAAGATTGCTCCAATGCCCAGAATACGGAAACGTTTTTCTGAACGATGACGCTTCTTCAGATTGGATACTGTCTCCGCAGATGCCCAATCTTTTACAGCTTTATTTGAAGAAGAAATATCAGTCATATTTTTCTCTGTATTTCCGGACAACCACAAGGGCAATCACGTTAAGTACAAGGGTGATAGCGAAGAGAACCAGTGCAAGTGCAAAGGCAGCAAGCGTCTTGGCGCTATCAAATTCCTGGTCACCAACCAACAGGCCGACAATCTGCACTGTTACGGTTGTTACCGCCTCTAGCGGGTTTGCCGTCAGGTTGGCGGCAAATCCAGCGGCCATCACCACGATCATTGTTTCACCAATTGCGCGACTAACCGCCAACAAGATCGCACCGACAATACCTGGCAGCGCAGCAGGTATAATAACTTTGACAACAGTTTCTGAACGGGTCGCACCCAGTCCGTAAGAGCCATCGCGAAGGCTTTGAGGGACTGCCATGATGATGTCGTCACTCAAGGATGAAATAAATGGAATGATCATCATTCCCATCACAACACCAGCAGCAAGCGCGCTTTCGGATACAACACTAAGGCCCAATGACGTACCGACGTCGCGGAAGAAGACGCCAACGGTCAAAGCAGCGAAGAAACCGTAAACAACGGTTGGGATCCCTGCCAGGATCTCAAGGATTGGTTTCACAGTCGCGCGAAATCTACTGCTGGCATATTCTGTCATATAAATAGCACTCATCAGCCCAAGAGGCACAGCCACGATCATGGCGATCAGCGTAATCAGCATAGTGCCTGCGAAAAGCGGAATAGCACCAAAGGCTCCGGAAGATCCCACCTGATCTGCACGAAGGGCAGTTTGGGGACTCCATTCCAGACCTAAGAAAAATTCTGATAGAGGAACTTTTTCAAAGAACTGCAGGGTTTCAAACAGCAGCGAGAATACAATTCCAATAGTCGTGAATATAGAAAGTGTAGATGCCAGGATCAAAACGCCGTAGACAACACCTTCCAATGTTTTTCTGACACGCAAATCAGCGTCAATTTTCTTAAAGGAAAAAAACACACCGCCAACTGCGGCAAGAAGGATGACGACCGGGAACAGGATCCGCTCTACAAGTTCTGTAAATGTTGCGGAGGCGCCGACTGGTGTTATGGATAACACAAACCAGAGAACAAGTAACACAACTGAAGGCACAGCACCCCAGGCAACAACATACATACCGTACTGGTGAGGTCTGCTGGAAAAAACTCTGCTGGTTCTATTTGTATTGATGGCGAGAGCTTTTTTACTGCCGAACCAGTACCCGGCGGCACACAAGGCGAGCAGTACGATGATGAGTGGGGAAATACTCATAAATTTATGCCTACATTGGCTGGAGAAACATGAAAAAGTGGCCGAGTCATCCCCGGCCACTTAACGATCAATGATTACATCATTTTCAGGTTTGTCAGGCTTGTCGCGTCAGCGCGAACTTTTGCACGCTCAGCTTCAGACAGTGGGATCAAACCTTTTTCTGTCAGGTAACCAAACTCACCGAATGCATCTTCACTTGTAAACTCAGCAACGAATTCTTTGATGCCTGGAACTGTTCCAACGTGAGCGTTTTTCACATAGAAGTACAAGGAACGGGAAATTCCGTATTCACCAGCTGAGATTTTTTCGAAAGTTGGCTCAACACCACCGATGATGCCACCCTGGATTTTGTCAGCGTTCTGGTCAAGGAAGCTGAAACCGAAGATGCCGATAGCATCTTTGTTAGCAACCAACTTCTGAACGATCAGGTTGTCATTTTCACCTGCTTCGATGTATGCGCCATCTTCACGTACGGAATGAGCGATTGCTTTAAATGCTTTTTTGTCAGATTTGCGAAGTGCTTTCAGGCTTGGGAATTTCTTCGCGCCGCCTTCCATAGCAAGTTCAACAAATGCGTCACGTGTACCGGAGGTTGGAGGTGGGCCCAGTACTTCAATTTTTGTAGCTGGCAGAGAGGCGTCAACGTCTTTCCATGTTTTGTATGGATTATCGACCAGTTTGCCGTCTACCGGAACCTGTTTAGCAAGTGCCATGAAGATCTGCTTCTTGGTCAACTGAACTGGTGCAGTAGCTTTTGAGTTAGCAAGCACGATACCGTCGAAACCAACTTTAACTTCAGTGATTTCAGTGATGCCAGCTTTCGCACATTTTTCAACTTCGGATTTTTTGATCCGGCGTGAAGCGTTTGTGATGTCTGGGTGCTCAGTTCCGATACCGGCGCAGAACAATTTCAAACCACCGCCTGAACCTGTGCTTTCAACAACAGGCGCTTTAAAAGTACCTTTGTTACCGAAAGTTTCAGCAACAGTTGTTGCAAATGGGAATACAGTAGAAGAACCTACGATGCGAATCTGATCGCGAGCTTCTGCCTGACCTGCAAATACTGCTGTCGCAACGACAGCCATTCCGAGAGTTTTTTTCAACACGTCTAATTCTCCGTTCATCTTGAACGACAGCGTCTCCTGTCGATGGCCGGGACAATGACGCTGCTCGGTGACCGGATTACTACAGTTATATGACAGTAATGTTACAACGCGAAATCTCTACAAATTCAGCCATTTGTAGAGGTGGTTTTTGGAAGGCGAACTGTAAAAGTGGATCCCTCACCCAGTACTGAGTCGATATCAAGGTGTCCTCTGTGGCGACTCACGATGTGTTTTACAATGGCAAGGCCAAGACCTGTGCCCCCCATTTCACGGCTACGATCACTATCCACTCTATAGAAGCGTTCAGTAAGCCTTGGAAGGTGATCAGCTGAAATACCCTCGCCCTGATCTTCTACAGCGATATTGATCTCTCCTTCTTCCTCAAAAAGGTTAATCGTTACCGTCGTATCTTCACGGCTATATTTCAGGGCGTTGTCGACCAGATTGATAAAGACCTGATAAAGCTGCTTCTTTTCGCCAATTGCAAATAGAACATCATCCTGCAGATTAAGCTGAAGCCCCTTACCAAGCTCATTTGCCTTCACAGACAGCATATGTGCTACGCTTTGTAGAAGATCGTTGATGTTCACAGGTTCAGACGGGCGTTCATGCTCGCTCATCTCAATTTGCGACAATGACAGCAGATCATCAATGAGCTGTGACATCCGGTTGCCTTGGACATGCATCATCCCAAGAAACCGCTGACGGGCCTCTTCATCTTTAGACGCCGGACCTTGCAGTGTTTCAATGGCCCCAATAAGAATGGCAAGTGGTGTTCTAAGTTCATGGCTGGCATTTGCCACAAAATCAACGCGCATCTGCTCTGTTTTCTTGGCCCTGGTAAGATCATGAACGGTTAGAATAACCCTAAGATCCTCCCCGCCTTCCCCTTCGAGGTTCACAACATAAGCCGCAATATGCCGCGAAACACTTCCCGCCAGCTCAAATTCCACACGTTCATTTTCTGTGTGACCTTTAAAGGCCGCTTCCACAGCTTTCAAAAGATTTGGATGCCGAAGATAGGTGGTTAGGTCCCCTTGCATATGATCTGTATCGAAAAACTCTTTCGCTGCAACATTGGACCGACTGATTTGACGGCGAGAGTCCAACACAAGAACTGGGTTTGGTAGCATATCAAAAAGAAGCATCGCGTCTTGTTGATGTGACTTGGCATCTTTTAGCAGGCTCTGCAAGACACGCTTATATTGCTGCATACTCAGAAGCAATTCATCATATGGCAGAATACCTGAGCGCCCCATCGAAGAAATACCGCGCTGCCTTAAAGGGGTTTCGGTCGCCTGCTCCAATCTGCGTGCCAGTCCAACCATTTCCCGGTTAATACGACTAAAAATCAGGAAAGCCGTAACCAAAATGGTAAAAAGGATCACTGCGGCATATTCAAAGGGGAGTTCTCCCTTAAACAAAAACCACATCAACACCAAAAAAACTGGGGTTGCGAGTAAACCAACAAATTTCAACATTTTGGGTTAGCTTTCTGACTGCTAAAGGAGCAAATCCTCAATTTATGACCAAACCATGACAGTAAATTTAATGGTTGGCTAATATGACGGCGGGTTATTACATTTTTGTGACGCCGCTTAATGTTTCCCCAATCTCTGAATTTATGGTTAGTTCCGCATATGGATCGAGCGGTGTCTCTTCGCGATTGATAATGACCAGCTTTGCACCATGTTGGGCGGCAATGACCGGAATATTCGCCGCCGGGAAAACGACCAATGATGAGCCTGCAACAATAAATAGATCACTTTCTATGGCTTCCATCTCTGCGCGCCGCATCTCTTCTTCGGGCATGGCCTGCCCAAAAGATATGGTCGCCGTTTTAACAATCCCCCCACATTGTGAACAGGTTGGAAGGGTTTCATTTACCGCAAAGATCTTCTTGACCGCATCAAGGCTCATCTTTTTGTGACATTCAAGGCATTTGGCGTAAGTACCATTTCCGTGAATTTCGATCACATCTTCATCTGCCACACCGCCCAGCTGATGAAGCCCATCAATGTTCTGCGTAACTACCGCGTTTACTTTTCCGGCGCTATAAAGCTCTCCAATGACCTTGTGACCGATATTCGGCTCCGCCCCTTTCATAACGCGTTCCATATTGAACTTACGTCGCCAGGCTTCCCGACGCGCGTCTTCCGAGGCGATAAATTCTGAGAAATCTATGGGTCGGTTCTTTTCCCAAAGGCCGCCGGGGCTTCTAAAGTCAGGGATACCGGATTCAGTACTGATCCCTGCCCCTGTAAAGAAGACGATATTTTGGCTCGCATCTATAAAGTGGGCCAGTTTTTCTATGTCACTCATAGCTCTTCCTTTTTTAAGGAACTATACGTGAATTCTTGGATAAGAAAAAGCAGCCTGCCCAAAATTCACATTTCTTCTTTGCAGACGTCCATATGCCGACATCAAATTTGTTCATACAAGGATATGGAGACGGAAACATGAACCCAAATGCAAATCAGATAGTCGCCAAAGAACTTTCCGATGCCTTGGCCCGCTGCAAACAAAAGGGTGTTGATGAAGCAAGCGTTAGAACAGGCCTTTTGACCATCACCATCGCCAACTTTGTAAACCGTTTGGGAATGCAAAACACCGTATCCTTGTTTCAAGCTATACCTCAGCAATTCTCTTCTGGGATTTTTGATAAATATATCGATCCAAATACGAACACGGCACCCGTTGCACCGCCACCAGCCATGCCGACAGTCGCGCAAGGGCAAAGCTATAATCACGCGACATTGCCACAGAATTTCGTACCACCAAATGCAACTCCAACACCACACCACTATTCGGTATCGGATCCGGTGCAGCAGAGTTTCACACCCTCATATGCCGGGTATCCTCCTCAAAAACGCAGGTTATCCGAGTAAAGCCCTGTTTTTATGAAAATTTATCCAAAATCGGCCCGTTATAATTAACGGTTTTTAAGGATGATTGCGCTACGGTGCTCCACAATGGGATCCAAGTATCTTAAGGAGTCGGGATCGTGGCGACATTCGAAGATATTCTTAAAGCAAACAAATCAGTTCTGATGATGGGGACTGCGTTGGTGTTGGCGGGCTGCGGAAGCACGACGACAGCGGACGTTTCGCATAATGACATGCAGGACACTGAAACGACGGAACTGTCATCAACTGCATCTGTTGAAGTCGAAGCGGACGATAATGATTACAGTGGCGAGGATCTTGGCACCAAGCGTCTAATGCGCATTGCGGCTCATGCCTACAAAAAAGGGAATACAGGAACAGCCATGCAGCTTTACGCCATGGCAGGCCAGAAAGACCCCAACAACCCGGAACCCGCGCTTGCGATGGCTGACCTCCTCCGCAAAAGCAAGAAGGTAGACGGCGCACTGGATCTATATAAACGCATTTCCGCACGTTTTCCGGAAATTGCAGAACCACATACCGGCATTGGTTACATTCTGCTGACCCAGGACAAACCCTATATGGCAGCAAAAGCCTTTGAAGCGGCAGTAGAAATTGATCCGGAAAATGCGAAATCACTTGGTGGTCTTGCGCTGGCCCTTGATACGGCCGGTGAGCATGACAAAGCTCACGGATATTACCGCCTCGCCATTCAGCAGGCCCCAAACAACCTGACCTATCAGAATAACCTGGCCCTTTCCTTGGCGCTGACAGGCCGGACGGATCAGGCAATTGCTTTGCTGAAAGTGGTGACAGCACATCCAAAAGCAACAGCTCAACATCGTCAAAATCTGGCATTGGTATATGGCATGGCAGGTAAAGCCAAAGAAGCCATGAAATATTCCCGCATGGATTTGAGCGAATCCGCGGCGCGCAACAACGCCATGTATTTTGAAGCCTTAAACGGCACACCTTCCCAAAATAATGCAGCAACAGCAGTTGCCCGCGCCAAAAAAGAAGCCCCTAAATCACGCTCGGTTGCGTCCAAACCGTTGGAGCAGGAAAGCTATATCGGGACGAATGATGCCGAGCAGGATTTAAGTACTGAACCCGTTGTTGTCGCAAAAGAAGATACAGCCGCCTCTTCATTTGTTGACCGCAAACGCCGCGAAATTGACCTTGCACGGGCAAGCGTAGCCCCTTCAACTGAGCCAACTGCAGTTGCAGCGGCCCCATCTGTAAGTGTGGAAGTTCAGAAAATGGCGGAACCTAAAGTCGCCCAAAAAGCGGAACCTGTTCGTAAAATCATCGAACCAGTGGCGAAGAAGCCAGAGGTCGTGAAACAGGAAATTACCGCGCGTGTTGACGCACGGGAGACGGTTGCAGAAAATATCAAACTTGAAAAAGCCGTTTTCAAAAGCCCAACAGTTTCCTTCAAGAAACCATCTGGTGATAACCTCTACTTCCTGCAATTGGCTTCCTTCCGATCAAAAGAACGGGCAATGCGCGGCTGGGAAGAAATCAGCCAAAGTCAGAAAGACCTGATTGGAGAGTATTCACCAGTCTATGCGGTTACGGATCTTGGACCTGAAAAAGGTGTCTATTACCGCGTTCGCATCGGCAGCTTTACAAGTCGTCAGGAACCAATTGAACTGTGTGAAACCCTGCAAGCAAACGGTCAGGATTGTTACCTGTCCCGTGTCCCGCTAAACGGGGGTTACACAACGGTTGCAGCTGCGATCAAATCCGAAGATCAGCAAAGCAGTGTGCCACCGCGCGATTACGGCAAAATGATTGCCAAAACAGATCTGTCTAAAGAACTGTCACGTTCCACAGCATCTATCGGATATTAAGCAGACAATCCCGCCTGAGAGGTTCCACAACATCTCAGGCGGAAAATCTTTTGCAGTGGCCTTCCTACTTCCATTATAAAGGGCCTTCCCTCTTTCAATGGAAAAGAAAAGTACCCACGCCTTGACTGCCCCTGCCCTCAATAAAAATATCGAAACCTTAAGTGTACCGCCTATTCCCTTGGTAAAGGCGTGGCTGGATGCCTATTCAGGCGAAGCGGGCCCTATTATTGATTTGTCTCAGGCGGTGCCTAACTATCCCCCTCACCCAAGTTTGAGGGAAGAACTGGCAAAAATTGCAGAAGACCTATCTGTTTATGGATATGGCCCTATTGAAGGGGAAGATGAACTTCGGGATGTGTACGCCCAAAATGTCAGTGCACGTTATGGGACTGAAGTTACCGCCGATCAGACACTTATCACATCCGGATGCAATCAGGCTTTTGTTACCGCGATTATGACGGTTGCCAAGGCAGGTGATCAGATTCTTCTGTCCAACCCTTTCTATTTCAACCATGAAACCTCCATGGAGATGCTGGGAATTGAAGTTGGCAGCTTTGACTTAAGCGCCGATAATGGCATGGTGCCGGACATCGCGACACTTGCGGCCGCGATTGAAAATAACACAAAGGCCATTGCGCTCGTCTCCCCCAACAATCCAACAGGTGCGGTCTATTCACCCGATCTTCTGACACAAATCTTTGACCTGTGTCAGGAAAAAGGCATCTGGCTTATTCTGGATGAGACATATCGCGATTTTCTGAAAGGTGAACAGAGTTGCCCTCACACCCTGTTTAACCGCTACGGCTGGCAGGAAACTTTGATCCAGCTTTACAGCTTTTCCAAATCCTTCTGCATTCCGGGCCTCCGCCTTGGGGCTGTGGTCGCAGGTGACCATGTTGTGATGCAAATGGGTAAGGTCATGGACAATATTCAGATCTGCGCCCCGCGCCCGCCACAAATTGCCATTGCCCGTCTGATGAATGACTTGAAAGACTGGCGCGAAGGCAACAGGCAGGAGATTTCAAATCGCGCGGAGGCCATGGTTGAAGCCATGCAACAGGCAACGGAGTGGGAAATCATCGCCATCGGGGCGTATTTTAGCTACATCCGCCACCCTTTTGCAGATAAGTCTTCTATCGAGGTTGCGGAAAAGCTCGCGAAAGAGTGCGGGCTGCTTACCATTCCGGGGGAGTTTTTCGGCCCCGGACAGGAAAGATATCTGCGCTTTGCATTCGCCAACGAAGATGCGACGTCTATCAGGCAAATCCCTGAGCGATTGAAATATATAAAGATTTAGGATTGAGGGCACGTCCACTTGATGCTAATCGTTTGGATCCAATCTAATTTCAAAGGTGATAATTATGACAGAAATTACCCGTCTGGATAAAGGCCCCCGTATGAGCCAGGCCGTTGTCTACAATGGCACAATCCATCTGGCAGGTCAGGTGGGAACACCGGGCGAGAGCGTTACTGATCAGACAAAACAGATCCTGTCCCAGATCGACAGCCTTCTGGAGCGTTGCGGCTCCGACAAATCCAAGCTGTTGATGGCGACAATCTGGCTGGCGGATATGGCCGACTTTGCGGAAATGAACGCAGTTTGGGATGCATGGGTGGACCCAGAAAACCCACCAGCACGCGCCTGTGGTGAAGCCAAACTGGCAGCACCGGGCTTCACTGTTGAGATCATGATCACAGCAGCAGAGTAATCTCCTGACATACAGGATCGTGCAAAGTGCGATCCTGTATCACTTAAAACAAAGGGAGCAAGCCACTGGAAATAATAGATTATTTTCTTCTCTTTGTTGCGCTGGTCCTTCTCGGCGTTCTTTTCTGGCGACCGATCCGTGAAAATAATCTCTGGCGGGCGACCGTCACACCGCTTGCCTCCATCATCGGAAGTGGCTTTCTCATTGCCGCCCCTATCCTTGGGGAAAGTATGGGGACATGGACCCCCATCGCCATGGCGGGGATCATCGCCCTCTCTTATCTGATCGGCTGGGTGATCCGCTTTAACATCGCCCATGCGGAACCGCTCCTCAACACCAAGGCCCCACCGCATCTTTTAAAGAGCATGGAGTTTGCCTCTAACTTAGCGGTATTTGCGGCATATCTGATTTCCGTGGCCTTCTATCTTCGTGTCATGTCCGCCTTTATCTTGCGCAGCGTCGATATGAACACAGAGACGAACGCCAATATCCTCACCAGCTTGGTGCTGGTTCTTATTTGTGTTGCCGGCCTGCTTCGAGGCCTTAAAACGCTGGAATTGCTGGAAGAATACTCCGTCAGCATCAAACTCGCCATTATCGGGGCGGCCTGCGCCGGTTTGATGTGGTTCTCCCTTGAAAATGGCAGCAGCCTGCCCGCCGTTGCGGAAACGGAATTTGATCTGGACAGCCTGCGTCTGTTAGGCGGCATGTTGTTGATGGTGCAAGGGTTTGAAACATCCCGGTATCTGGGGGATGAATATGACGGCCCCACCCGCATCCGCAGCATGAAATATGCCCAAATCCTGGCAGGGGCTATCTATATCGGGTTTGTGCTTCTGTTTATGCCACTCCTCGGGCTTGTGCAGGACGTCCCGCCGGAAGAAACCGCCATTATCGGCATGTTGGAGCATGTGTCCTTCATCCTGCCTATAATGATGATTATCGCCGCCACCTTCAGCCAGTTCAGCGCCGCCGTTGCCGATACGTTAAGCGGTGGCGGCATCGTGCGGGAGGAAAGTCAGGGCATGGCCCCAGCCCGCGCCGGATACGCCATCATCACCATCGGCGCGATCATCCTGATCTGGCAGATCAACATCTTCGAAATCGTCGCCTACGCCTCTCGCGCCTTCGCGTTCTACTATTTCACCCAATGCCTCGTCGCCATTATCGCGGCAAGACGATCAGACAATAAAAACGGAAATAGCTTGCGCATCACCGGCTTCACCACCCTCGCCCTGATCCTTCTCTGGATCACGATCTACGCGGTTCCGGTGGAATAGTTTTTCTTTGGAAGGATGGTGCCCGCACCCGGACTTGAACCGGGAAGCGCATACGCGCGGCAGATTTTAAGTCTACTGTGTTTACCAATTTCACCATGCGGGCAACAGCGCTAACCTACTCAGAGTTACACACCCAGACAAGTGGGAAAATGCGTCTTTGCGATTTTTATTTCGGCGATACTGCAAACTCGTCAGGACGGGCGCTTACATTCTGGTTTCATCACGCGGTCCTGACAAAACTCCACAAGTTAAGAAGACGCGAATAACCTGCTCTTGTGAAAGCTCAAGTAAAGCCGCGTCCACTTTTAAAACTTAGAATTTGATGTTCAAAGACAACCTACCACCTAGATCATAGGCAGTTTTGTCATTTGCAATTTTCGTAGCAACACCTGCTTGGGACGTGCCGTCAATATAAGGCAATCCGTAATTGGCATTGCCATAGACCTCAGATGAGATACTGACTGCGCCAAACGTTTTTTCAACAGAAAGACTAAGCGAGCCCTCGTAAAAACCAGAATTATCATTATCCTTCACTGAAACGTCAGGGATCGTTGGAAGAGCACTATTTGCATCCTGAGTAAGGCTCATATCTGTCGAGGTCACCATTGCTGTGACCCCTGCACGCACTCCAAACCGCCAGCCGTCTGATACAGGGCTAAGTACATTCAATCCAAGAGTACCACCATACATATTTGTATCCAGGCCACCATTAACAACTTCAAAGTAGTTACCTGTCACAGCTCCTTTTCTGCTCGCCTTATATTCCAGATCATGCCGGCGAAATGACAACCCAAATTCAGGAATAAAAGACCAAGTCTTGGCGTTTTCAGTACCAGAGAGTGTTAAAGAAACATCAGACAGTTTCACATCATTTTCACTTGTCCAGGTGCCCGCTGCCCAAAACGTGTTTGGAGTGGCGCCGTCGATACCCAAGACTGAATTAACCCCTGAAACTGCATAGAAATCTTTGGCTTTAGATTCCCCGGTAAGATGTAAGATTGAAATCCCGATTGACGGACGGTTTCCAAGAAAAGACCCACTTAGAAAGTTATCTTCTGACAAACGATAGGCGGCATCCGCACTAAATCCATAAAGAGTTATATTGTCATCAGTTTTAGCTTCTGTATTCGCATTCCTATCAACCGTATATGCTGTGGTTGGAACCCAGGATTCCTTCAAATCTCCGTTCAGGGAAAAGGTGAAATCATGATTATTTTCATCCGCCATTGCGGATGTTCCCATCAACATCGCTGTTGCACAAAATAGCGCTGCAATCTGTTTTGCCATTTGGTTGTTTTCCCACTCAGAATTGATTTATTTGTTTTGTTTCAATCTTTTTTAAATGCAATAAAGTTTAACTCTATTTCTGTCAACTTATTGATATTTAATTATTTTATATTTTTAATATCTAATTTATATATATGTTTTCTATTCATCACATTTCAAAGATCTCTAACTTTCTCTTATCTCTATGGTTGTAGTATCTACGGTTGCATTTTCCCTATAACCACAAAAACTGGTCAATTTTCTGCGTTTTAAATTCCTGATTTATAAAGAGATGAAAACTTAACCGGTCAATCTGTAGTTCAGTTCACCTAGCTTCAGATAAAGTTGTTCTGATACGACCTACATCTAGATCGAAGGCGTTCAATGTGGCTATACTTGGCTCTTTATCGCCGTTAGAGTCATCTCTTATGAACCTAAAGCAACTGGAAACCTTTGTCTGGGTCAGCACCCTTGGCAGCTTTCGTAAAGCCGCTAAAAAACTGAACACCAGTCAGCCTGCCATTTCATCGCGCATTGTCGCCTTGGAAGAGACGCTGGGGGTTGAGCTGTTTCGCCGCCATGCCGGGTCGTTTGAGCTGACCGCCAAAGGGGTGGAGCTTCTCCCCCAAGCCCAGAAACTTATTCTTCAGGCAGAGCGGTTTAAGGAAAAAGCATGTGAAAGCAATGCGTTATCCGGCATCCTTCGCCTTGGCGCATCGGAAACCATTGTCCATACATGGCTGTCAGATTTCCTGAACAAGGCCCATAAACAGTTCCCCAATGTGAATATTGAGGTGAGTGTGGATGTGACCGCCAATATGCGCAACGAACTAGTGGCAAGGTCCTTGGATCTGGCGTTTTTGATGGGGCCTATTTCAGAATACAGCATCCATAATGAGGAACTTAAATCCTTTGAATTGAAGTGGGTTTGCTCCTCCGATTTTGACATTTCTGATATTGTCTCCATCGAGGAAATGTTCGCCCATCCCATCATGACCTATGCCCGCAACACCCGTCCCTTTGCAGAGGTGCAGGCCTTCGCCCGTGGGATTGATATCGAAAATTTGAGGTTGTTTCCCTCAACGTCATTGGCGGCGATTATGCGCATGACGCTGGATGGCCTTGGCATTGCCATGTTGCCAACCACCATGGTGGAGGAAGAAATTGCCAAGGGGCGGCTGAAAGTCATTGAAAGTAACTGGCAGCCTTCCAATCTAGAGTTCACAGCGTCTTATTCACGGGAGCCGTTCAACCCAATCGTGGAAAAAATGGCAGAACTTGCGATCACAACCGCGTGGGAGTTTTAACGGGCTCCCTTGATAAAAAAAACTTATCACATCTGCAAAATTTATTCAGTTCGCCTTTATCGAATAAAACTGTCATCGTTCGATCTTCCATAAAAAGTGCATCAAAAGCACGGAGATGAGCGGGACGGACAGATGAAGAGTTGGGATGATCTAAAGGATGAAACCCCGGTTGCCGTAAGGCAGGCAATCCGAGCTGGGGATTATGACGGCGATACGGCAGGTCTTGCGGGTGGCTTTATTCAGGGCAACCTTGCGGTTCTTCCGGCGGAATATGCCACCGACTTCCTCCGCTTTTGTCAGCGGAACCCCAAACCTTGCCCGCTTGTTGGTGTGTCCGATACGGGGAACCCGGTGGTTCAGACCTTGGGCCATGATGTGGATATCCGCACGGATGTGCCAAAATATAAAATCTTCCGAAATGGCGAGTTCCAGGAAATTGTCACGGATGTGACTGATATCTGGCAGGAAGATTTTGTGAGCTTCGTTCTGGGCTGTTCTTTCTCTTTCGAAGAAGCCTTGATGAATGACGGCATGGAAATCCGCCACATTAAAGAAGGCACCACCGTTCCCATGTACCGCACCAATATCGAGGCGGAACCTGCGGGTCCCTTCTCTGGTCAATATGTGGTATCCATGAGATCCCTGCCCGTGAAAGATGCGATCCGGGCGATCGAGATTACCAGTCGCTTTCCTGAAGCCCACGGCACGCCCCTGCATATGGGGGACCCGGCCGAGATCGGTATTCAGAACGTCTCCAAACCCGACTTTGGTGACCCAACGACCATCAAAGACGGCGAAATTCCTGTTTTCTGGGCGTGCGGCGTGACCCCGCAAGTGGCCATCACCAACGCCAAACCCAGTATCTGTATTACCCACGCACCGGGTCACATGCTGATCACGGACATACCGAGCGCGAATGTCGGACGTGGGGCCATTAGTGAATTTTAAGAAATGTTCAAATTTTCATACACGGAGGTATCTACAATGTTGAACAAAGTAAAGGCGATCGGCCTTGCCGCGGGTGCGGTAGCAACGATTGCACTGGGTGTGGCATCTGCCAATGCCGCAGACAAACCAGTTAAAATGAGCGTTATTGGTACATGGAACAGCATGACTAACTATAACGACCGTGAGGCCCCTTTCTGGCGCGGCATTGCAAAGGAAACCAAAGGTGGCGTTATCTCTACAATCGGGTCTTACTCTGAATTCGGCCTTAAGGGCTTTGAAGTGATGCGTATGCTGAAATCCGGCGTGTTTGACTATGCCTATGGTCTGCCGGGATATGTGGCTGCTGAAAACGCGGTGTTTGAAGGTGGTGATCTGTCTTCCGTGACACAGGATATCGGAACAGAGCGGAAAGTTGCTGAAGCTTACTTCCCGACTTTGGAAAAAGCGTTTGCCAAATACTATAACGCAAAACTGCTGCAGCTATATCCTTTCCCATCCCAGATCCTTTACTGCAAAAACGAAATCAAAGGCATTCAGGACCTGAAAGGTAAGAAAATCCGCGTTTACGCGACAACTCTTGGTGATTTCGTTGAAGGTGTTGGCGGCACATCCGTCACTGTATCCTTCGGTGAAGTTATTCCGGCCCTTGAAAAAGGCGTTGTAGATTGCGCGATCACCGGCACCATGTCCGCTTACACAGCGAAATGGTATCAAGCTGCAAACTATGTCTACACAATGCGTGTGGGTTGGGGCCTTGCTTTCGGTGCCATGAATATGGACAAGTGGAACTCCATGTCTGCGGATCAGCAGAAAGACATGAAAGCCCGTCTTGATAAGCTGACCGACAGCATGTGGGAAGCAACTGCAAAAGAAGATGATGTTGCAATTCAATGTCTTACAGGTAAATCTTGCCCTCTTGGTGCAGATGCGCCACTTGGCGGCATGACACTGGTTGAGCCAAGCGCTGACGACCTGAAAGCCCGCGACAAAATCGCAAATGACGTTGTTCTGTCCCGCTGGGCAGAGCGTTGCGGTAAAGATTGTGCTGACAACTGGAATGACACAGTTGGTAAAGTACTGAACATGAAAGCGGTTTCCAAATAAGGAACCCTTGAAGCGGGATCGGTTGAGAGCCACTCACCGATCCTGCTTCCTCCAATCGATTTAGAAAAGGCAGATCAATGTTTGGCCCACTTAATCGTGTCATTAACGCACTTGTACAGGTTGGCGGCTGGTCCTTAATGGCCGCGGCGTGTCTGGTGACCTATGACATTATCACCCGGAAGGTATTTAACTATTCCATCGCGGGTGCAGATGAAATCTCAGGCTATGTTTTTGCAGTGGCAACGGCTTGCGCATACTCATACGCCTTGGTCACACGGGCAAATATCCGAATTGATTTGCTGTATAACGTCTTGCCAGCGCCCGTTCAACGCGTGCTGGATATCCTGAGCATGGCGGCCATGTTCGGCTTCTTCGGTGTTGTTTGTTACTTCTCCTACAACATTGTCTCAGACGCCTTCCTCTATGACAGCCGGTCCATCACCCCGCTTCAGACCCCTCTCGTCTATCCGCAGACGCTTTGGTATGTGGGGCTTTGTTTCGCGGCGCTCACCTCGTTTTTGCTGCTGATTACTGCGGTTTTCTACATGCTGAAAGGCAAGCAGAATCAAGTGGATCAACTTATGGGCATCCCGTCCTTGGATGAGGAAATTGCCACTGAACTCGGAGAAGAAGCAGACAAGCTTCGCTCCCACACAAATTCTGATGTGAAGGGTGATTAAATGCTTCCCGCTGCTATTCTAATTCTTCTTGTCCTGATCGCGCTCAGTATTCCTGTTGCGGCTGCACTCGGTTGGCTTGGCCTGATCTTGGGTCACTTCTTTACGATGATGCCCGTGCACCGCGCGATCGGAGATATTTTCTGGCAAAACTCCATTGAATTTCTGCTCGTTGCCATCCCGATGTTTGTCATGCTCGGTGAAATTCTGCTGCGTTCCGGCATTGCAACCCGAATGTATGACGCCATGGCGAAATGGCTTTCCTGGCTTCCTGGCGGCTTGATGCATTCCAACATTGGCGCCTGCGCCTTATTCGCTGCCACATCTGGTTCCAGCGTTGCAACGGCCGCCACCATCGGCACTGTGGCAGAGCCTGAAATGCATAAACGCAAATATAATGAGCCTATGTTCCTCGGCACCATTGCGGCTGGTGGAACGCTCGGGATTCTGATCCCGCCTTCCATTAACCTGATCGTCTTTGGATTGCTCACCAATACATCCGTATCAGAGCTATATCTGGCGGGTTTTGTACCGGGTCTTCTTCTGGCGGGCCTGTTTATGGCGACAGTGATCATTGCCTGTCTCTACAAACCGCAATGGGGCGGTGAGAAAATCACTTACACCTGGTCTGAAAAGATCAAAAGTCTTGTCCATTTAGGACCCCCGATTTTGATCTTCCTTGTTGTAGTGGGATCGATTTACGCTGGCTGGGCGACACCAACCGAAGCCGCCTCATTAGGTGTGGTGGCAGCCCTTATTCTGGCAGCCTTCCACCGCAGTCTCAGCATTTCAATGTTGAAGGAAGTCTTCAAAGGCACTATGCGCACCACCGGCATTATCATGCTAATTATCGTGGCGGCTGTATTCCTGAACTTTGTACTTTCCGCCATTGGGCTGACTACGCAACTTACTGATTTTATTGTTGGACTGGGTCTAGGACCGCTTGGAACGCTTCTATTGATTGTGGCCTTCTATATTATTCTAGGCTGCTTTATGGAAACTTTCTCCATGTTGATCACCACGGCAACCATCGTCACCCCGATCGTTGTCAGCATGGGCTATGATCCGGTCTGGTTTGGTATCCTGTTGATGGTGCTTCTTGAAACCGCGCTGATCACACCACCCATTGGGATCAACCTGTTTGTGGTGCAATCCATTCGGTCATCGGGACAGCTTAAAGACCTAATGATTGGTGCATTGCCGTTCGTGGCAACCATGTTTGCCATGATCGCGCTTTTGATTGCCTTCCCAGAATTGGCCTTGTGGTTACCGCAACTTTTCTACTAAAAACAGTGGGGTGGGATCACCCCCTGTCAGTGTGCTGAAAAACAACGGATAAGAAAATGAACTCGCGATTTCTGATGCTCGGGGATTCCGCCTTCACGGTTGAATTTCCAGATCTCAGCGGTGTGGTCGGCGCCCGTCATATTCGGGCCTTGCGCGTCGCGATCGATCAGAAAATTGAAGACGGTGCTATTGGTGGTGTTCTGGATATCATCTCCGCTGTGCGCTCCCTCACCCTGGTGATGGACCCGGATCTGGCAGATTTCCGCGCAAACCTTGCTGTTGTTAAATCCTTGGTAGGCGCTGAAAGTAACACAACCGAGAGCGCAGGAACCTTATGGACCCTGCCCGCCTGTTATGAAGGGGAATACGCA
This sequence comes from Sneathiella sp. P13V-1, assembly GCF_015143595.1. Classification (NCBI taxonomy): domain Bacteria; kingdom Pseudomonadati; phylum Pseudomonadota; class Alphaproteobacteria; order Sneathiellales; family Sneathiellaceae; genus Sneathiella; species Sneathiella sp. P13V-1. The sequence continues at coordinate 653,966 of NZ_WYEU01000002.1, read as the reverse complement.
CCGGATTTGCAAGAAATCGCAGAACGGAGTGGTCTGTCCACTTCCGAAGTGGTCGATATACACACTGGACAGGATTATGACGTATTGCTGATCGGTTTTTTGCCAGGTTTTCCTTTCCTTGGGGAAATTGACGAACGCATTCGTTTTCCGCGTCGCCAATCCCCACGCGTGAAAGTTCCGCCGGGATCCGTTGCCATTGCCAATGCACAAACGGCTATTTATCCGTGGGAGAGCCCAGGTGGCTGGCATCTAATCGGACGCTGCCCAGTGCCTCTTTTCGATCAGAACAGAAGCCGCCCGGCCTTAATGGCCCCGGGCGACCTGATCCGTTTTAAGCCAGTGAGCGAGGAGGTTTTCAAAGAACTTGATGCCGCCTATAAAAGTGGTGAGTTATCCCTAGAAGATCTGGCCTCAACAACTGAGGTGCAGAAATGACGGCTCATCTGGAAATTCTCCACCCGGGCCTTCTGTCCTCCATACAGGATAAAGGTCGATACGGAATGGCAAGTTCCGGCGTTCCAAGAAGCGGTGCTGTGGACCCGGTATCTCTGCAAATCGGTAATGCGCTTGTGGGCAATGAGCCTTTTACGGCGGCCATCGAATTTCGCTTTATGGGACCCAAAGTAAAAGCCATTGGCGGTCCCCTTCGCCTTGGCCTTGCCGCTGACACAACCGCGACATTAATCCGTAAATCTGACGAGGATCCAATTGAGATTGTCGCATGGCGGAGCGTGACCTTGCATGATGGAGATGAACTGCATCTTCATCCTTTGAAAGGCGTTGCAACAGGTTATCTCTCTGTTGAAGGCGGATTTAACCTGCCAACCGTATTGGGAAGTCAATCAACCTATGCCCGCGCAAGCCTTGGTGGACTAAATGGCAGCGTCCTTAACGAAGGAGATCAACTTCCTTTAAATCAGGCGTCTGTTCATGGTGAGGACCAGATTGTAAAATCACCCCTTACGGCTGATAACACCCCAATTCACATTATCAAAGGGCCTCAAGACGACTATTTCTCAGAGGAGACACTGAGTAGGTTTGCCAACCAAACTTTTGCGGTCACAAAAGATGTGGATCGCATGGGGATCAGGCTTGAAGGGGACGCAATTGCTGCCCTTCCCGAAAAAGGACATGATCTGATTTCTGATGGATCTGTTCCCGGCACCATTCAGGTCCCTGGAAGTGGACAACCCATTATCCTGTTTATGGATTGCCAGACAATTGGTGGATACCCCAAAATCGGCACTGTGATTGCTGCAGATATGCATCGTCTTGGGCAAGTCCTACCTAATCAAAGCATGCAATTTGAATTTGTCAGCCTTGAACAGGCCAGTGAGCTTCGACTTGCCAGATATGCCCAAATTGAGAAGTGCATTTCTTCGATTGATACCTATATCGAAGTTGGAAAGATAAACGTGAAAGCCCTCTATGAAGAAAATATCATTGATGGCGTGGTAAACGCGATGGATCCGGGGCGCATAACCGGACAGTTAGAGGAAGAGCTATGACAAAACAGGTGAATTTGAACGCAGATTTGGGTGAAAGCTACGGCATGTATAGCATCGGCAATGATGAGGCCATGCTGGCAACTGTCAATTCTGCCAATATTGCTTGTGGCTATCATGCTGGCGATCCTTTGGTGATGCGCGAAACCATTGCCCGCGCCAAGCAAAACGGCGTGAGTATCGGCGCGCATCCTTCCTTTCCGGATCATCAGGGTTTTGGCCGCCGCCAAATGCATCTTTCATCAGATGAATTGGAGGCCATGGTCGCCTATCAGATCGGTGCCATTATGGCCATGGCTGCGATGAACGACACGGTGGTTACGCATGTCAAACCGCACGGCGCGCTTAACAATATGGCATCAGTGGATCAGGACATGTCAGATGCCATTGCACGTGCGATCAAGGCCGTCGATAGCAATCTTATCCTTCTGGCAACAGCTGGATCCTGCCTGTTTAAAGGCGGTATTAACGCGGGGCTTCCTACGGCAGGTGAGATTTTTGCGGATCGCACTTATGATGAAAATGGAAATCTCGCACCAAGATCACAACCGGGCTCCATGATCCATGATGCCAATCAGGCAGCGGATCAGATCCTGTCCTTTCTTGATAGCGGTAAAATCCTCACCCCTGAAGGTAAAGGGATTGAAGCTGAAATCCACAGTATCTGTGTTCATGGAGATTCTGATGGGGCCATTAATATCGCCAACGGTGTCAAAGAGCGACTAACAAAAGAAGGTTATAGACTGGCAACCTTGCCTGAAATCTTCAGCTAAAAATAAGGGGCGGATTTACGCCCCTCTTCTATTCTTCCGCCTGATATTCCGCACCTTCTGCTTCAAGCATTTGAATAAGCTCAGCTTGGGCTTGATCCAATAAATCCGGGTGAACAGAACGAAGCACCAGATTGGTGCCGACTTTACCCGCCTTGAAGTATGGGTAAGAACCCATTGAAACTTCAGGGAATTTTTCCTGCAGTTCGCCCAAATTTTTAGCTACACGACCTTCTGGCAGAGATACCTGTACTGACCGGTTAAGCATCTTTGCCCCGCCTTCAAGGGTTGGAACAATGCTTTCCATCATCGCTTGCAGTACTGCGGGCACACCAGCCATGGTGAAGACATTTTCCATTCTGAAACCGGGTGCCTTACTCACCGGGTTATCAATCAAAGAGCCGCCATCCGGAACACGTGCCATTCTTTTACGCGCTTCGTTAAACTCGACGCCAGCTTGTTCGTAGTGTTTCGTTAGAATGTCAAAAGCTTCCGGATGGTAACCAATGCCAACCCCGAACGCCGCCGCAATGGAATCAGCTGTAATATCGTCGTGGGTTGGGCCAATGCCACCACTTGTAAAGACGTAATCATATTTGGCACGGCAATAATTCACCGCATCCACAATTTCCTGCTCAATATCTGGAATAATGCGAACTTCTCGCATTTGAATGCCAATCTCGCCGATCTTGGTTGCCACATGCGCCACGTTGATGTCCTGGGTGCGACCAGAGAGGATTTCATCCCCAATGACAACCATTGCTGCGGTTTTGATGATCGGTTTTTCTTTTGTTTCTGACATTTGATTTTTCCAGCTGAATGCCTATTGTCTTTCTGTTTGCAGGCATTTTTGACGAGAATGTCAAAAAACACAAAGCCTTTTCATGCAGACGAAATTAAGAATAAAACCGGACGGCATATATCATGGATTTTCCAACCCCTTTAATTTCAGGCACTCTCATCAAACGTTATAAACGGTTCTTGAGCGATATCACGTTGGAAAATGGCGAGGTCGTGACTGCCCATTGCGCCAATTCCGGATCCATGATGGGGCTGAAAGAACCCGGATACAAAGTCTGGCTTTCAAAATCTGACAACCCGAAAAGAAAACTGAAATTCTCTTGGGAACTTGTGGATACAGGCCCCGCCCTTGTTGGCGTCAATACTTCTCATCCCAATAAGATTGTTTCAGAAGCGATTTCAAACAGAGAAGTTCCTGAACTCGCCGGATATGATACACTTCGTAATGAAGTAAAATATGGAGAGAACAGCCGTATTGATATTCTGCTTCAGTCTGAAGGCAAGGCAGACTGCTATGTTGAGGTGAAAAACGTCACCCTCTCCCGTGAAGACGGGTTGGCAGAATTTCCAGATGCCGTCACAGCACGCGGCACGAAACATCTGAAAGAACTGGCAAATATGGTTGAACAAGGCCATCGGGCCACCATGTTTTATCTGGTTCAGCGCACCGATTGTGATCGTTTCAGGCTTGCATCTGACATTGATCCGGCTTATTCGGAAGCCTTTAAGGAAGCTGTGGCTGCAGGTGTGGAAATCATTTGCTATGATTGCCATATAACACCAGAGCGGATTGGAATAAATCATACTATCTCATTGATAGAAAATGATTAACTTCAACTTCCCTTAATGATAGAAACCAGTATAGTATTCAGAAAAGACCAATTAGACAGATGAAATATATCAGCAGCAAAGAAACACCCGTCGAAAATACCGGCGTTGTCAAACTTCATGGTCCTGAGGGCTTTGAGGGTATGCGCAAAGCTGGGCAGTTGGCTGCTGAAACACTGGACATGATCGCGGAACATGTAGTCCCTGGTGTCTCCACGGACGAGCTGAACACGCTTTGCAGTGACTTCATTACGGAACGCGGCGGCACTTGTGCACCGCTTGGCTATCGCGGGTTTCCAAAATCCATCTGTACGTCCATCAATCATGTTGTCTGTCATGGTATTCCAAGTGATAAGAAACTGAAAGATGGCGACATCATCAATATCGATGTGACACCAATTGTGGATGGCTGGCATGGTGATACAAGCCGCATGTTCATTGCGGGCAAACCAAATGTAAAAGCACGTCGCCTGATCGACATCACATATGAATGCCTGATGCGGGGTATTGAAGTTGTCAAACCCGGCGCAACAACGGGTGACATTGGCTATGCCATTCAGTCGTTTGCTGAAAAGAACCGCTGCTCTGTTGTTCGTGATTTTTGTGGCCACGGTCTGGGTCAGGTTTTCCACGACGTTCCTAATGTGGTTCACTACGGCACCCCGGGCGAAGGTGTTGAACTTCGTGAGGGTATGATTTTCACCATTGAGCCAATGATCAATCTGGGTAAGTGGCAGGTGAAAGTGCTGGAAGATGGCTGGACCGCTGTAACCCGCGACAGGTCTTTATCCGCACAGTTTGAACATTCCTTGGGTGTTACCGCTGACGGATACGAGATCTTCACAAAATCGCCTAAAGGCTTGGATCATCCACCATATGACGTCTGAGGGAACTTCTAAAAACACTGGTTTTAAAGAGCAAGTTGTTCAAAGCGACTTGCTACCGTCCAATGTCAAAGGTCCCAATATTCCTT